>JAZJYU010000062.1:13544-22825 GCA_040390225.1 Actinomycetota bacterium | reverse complement strand
AATACCGTGAAAGATGTCGTGCCCTCCACGAAGCCGGTCGTCACGATCGTCGGAAGCAACTCGGTTCGCATCCAGACCGACCAGCTGACCACGAAGCAGAGCGTGGCCGTGACGGATGCCCTTGCCAAGGCCTACAACGTGAAGCAGACCCAGGTGGCCAGCTCGTTCATCGGCGCCACCTGGGGCGCGGACATCACCCGTCAGGCGATCACCGGACTCGTCGCGTTCCTGGTGCTCGTGGCGGTCGCCATGTCGCTGTACTTCCGTACCTGGAAGATGTCGGCGGCCGCGCTGATCGCACTCGCCCATGACCTCATCATCACCGCGGGGGTCTACGGGCTGCTGCACATCGAGATCACCCCGGCCGCGGTGATCGGCTTCCTGACCATCCTGGGCTACTCGCTCTATGACACCGTCGTCGTGTTCGACAAGATCCGTGAGAACACGTCGGAGGACGGCGAGCAGTCTCGCCGCACCTTTGGCGAGTCGGTCAACATGGCCGTCAACCAGACCCTCGTGCGGTCGATCAACACCTCGGTGGTCGCCATTCTGCCGGTCGCGGGCATCCTCTTCATCGGTGCTCTGCTGCTCGGCGCAGGAACGCTGCAAGACATCTCGCTCGCGCTGTTCATCGGCATCATCGTGAGCACATACTCGACGATCTTCGTGGCGGCGCCGCTCTACGCGACCTTCCGTAGCAGCGAAGAGCGCATCAAGAAGCGTGACAAGCGCGCTCTTTCCGCCCGCGAGGCCAGTATCGCCGGCACTGCCGTTGCAACCAAGTAGGAGATAACCATGAGCGACCTTCCCGAGATCCCCACAGCCGAAGCGGTCGAGCGCGTCAAGTCGGGCACCTATCTGATCGATGTGCGCGAACAGGATGAATGGGATGCCGGGCACGCCGCGGGTGCACACCTGTTACCGATGTCGAAACTGAACGAGCTCATGTCAGAGGTTCCCACCGACCAGCAGGTGCTCGTCATCTGCCAGGCCGGCGGGCGCTCGGCCAAGGTGACGAAGGCCCTGCTCGATGCGGGCTATGACGTGGTGAACGTCGCCGGTGGAACGGGTGCCTGGGCGGATGCCGGCGGCCAGATCGTGGTGGACTGACACCATTCGTCATCGGCTGACGCACGCGCACAGCGAACGCGGCCAGGCACGGCGCCGTCGGATGCTAACTTTGCTGAAGGAGGCTGGCGCATGACCGAGACGACGACACCGCGTCAGGCTGCCGCGCCCGAGCCGGTTCCGGCCGGCTCGCTTCGCACTCTTCTCCCACGCATCTTCTCGCGTGCGCAGCCGGCGGGTTCGGTTGACCGTCTAATCAAGACGGCGAAGATGCATCACCCGAAGTCCGACGTGGGCATCATCGAACGTGCATACGCCACGGCCGAACTCGCCCACCGCGGTCAGCTGCGCAAGAGCGGCGAGCCGTACATCACCCACCCGGTCGCGGTTGCGCAGATTCTGGCCGACCTCGGTATCGGGCCGAAGACCCTCGCCGCTGCGCTGCTGCACGACACCGTCGAAGACACCGATTACAGCCTGGACCTGCTGCGTCACGACTTCGGCGACGAGATCGCGATGCTGGTCGACGGCGTCACCAAGCTCGACAAGCTCAAGTACGGCGACAGCGCCCAGGCCGAGACGGTGCGCAAGATGGTCGTTGCGATGTCGAAAGACATCCGCGTGCTCGTCATCAAGCTGGCCGACCGACTGCACAATGCGCGCACCTGGGGATTCGTGCCGACCGAGTCGGCGAAGCGCAAGGCCACGGAGACGCTGGAGATCTACGCTCCGCTTGCTCACCGTCTGGGCATCCAGAACATCAAGTGGGAACTGGAAGACCTCTCTTTCGCTGTGCTCTACCCGAAGCTCTACGTCGAGATCGAGAATCTGGTCAGGCAGCGCACGCCGCAGCGCGAGGAATTCGTGCAGCAGGTCATCAATGACGTGAACAACGACCTCAAGGCCTCGAAGATCAAAGGCAAGGTCGTCGGCCGTCCGAAGCAGTACTACTCGATCTACCAGAAGATGATCGTGCGCGGTCGAGACTTCGATGAGATCTACGACCTGGTCGGCATCCGCATCCTGGTGGGGTCGGTGCGCGATTGCTACGCGGTTCTCGGATCGATTCACGCACGCTGGAACCCGATTCCAGGACGGTTCAAGGACTACATCGCTACCCCCAAGTTCAACCTGTACCAGTCGCTGCATACGACGGTGATCGGGCCGAAGGGCCGAGCGGTCGAGATCCAGATCCGCACCGAAGACATGCACCAGCGCGCCGAGTTCGGCGTGGCCGCGCACTGGAAGTACAAGGAGCGGGTGAACGCCGGAAAGGGCAACGTCGACTCGCACGATGATGCCGACATGGCGTGGCTTGCGCACATCAGCGATTGGCAGGCGGAGACCGCTGACCCGAACGAGTTCCTCGACAGCCTGCGCTTCGAGATCGGCGCGAAAGAGGTCTACGTCTTCACACCCCAGGGCAAGGTCATCGGCCTGCCGGCAGGCGCGACTCCGGTCGACTTCGCCTACGCCGTGCACACCGAGGTCGGGCACCGCACCATGGGGTCGAAGGTGAACGGACGCCTGGTTCCGCTCGAGAGCACCCTGAACAGCGGCGATGTGGTCGAGGTGTTCACCTCCAAGAATCCGGATGCCGGCCCGAGCCAGGGCTGGCTGAACTTCGTCAAGAGTCCCCGGGCCCGCAACAAGATCCGCCAGTGGTTCACGAAGGAACGTCGTGACGAGGCGATCGAGCAGGGCAAGGACGCGATCGCACGAGCGATGCGCAAGCAGAACCTCCCGCTCCAGCGGCTGATGAACCAGGACTCGTTCAGCGAGGTGGCGTCGCAGATGCGCTACGACGACGTCTCTTCCCTCTACGCGGCAGTCGGCGAGGGCCATGTCTCGACCCAGTCGGTGATCGAGAAGGTGCTCGCCTCACTGCACACAGAGGCTGAGGCCGAAGACGCCGATATCGAATTCCCGAGCAAGGGTCGCCCGAAGCAGCTGCGCAACAGCGATTCAGGCGTGCTCGTGCGCGGCCAGCCGGACATTCTGGTGAAGCTCGCAAAGTGCTGCACGCCCGTTCCTGGCGACCCGATCGTCGGCTTCGTCACCAGGGGTGCCGGTGTCTCGGTGCACCAGGCCAGTTGTCACAATGTGACTTCGCTGCTCGAAGAACCGGAGCGGATGATCGAGGTCGAGTGGGCGCCGTCGTCATCGAGCGTGTTCCTGGTGCAGATCCAGATCGAGGCGCTCGATCGAGCCGGCCTGCTGTCGGACGTGACCCGGGTGCTTTCCGAGAATCACGTGAACATCCTGTCGGCGACAGTCTCGACGTCGAGTGAACGGCTGGCCCTCAGCCGGTTCGTTTTCGAGATGGGCGACACCACGCATCTCGACCGCGTACTCAACGCCGTGCGGCGTATCGACGCCGTCTACGACGTGTACCGCGTCACGGGCGGCTGACGGCAGGCAGCTGGAACTCGGGCAGCTGGAACTCTGGCAGCTGGAACTTGGGCAGCTGGAACTCGGCGAGCCTGGCGATCGCCTGACGCTTGCCCGGAAGGTTGCGGCGCCGGTCGAGCGCAGAGACGCAGTCGATGAACCCGAACCGACCGCAAACCATCAGCGCCCGCGTCACCTGCCGTTCGGCCTCGCCGAACTCGGAGCTGAAACGGGCGAGATCGAGCACCGTGCGCAGGGGAGTGGTGACGCTCATGCCGCCGAGTTCCATGAGATCCGAGTCGTCGATGACGACCTCGCGGAGCGCGAATCTCGCGCCCGCCGGTCTCACGCGGGCACGGGTGTCAGCACAGAACTCATGTCGCGCGGGAGCGTGGAGGAGCGCGCCGTGCACCCAGGCCGCCGAATGCTGTTCGGCGATCAACCGGTCCGGCACGATGGCTGCGAGCGATGCGGCGCGGTGCCGCCGTTGCTCGATCTCGTCGATCGGGCTGAAGCACTCGTCGATCGCGAAGAGTTCGCCGTCGAGCCGGGCGGCCTGCAACTCGGCGCTCGGCAGGTCATGCGTTGACAGAACGGCGGGAAGTCTCATGCGGCCATGATCGTCGGACGCGGTTCGCTACCAACTGGTGTTCCGCAGATCTGTGGAGAACTTTCGGGTGAGCGGTACTAGCTGATCGCCTTCAACCAGGCCTGACGGGCGTCGAGCGCCTCCTGAGCCGCGGCGATCTTCTTCGCATCGCCGCTCTTCTTCGCATCCGCGAGCTCCACCTCGAGCTTGGCTATGGCATCCTGCAGCTGGCCCGCCATGCCCTCTGCGCGGGCGATCCGCTCGGGGTTGCTCTTCTGCCAGTGCTCATCGTCGAGCTTGCGCACGGCGGTTTCGACCTTGCGCAGCCGATCCTCGATCGTCTTCACCTGGTCACGCGGCACCTTGCCGATGGAGTCCCACCGACGCTGGATGCCGAGCAGGGCGTCCCGGGCCTTGCTGCGGTCGGTCTCGCTGAGCAGCGGTTCCGCCTCGGCTAGCAGCTCGAGCTTCTTCTGCAGGTTGGCTCCGAACTCCTCATTCTCTTGCGCGTCGATCTCGGACTTCGCGGCATACAGCGAGTCGCCCGCCGCCTTGAATCGCGCCCAGAGGGCGTCATCGAATTTCTTGCCGGCGCGCCCTGCCGCCTTCCAGTCGTCGAGCAGCGAGCGGTAGGCGGGGATGCCCGCCGTGCCCTGGGCGACCAGCGTTTCGGCCCTCTCGGCCAGTTCCTGCTTACGATTGCGCGCGTCCTTGTGCACAGAGTCCAGTTCAGCGAAAAATGCCTTGCGGTGCGTCTCGATCGTCGTGCGAGCAGCGCGGAAGCGCTTCCAGAGTTCGTTGCTCTCGTTCTTCGGAAGGCGCGGGCCGTCCTGCTGGTGCTTCTGCCAGCGGGCGAACAGTTCGTCGAGCGTTGCGCTGACCTGCTTCCACTGCGCCTTGGCCGGGTCCTGGGCGGCGAGCGTCTCCGCCTCGACGACGAGTGCCTCGCGCTCAGCGAGCGCGGCATCCGTCGCCGCCTTGTTCTCGGCGGTCTGCTTCTCGGTGAGCTCGCCGACGGCGCCATCCAGGGCGTCGAGTCGAGCCGTGAGTGCGGGCAGGTTGCCAACGGCGTTCGCGCTGCTGACCGTGGTCTTCAGCGTGGCGATCGTCTTCGCGACGTCCGCAGCAGCGGTGCCGCGTTTGATTCGCTGCTCGAGCAGCGTCACCTGGCCGGCAAGTTCGGTGTACTTGCGCTCGAAGTACGCGATGGCCTCCTCGGGAGTGCCGTCAGGGTACTGCCCGACGGCACGCTCCCCATCGCCCTCGCGAACGTAGACCGTTCCCGTCTCGTCGACGCGACCCCACGGGGCCTCTTCACCAGTAGCCAAAAGCCTCACCTTGCTGCTCGGGCCGATCACGCCGAAGCGCACGAAATAGCCGACGCCAGCCTATTGCACGGCACCGCGGGTGACACCGAGCTGTTACTTGACCGTCACCTTGGTGATCGTGGTGGTCACCTTCGGCGCCCCGTCGGTCGATCCGTCTGCCGTGCCCTGGTCGGCGATCGTCGAAACGAATGTCGACAGGCCGCTCGTCACTGTGCCGATCACCGTGTAGCCACCGGTCGACGTGTCGAGGGTCGTGTCTTTGTAGACGATGAAGAACTGGCTGCCATTGCTATAGGCGCTTGAGGATCGCGCCATCGCGATCGTGCCTGCCGGGTAGACCCCGTCCTTCGGCGCGTTCTCTATCGGCCCGAAGCTGAAGCCAGGATCGCCCGTGCCGTCACCATTGACCGAACCGCACTGGATGACGTACAGCCCGCTCGTCGTAAGCCGGTGACACGCCTTTCCGGTTGTGGTGTAGAAGCCCTTTTTGGTCAGCGAGATGAAGACGGATGCCGCCTGCGGAGCCTTTTTGCCATCGAGGCTGAAGTCGAGCTTGACGTCGTTGAGATCGATCGTGCCTGTCCAGGTTCGGTTCTTCGCGATGGTCTTGGCCGGCACCGCTCCGACATTCTGGTCGCCGGCAGCGACGCTCGCGCTCGGCGACGGTGATGCGGAAGCGGAGATCTTGCCGGGCCCCGCGGTGAAGTAATAGACCTGGGTCAGCGTGGCCAGGGTGGCGACGACGACGACACCGATCACGGCGAGAATGTTATCCCTGCGCCGGCGGGTGACCTGGTGGCTGTGCACTGCCTGCCGCGCGTTGTAACGGCGCAGACGGTCTCTCGCCTCGCGTGCATCCCGCTCGGCGTTCTTGCTCGGTGCCACAGATCCTCCAGCGTGCTCGGTCCCCATGCACTTTATAGGACGCGGCGTCGTCATACGTCCGAACTAGCATTGGCTTCATGGCGGACACCCAGCTCGGACTTCGGTCGGGCGCGACCCCGCTTGCCGTGCGCATGCGTCCGCGAAGCCTCGACGAGGTGGCCGGCCAGCGGCACCTCCTGGGACCGGGTTCTCCGCTGGTGAGCCTCGCCAGCGATCGCACCGGTGAGCAGGGTTCGGTTTCCGTCATCCTGTGGGGTCCGCCCGGCACGGGCAAGACCACGCTCGCTCAGGCGATAGCTCACAGCTCTGGCCGAAAGTTCGTCGAGCTGTCGGCGGTGAACGCCGGTGTGAAGGATGTCCGCGAAGTGATGGAGCGAGCGCTGAGCGACCGCGACCTCTACGGCCTCTCGACGGTGCTGTTCCTCGACGAGATCCACCGATTCTCCAAGGCCCAGCAAGACGCGCTGCTGCCCGGGGTCGAGAACGGCTGGGTCATCCTGGTGGCGGCCACCACCGAGAACCCGTCGTTCTCGGTGATCTCCCCACTGTTGTCACGCTCGCTGCTGCTCACCCTCGAAGCCCTGTCCGACGAGGATCTCGGCGTGCTCGTCGACCGGGCCGTCATCGACCCGAAGGGGCTCGTCGACAGGGTCGTGCTCGAACCGGATGCTCGTGCAGCGATCATCCGGCTCGCATCGGGGGACGCGCGGCGGGCGCTGACCGCGCTGGAGGCAGCGGCACTGTCCGCGACAGCGACAGCCGGCGGTGAGAAGCCGGTCATCACCGACGAGATCGTCTCCCTCGCGGTCGACCGCGCGTTGCTGCGTTACGACCGGCAGGGCGACGAGCACTACGACGTGATCAGCGCGTTCATCAAGTCGGTGCGGGGGTCGGACGTCGACGCCGCGCTCCACTACCTCGCGCGCATGATCGAGGCAGGCGAGGACCCGCGGTTCATCGCTCGGCGGGTGATGATCAGCGCGGCCGAAGATATCGGTATGGCCGACCCGCAGGCACTCGTCATCGCGGTCGCGGCGGCGGACGCCGTTCAATACGTCGGCATGCCAGAGGGCCGAATCCCTCTGGCCGAGGCCGTCGTGTATCTCGCGACCGCGCCGAAGTCGAACGCGGCGTACCTGGCGCTCGACGCCGCGATCGCCGACGTGCGCGCGGGCAAGATCGGCAGGGTGCCGAAGCCGCTGCGCGATGCGCACTACGCCGGCGCGAAGAAGCTCGGGCATGGCAAGGGCTATCTCTACTCCCATGATTCCGAACTCGGGGTCGTCGAGCAGCAGTATCTGCCAGAACCTCTTCTCGGCACGGAGTACTACCGGCCGACCGAGCACGGCAACGAGCGCGATGTCTCCGCACGGCTGGAAAAGCTTCGGCGCATCATCCGCGGACAGGGCTGACCAGGTCGAGACCTGATCTGATAAGCTGTCCTACGGCCCATTTCGGGCCATCTCTTCCCACCTGTTCGCGCTCGCGCGCGAGTTCCCGCCCTGTTCGACTTGATCGGCGGAAACGAAGAGAGTCGAAAGGAACAACTGTGTCTACACAGTCACGCACCAGGAGCAAGACGCGCCTGTCCCGTGCGCTGGGCATCCCGCTCACGCCGAAGGCCGCGAAGTACCTCGAGAAACGTCCGTATCCTCCGGGAGAGCACGGCCGCACCAAGCGCAAGACCGACAGCGACTACGCCGTGCGTCTGCGCGAGAAGCAGCGCCTGCGTGCTCAGTACGGCATCCGCGAGGCCCAGCTCAAGATCCAGTTCGAAGAGGCTCGCCGCGCAGCCGGACTGACCGGTGAGAACCTGGTCGAGCAGCTCGAGATGCGTCTCGACGCTCTCGTGGTGCGCGCGGCGTTCGCTCGCACCACCGCTCAGGCTCGCCAGCTGATCGTCCACCGCCACATCATGGTCGATGGACAGCGTGTCGACCGTCCGTCGTTCCGGGTGAAGCCGGGCCAGCTCATCCACGTTCACACGCGCAGCGAGGGCATGGAGCCGTTCCAGGTCGCCGCGGCCGGCGGGCACGCCGACGTTCTGCCGAAGACGCCGGCCTACCTCGAGGTCGAGCTCGACAAGCTGCAGGCGCGCCTGGTGCGCCGCCCGAAGCGTGCCGAGGTCCCGATCACCTGTGAGGTCCAGCTGGTCGTCGAATACTACGCGGCCCGTTAGCAGCAGGTCGTCAGGGAAGGGCCGCGGAATGCCGCGGCCCTTCCCTCGTTAACCGCCCCTCCGAGTGGGGGAGGTGGCTGGGTTCGAATAGGGTGGGATGACTCGAAAGGTGGTTCGGAGATGACCGGTGGCGATATCGCGGGCCTGATCGCCGCTGGCGTGTTCGCAGTGCTGGTCGGACTGCTGGCCGTGCCGCTGGTCAAGCTTGGGCGTGTCTTCGACGAAACCCGGATTCAGATCCATGAGCTGGGGGAGAACGTCACCCCGATCCTCGAAGAGGCGGCCATCACCGTGCGCACCGCGAACACCCAGTTGGAGCGCGTCGACGCCATCACCAGCGGCCTTGCGGACGCTACTGGCAATGTGACATCCCTCATCGCCCTGTTCGCGGCGACACTCGGCGGTCCGCTGGTGAAGCTGGCAGGGTTCACGGCGGGCGTCCGTGCGGCCATCACGGGCCTCCGAGCGCCTAAGGCTAAGTAAGCTGGAGCCATGAAGAGTCTCGTTCTGCTCATCGTCGGCGTCGGTATCGGCTTCGTCGCCGCACACCAGATTAATAAGACCCCCGAGGGCAAGCGCTTCTTCGCGGATGTCGACAGCCGTGCGAAGGAATTCTCGAGCGCCGTCGTCGAGGGCTACAAGGCGCGCGAGGCCGAGCTTCGCGCGGCCGTCGCCGACGCCGACGTCAACTGAGCCACATGCTCGCGGGCCGACGTCGGTCGGGCCGCTCTCGGCGGGCAGCCAGCCCTGGCGTATGTTTACGGCGATGTTCCTGCACATTGGATTGATCCATATTTTCTTCAACATGTGGGCGCTCTGGAACCTGGGGCCGGCGGCGGAG
>JAZJYU010000062.1:0-13534 GCA_040390225.1 Actinomycetota bacterium | reverse complement strand
CTCGGCCACAACCTTCAGGAAACCATGCAGACCGCTGACATCCGTCGCCGCTGGCTCGACTTCTTCGCCGAGCGCGGTCACACCGTGGTGCCTTCGGCGTCTCTGGTCAGTGACGACCCGACGCTGCTGTTCACGGTCGCCGGAATGGTCCCGTTCGTGCCATACCTCACCGGGCTGGTGCCTGCGCCGTATCCGCGGGCGACGAGCGTGCAGAAGTGCATCCGCACGCTCGACATCGAGGAGGTGGGTAAGACCCCGCGCCACGGCACCTTCTTCCAGATGAACGGCAACTTCTCGTTCGGCGACTACTTCAAGGAGCAGGCGATCACCTATGCCTGGGAGTTGCTCACGTCATCCGAGGCCGATGGCGGGTACGGTTTTCGCCCGGATGACCTCTGGGTGACCGTCTACAAGGACGACGATGAGGCGTTCTCGCTCTGGCGGGAGATCGCCGGCCTGCCGGAGGAGCGAATCCAGCGCCTCGACATGGACACCAACTATTGGTCGACCGGCCAGCCGGGCCCGGCCGGGCCCTGCTCGGAGATCTTTTTCGACCGCGGACCAGCGTTCGGCCGCGACGGCGGTCCGGCGACCGACGATGACCGCTACGTCGAGATCTGGAACCTGGTCTTCATGCAGTACCTGCGCGGTCCAGGCAACGGCAAGAGCTTCGAGATCCTCGGCGATCTTCCGAAGAAGAACATCGACACCGGTATGGGACTCGAGCGAGTCGCGTTCATCAAGCAGGAGGTCGGCAACTTCTACGAGATCGACCAGGTACGTCCGGTGCTCGATATGGCATCGCAGATCTCGGGTCGCCGGTACGGGGCCGACCACGACGATGATGTGCGGATGCGAGTGATCGCCGATCACGTCCGTTCCGGCCTGATGCTCATGTCTGACGGCGTCACCCCGGCGAACGAGGGCCGCGGCTACATCCTGCGCCGGCTGCTGCGCCGCACCGTGCGCTCGATGCGCCTGCTCGGTGTGGATGCCGCGACCTTCGGCGAGTTGTTCCCCGCGTCCCGCGATGCGATGAAGGCCGCGTACCCCGAGGTCGCGACCGACTACGACCGCATCGCACGGCTGGCCTATGCGGAGGAGGAGACCTTCCTGCGCACACTCGCGAGCGGCACCAGCATCCTCGATGTGGCCGTCGACAAGACGAAGGCATTCGGCGCGACGCAGTTGCCCGGCGACACGGCATTTCTGCTGCACGACACCTTCGGCTTCCCCATCGACCTCACCCTCGAGATCGCGGAGGAGTCCGGACTCACCGTCGATCGGGACGCCTTCGACGCGCTCATGCTGCAGCAGCGCACCATGGCGAAGACGGACGCGAAGGCCAAGAAGACCCTGCTCGCCGACCTCGGCGTCTACAGCGCCTTCCGTGCCCAGGGCGAGACCGTGTTCACCGGGTATGACTACCTCGACACGGACACCACGGTGCTCGGCCTGATCAAGGACGGCGTGTCGGTCGACCGGATCGCGACCGGCGACATCGCCGAGGTGATTCTGGCGGAGACCTCGCTCTACCCGGAGTCGGGTGGGCAGGAGGCGGATGCCGGACGCATCACCGGCAACGGGTTCGACCTGGAGGTGCTCGACGTGCAGCGCCCGGTCAAGGGGCTGGTGAGCCATCGCGTGCAGGTGGCCAGCGGCGAGGTCGGTGTCGGCGCGGCAGCGACCAGTGTGGTCGATCGGGAGTATCGCCATGGCGCGACCCAGGCGCACTCGGCGACCCACCTCATTCACGCCGCGCTGCGCCAGGTGCTTGGCCCGGAGGCCCACCAGGCCGGCTCGGACAACCGGGCGGGCTACATGCGCCTCGACTTCAACTGGAGCACGCCGCTTTCGCCGGAGACGCGCAGCGAGATCGAGGACATCGCGAACGGCAAGATCCGCGACAATCTCGAGGTGACCACGCGGATCATGCCACTCGACGATGCGCGGGCGCTCGGCGCCATGGCCCTGTTCGGCGAGAAGTACGGCGACACGGTGCGCGTCGTGCAGATCGGCGACCCGTGGTCCCTGGAACTGTGTGCGGGCATTCACGTCGGCCGCAGCGCGGAGATCGGGCTGATCAATGTGGTCAGCGAGTCGTCGATCGGCTCCAGCAACCGGCGGATCGAGTCGCTCGTCGGCCTCGAGGCTTTCAAGGATCTGGCGGTCGAGCGCGCGATCGTGTCCGAACTGACGTCGAACCTGAAGACTCCGCGCGAGCAGCTGCCGGAGCGGATCGCCGAGCTGGCGGCCAGTCTCAAAGCGGCCGAGAAACGCATCGCGGAATTCGAGTCAGCGGCTCTCGGGGAGCGCGTACCCGGTCTGGTCGCCCAGGCGTCCCGGGTCGGCGCGGTGACGGCCCTCCTGCTCGACATCGGCCCGCTGCAGTCCGCCGACGACCTGCGTACCCTTGCCACCGCGGTGCGCGGCCGGCTCGGCAGCGACCCTTCGATCGTCGCGCTCGCGTCGGATGTCGGGGGCAAGCCCGCCGTCATCGTCGCCACGAACGAGGCCGCACGAGGCCTCGGCGTCAAGGCGGGGGCACTTGCGAAGACGGCGGCCGGCATTCTCGGCGGCGGTGGCGGCGGCAAGGACGACCTGGCCCAGGGCGGAGGCACCGCGGTGACCGCCATCCCGGCGGCGCTCGAGGCGATCAGCGCCGAGCTGCCGAGGTAACGGATGCGCGCGGGGGTGCGCCTCGGAGTCGACGTCGGCAAAGCCCGGGTCGGCATCTCCCGCAGCGACCCGCATGCCGTGCTGGCGACCCCTGTTGAGACCGTGCGTCGCGGAGCGGGTGATCTCGAGAGGATCGTCGATCTCGCTCGCGATGCGGAGGCGACCGAGATCGTGGTCGGTCTGCCGCTATCCCTCTCCGGGGGCGAAACCGGCTCGACCCAGGACGCCCGGGGTTTCGCACTGCAACTGGCGCGCGGTACCCAGACACCCGTGCGTCTGGTCGATGAACGTTTGTCCACGGTGTCGGCACAGCGCGCCCTGCACGCCTCCGGACGCAACACGAAGCAGTCGCGACCCGTCATCGACCAGGTCGCTGCGGTTATAATTTTGCAGCATGCCCTCGACTTCGAGCGCTCCGGCGGAACTCCGCCGGGTGTGGTCGTCGACCCGGACGAAGGACCATAAGCGTGGCAGATGAGCCGAGCTGGGACGAGATCTTCTCCCAACCCCGTGAGCAGGCACCCCAGCAGCCTGAGGCTCCCCAGCCGGTGCAACCGGCGCAGCCTCAAGCGCCGCAGCAGCGGTACTCTCAGCTGTCAGAACCGGAGCCGCTGAGCCGTCGCCAGCTTCGCGAGCAGGAGGGCGGACGAGGGCGGAACGATCCTCCTGGTCGTGGCGCGCCCCCGCGTCAGCCACCGAAGAAGCGGCGCAGTTTCGCCTGGCTCATCTGGCTGCTGGCGATCGTCGTGGTGATCGGCGGAGGCGGCACGGCGGTGTTCTTCGCGTTCAAGCCGCAGGTGGAGAAGGTGCTCGGAATCCATGCCCCCATCGATTACACGGGAAATGGCACCGGCAAGGTGGTCATCACCATCAAGGACGGGCAGTTGGGCTCCGATGTCGCCACGACGTTGCAGAAGGCCGGCGTGACGATGACGTATTCCGCCTTCTACGATCTGCTGGTCAAGCAGAAGACCCCGGTGAATTTCGAGCCGGGAACCTACTCGCTCAAGTCGCACATGAGCGCGAAAGCGGCTCTCGCTGCGCTCAAGGACCCGAAGAACAAGGTCGAGACGCGCATCGTGCTGCCGGAGGGAATCACCGTCAAACAGGTGATCGCGAAGCTTGCCGCGGTGAGCCAGAGCACGGGAGTCTCCTCCGCGCAGCTCCAGGCGGCGGCCGCCGACTACAAGACCTACGGACTGCCGGCAGAGGCACCGAGTCTCGAGGGCTATCTGTTCCCGGCGACATACAATCTCGATCCGGGGCTCACCGCGCACCAGATCTTCCAGCTCTTCGTGAACACGATGTTCCAGCACCTGAAGGCCGCGGGTGTCGCCACGGCTGACTATCACAAGACCCTCACGCTCGCCGGCCTCACTCAGAAGGAGGGCGGCAACGTCGACGACTTCTACAAGATCGCCCGTGTCTGGGACAACCGGATCGCGAAGGGCATGAACCTGCAGTCCGACGCGTCGGTCGCCTATGGCGCGGGGTCGACATCCATCGAAACCACGCCCGCTCAGCGAGCGGACAAGAGCAATCCGTACAACACGTACGCGAACGCCGGTTTGCCGGTCGGGCCGATTTCGAACCCGGGTGACAAGGCGATCGATGCGACGCTGCATCCGGCGGACGGCTCCTGGCTGTACTTCGTCGTGGTGAACTGCAAGACCGGTGAGACGGCCTTCTCAGACACCATCGCACAGCAGAACGCGGCGAACGCACAGCTCGGGCAGTGGTTGAAGGCCAACCCCGGCGGCTGCGACTAGTGACGAGCGGCGAGAATTGACCCGTTTGGCGGTGCTTGGCTCGCCGATCGCGCACTCGAAGTCGCCGGCGCTGCACCGCGCGGCGTATCGCGCTCTCGGCCTCGACTGGGAATACGACGCCATCGAGGTGACGACGGATACGCTGCCCGCCTTCGTGGAGAGCCGAGGCCGGGACTGGCGCGGCCTGTCACTCACGATGCCCCTCAAGCGTGCCGTGCTGCCCATGCTCGGCGGTCTGGACGAGTTCGCCGAGCTGACCGGCGCAGCGAACACGGTGCTGTTCGGAGGCGGCATGCACCATGGCTTCAACACGGATGTCTCGGGGGCGATCGACGCGCTAACGGCCGCCGGAGTGGATTCGGTGGATGACGTGCGTATTCTCGGCGGCGGGGCGACGGCGGCATCGATGGTCGTGGCGGTCTCCCGGCTCGGAGCACGGCGGCTGGCACTGTCAGCGCGCTCGCCAGACCGCGTGGGAGCGATCATCGCTCTCTGCGAGCGGCTCGGGCTGTCGCTGGCGGTGGAGGAGCTCGGTTCCGACGGGGTGGACTGGGAGCCGTCTCTCGTGATCAGCACGCTCCCGAACGGCGTGGAGGTGAACCTGGTTCCGGTCGCCGGCGCGACACTGTTCGATGTGGCATACGAGCCGTGGCCCACCACTGTTGCGGCCCCGTGGCTCGAGGCCGGCCTTACCGTCGTGCCCGGCATCGAACTACTGCTGCGCCAAGCCATCGCCCAGGTGCGCATCTTCGTGAACGGCTCGCCTGCCCGGCAACTCGATCGCGAGGCCGAGGTCTTCGCCGCCATGCGAGAGGCGGCTTGAGGGGCTGTGGGAGGATTGGTCCATGCTTCGTTGGTTGACCGCGGGTGAATCGCACGGCCCGGAACTCGTGGCCATTCTCGAGGGGATGCCGGCGGGTGTGCCGGTGTCACCCGCGGGCATCCAGGCAGACCTCCATCGACGCACGCTCGGCTACGGGCGTGGCGCACGGCAGAAGTTCGAGCAGGACGAGCTCACCATCAGCGGTGGCGTGCGCTTCGGGCTCACCATGGGCAGCCCGGTCGCGCTGAGGATCGGCAACACCGAATGGCCTCGCTGGGTCGAGGTGATGAGCGCGGAACCGGTCGACCCGGAAACGCTGCCGAAGGGCCGGGGTGCCGCGCTGACGCGCCCCCGTCCCGGCCACGCCGACCTCGTGGGCATGCAGAAGTACGGTTTCGACGAGTCGCGCAACGTTCTCGAGCGGGCGAGCGCACGCGAGACGGCCGCCAGGGTGGCTTTGGGTGCCGTGGCGCGGTCGTTCCTGCTCGGCCTGGGCGTCGACCTGGTGTCTCACACCCTCTCGATCGGTTCCGTGCGGGTGCCTGACGGATCTCCGTTACCGGGTCCCGACGACGTGGCCGCCCTCGATTCCGATCCGCTGCGCTGTTTCGACCCGGCGACATCCGCACGGATGGTGGCCGAGGTCGACGCCGCGCATGAGGACGGCGACACCCTCGGCGGAGTGGTCGAGGTGCTCGCGTACAACCTGCCTCCGGGACTCGGCTCGTACACCCACTGGGATCGCCGGCTCGACTCCCAGCTGGCCGGTGCGCTCATGGGTATCCAGGCGATCAAGGGCGTCGAGGTCGGTGACGGATTCCAGACCGCGGAGCGACGGGGATCACAGGCACACGACGAGCTGTTCCAGACGGCGGACGGCATCGCCCGGTCGAGCGATCGCGCCGGCGGTACCGAGGGCGGTATGAGCACCGGCACCGTGCTGCGGGTTCGTGCCGCGATGAAGCCGATCTCCACGGTGCCGCATGCGCTGCGCACCGTGGATGTCGCGACCTCGAGCGCCGCGGAGGCCCACCACCAGCGCTCCGACGTCTGCGCCGTTCCCGCGGCCGGGGTCGTCGCCGAGGCGATGGTCGCGCTGGTGCTCGCGAACGCGGTGCTCGAGAAGTTCGGGGGCGACTCCCTGGCGGAGACCCGGCGAAACCTGGACGGCTATCTCGCGGCCATCCCGCGGAACCTCAGAACCGAACCGGCATCGAACCCGCAGCTCGGCTCGTGAAGGGCGCTCCTCTCGTGGTGCTGATCGGGCCTCCGGGTGCGGGCAAGACGCGCCTCGGTAAGCGGGTCGCGCGCATCCTGGGCGTGCCGTTCATCGACACCGACCGTCGCATCGTGGCAGGTCACGGGCCGATCGCCGACATTTTCGCGCAGCTAGGTGAACCGCATTTCCGGGCGATCGAGCGCAGTGTCGTGGCGAAGGCGCTCACCGAGTCGGCGGTCGTGTCCCTCGGCGGCGGAGCGATTCTCGACCGGGAGACTCAGGCCGACCTCGCGACGCACCGGGTGGCGATGATCACCGTTGCACTCCGGATCGCCGGCGGCAAGCGTCCGCTGGTCCGGGGGGTCGAGGACTGGTCCGCGCTCGTCGAGGCGCGACGTGCCACCTATGAACGACTCGCCGCCAGGAGCTGGGACACGTCCGATCGACCGCTCGACGGTATCGCCGTGGAGATCGCCGACTGGGTCAAGGAGAACGAATGACCACGACCGTCGTCACCGTGCCGGGCACGGAACCATACGATATCCGCATCGGGCGCGGCATCCTCGGCGAGCTGCCGGAGCTCATCGGGCCGCAGGCGCGCAAGGTGCTGATCGTTCACCCGGCGACCCTCGGTGCACGGGCCGAGAGGCTGCGACTCGACCTCAGCGAGCACTATGAGGTGCTTCTCGCCGAGATTCCGGATGCCGAGGCGGGCAAGCGCGTCGAGGTCGCTGCCTTCTGCTGGCAGGTGATGGGCCAGGCCGACTTCACCCGTTCCGACGCGGTGATCGGCTTCGGCGGCGGAGCCGTGACCGATCTCGCCGGCTTCGTCGCCGCGACCTGGCTGCGCGGCATCCGGCTCATCCAGGTACCGACCACTCTTCTGGGCATGGTGGACGCGTCGATCGGCGGCAAGACCGGTATCAACACGAACGAGGGCAAGAACCTGGTCGGTGCGTTCTATGCGCCCGCGGCGGTGCTCATCGATCTCGACACCCTGGACGGGATCAGCCAGATGGAGACCCTGGCCGGCTTCGGGGAGGTGGTGAAGGCCGGATTCATCGCCGAACCCGAGATCCTCGACATCCTCGAGGGTGACGTGGCTGTCGCTACCGACTCGCACAGCGATGAATTCCGGCGGATGGTCGAGCTCTCCGTGGGCTTGAAGGCGCGCGTCGTCGGCGAGGACTTCAAGGAGAGCGGGCTGCGCGAGATCCTCAACTACGGGCACACGCTAGGGCACGCGGTCGAGTACGCCGAGCGTTTCCAGTGGCGGCACGGTGCCGCCGTCGCGATCGGGATGGTCTATGCGGCGGAGCTGAGCCGGCTGGCCGGACGGCTCTCGGACGACGTCGTCGACAGACATCGCAGCATCCTCACCTCGCTCCAGCTGCCGATCGGCTACCCGGCGGGTCGGTGGCAGACCCTGCTCTCGGTGATGAAACGCGACAAGAAGGCGCGCGGTGCGCTGCTGCGGTTCATCGTGCTCGACGACATCGCCCGACCGGTCGTGCTGTCCGGGCCGGATGAGAGCCTGATGTTCGCCGCCTACCAGGAGATCGCGTCATAGCGCTGCCGGTAGGCTCGGCGGCATGGTGAACATCCTCGTGCTGAACGGCCCGAACCTCGGCCGGCTCGGCTCGCGCGAGCCGGACGTGTACGGCAGCGGAACGCTGGACGACCTGCGCTCGGAGCTGGCCGCCGCCGCGCCGGCAGGCCACGCGATCGACCTGCGGCAGACGAACGATGAGGCCGAGCTCATCGGCTGGCTCTATGAGGCGGTGGATACCGCAAGCCCGGTCATCCTGAATCCCGCCGCGTTCACGCACTACTCATACGCGCTGAGGGATGCCGTGGCTCTGGTCACGAAGGCCGGCCTCATCCTGGTGGAGGTGCACATTTCCAATCCGCACGCGCGCGAGGAGTTCCGGCACACGAGCGTGATCTCGGGGGTCGCCACCGGGGTCATCGCCGGCTTCGGCTTCGACTCGTACCTGCTGGCCCTCGACGCCATCAACCGCAAGCTGGGCTAGACTCGCTAGTCGGCTTTACCCCTTCAGATCGGAATCACTCATGGCTTCTACCGCGGACATCCGGAACGGCGTCGTTCTCAACATGGACGGCCAGCTGTGGACCGTGATCGAGTTCCAGCACGTCAAGCCCGGCAAGGGCGGCGCCTTCGTGCGCACCAAGGTGAAGAACGTGATGAGCGGCAAGGTCGTCGACCGCACGTTCAACGCGGGTGCGAAGATCGAGACCGAGACGGTCGATCGCCGGGACTTCCAGTACCTGTACAAAGACGGTGACGGCTTCGTGTTCATGGATGTCGCCGACTACGACCAGGTGACCCTCACCGACGCGCAGGTGGGCGACGCGGCCAACTTCATGCTCGAGAACCAGAACGTGACCATCGCTCTGCACAACAACGAACCGCTCTATGTCGAACTCCCCGCCTCGGTCACGCTGGAGATCACCTACACCGAGCCGGGCCTGCAGGGTGACCGTTCGACCGGCGGCACCAAGCCCGCGACCGTCGAGACGGGCTACCAGATCCAGGTGCCGCTGTTTCTGGAACAGGGCACCAAGGTGAAGGTCGACACGCGCGACGGCAGCTATCTCGGCCGCGTCTCTTGAGTTTCGCGACCAGCGAATGAGTTCACGATCCAAAGCGCGGAAACGGGCCATCGACCTGCTCTACGGGGCCGACATGCGGGAGATCTCGCTCAATTCCGCCATCGCCATGGAGGCGAAACGGGCGGAGGAGCAGCCTGACCGTGAAGCGTCGTGGGCATACGCCCGCCAGATCGTCGAGGGCATCGCCGAGCACGGCGATGAGATCGACGAGCTGATCGAGACGTACTCGCAGGGCTGGACGATCGGACGGATGCCGGCGACCGATCGTGCGATCCTCAGGATCGGCATCTGGGAGATCCTGTTCAACGATGCGGTGCCAGACAGTGTTGCCATCTCCGAGGCGGTGGACGCGGCGGGGACGCTCAGCACCGAGGATTCCGCGGGGTTCGTGAACGGTCTGCTGGGGCGGATCGCGCAGACCCACGTCGCCTGAGCCACGGCGGGTCCACCCCGACCCGCTATGCTGGCTGCAACAGACATCCTTTAACATCCGTCCAGAGAGGCGGGGAAGGAGGTCAGATTGCCCGCACGAATCGTGCTGCAGCAAGCTGATATCTCCCGTGCGCTGACTCGCATCTCCCACGAGATCCTCGAGTCCAATCGGGAGTCACTCGACCTCGTCCTTCTCGGCATTCCGACTCGTGGTGTGGTGCTGGCCACGCGTCTTGCTGCGCTCATCGGCCACGATGCGCGGGTCGGTTCGCTCGACGTGACGATGTACCGAGACGATCTCGCGAGCAAGCCGACCCGGTCGCCGTCGCCGACCAGCATTCCGGCGGGCGGCATAGACGGGGCGCTTGTCGTGCTGGTCGACGATGTTCTGTACTCGGGCCGTACCATCCGCGCCGCGCTCGACGCGCTGCAGGCGATCGGCCGGCCCAAGTACGTGCGACTGGCGACTCTTGTCGATCGCGGCCACCGCGAGCTGCCGATCCGCCCCGATTTCGTCGGCAAGAATCTTCCGTCATCGCGGGCGGAACGTATCAACGTGCATCTCATGGAAACCGACGGCGACGAGTACACCAGCATCGAATCAGACGGTATCGAGGGCGGCGAGTGAGGCACCTGCTCAGTACCCGCGATCTTTCGCGAGACGAGGCCATCGGCATCCTCGACATCGCCGAGGACATGGCGGATGTCGCGGGCCGGGCGGTGCCGAAGCTCCCGACCCTGCGAGGGCGCACCGTGGTCAACCTGTTCTTCGAGGACTCCACCCGTACCCGCATCTCGTTCGAAGCGGCCGCCAAGCGACTGAGTGCGGACGTGATCAACTTCAGCGCGAAAGGTTCGAGCGTCTCGAAGGGCGAGAGCCTGAAGGACACGGCGCAAACGCTCGCCGCTATCGGCGCGGACGCGGTCGTGATCCGCCATGGCGCATCCGGTGCGCCGCAGGTGCTCGCCGATTCCGGCTGGATCGAGGCCGCCATCGTGAACGCCGGCGATGGCACACACGAGCACCCGACCCAGGCACTGCTGGACGCCTTCACCATCCGGCGGCGGATTCACGGTGCGGGCGCGCGCGGCCATGATCTCGACGGCGTGTCCGTCGTGATCGTCGGTGACATCCTGCACTCGCGCGTGGCGCGATCGAACGTCTGGCTGCTGTCGACGCTGGGCGCGAGAGTAGAGTTGGTGGCCCCTGCGACGCTTCTGCCGATTGGCGTCGGAGAGTGGCCGGTGGCGGTGGGACACGACCTGGACGCGGTCCTCGACTCGACGCCCGATGTGGTGATGATGTTGCGCATTCAGTCCGAGCGGATGCACGACTCCTTCTTCCCCAACGCGCACGAGTACGCGCGCGAGTGGGGGTTCGGCGACGAGCGTCTGGCGCGTCTCGCCCCGGATAGCATGGTGATGCACCCCGGCCCGATGAATCGCGGCCTCGAGATCTCGTCCGGTGCAGCAGACTCGCCGCGTTCGACAGTGCTCGAGCAGGTGGCGAACGGGGTCTCCGTGCGGATGGCCGTGCTGTACCTCGCGCTGTCGGGAACCAAGGAGGAACTGGCGTGACCATTCTGGTGAAGTCGGCACGGCTGGTCGACGGTTCGCTCACGGACATCCTGGTTCGTGATGGCCTTGTCGCCGACCTCGGCTCATCGTTGAGTGAGAAGAACGCCCGGGTGATCGACGCCGACGGGCTCGTCGCACTGCCCGGCCTGGTCGACCTGCACACGCACCTTCGCGAGCCCGGGTATGAGCAGAGCGAGACGGTGCTCAGCGGGTCGCGTGCCGCGGCGATCGGCGGCTTCACCGCCGTACACGCGATGGCGAACACCTCACCCGTGTCGGACACGGCCGGGGTGGTCGAGCAGGTGCAACGACTCGGCGAGGCGGCCGGTTACGTCACGGTGCGGCCGGTCGGAGCCGTGACCGTCGCACTCGAGGGCCGTCAGCTCGCCGAGATAGGCGCGATGGCGTCGAGCCGCGCTCGCGTGCGGGTCTTCTCCGACGATGGCAAGTGCGTCTCGGATGCGTTGCTCATGCGCCGGGCACTCGAGTACGTCAGTACCTTCGGCGGAGTCGTCGCCCAGCACTCCCAGGAACCCCGGCTGACCGAGGGCGCCCAGATGAACGAGGGCACGCTGTCGGGCGAGCTCGGCCTCGCTGGCTGGCCCGCGGTCGCTGAGGAGTCGATCATCGCCAGAGATGTTCTGCTCGCCGAGCACGTCGGCGCACGCCTGCATGTCTGCCACCTGTCGACGGCGGGGTCGGTGGATGTCGTCCGCTGGGCGAAGGCCCGGGGCATCGCGGTGACCGCCGAGGTCACGCCGCATCACCTGCTCCTCACCGAGGACCTGGCGTCGAGCTACGACGCCCGATACAAGGTGAACCCACCGCTGCGCCGGTCCGATGATGTTCAGGCCCTGCGGGAGGCCGTCGCGGACGGCACCATCGACATCGTCGCCACCGACCATGCGCCGCATCCGGTCGAGTCCAAGGAATGCGAATGGGATGCCGCGGCCTTCGGCATGGTCGGACTGGAATCTGCGCTCTCCGTGGTTCAGGCCGCCCTCGTCGACACCGGTCACCTGGACTGGGCGGGCGTCGCGCGCATGCTGTCTCGCGTGCCCGCCGAGATCGGTCTGGTGCCCGGCTACGAGTTCGGTATCGCGGTCGGCTCGCCGGCCGAATTCACTCTCTATGACCCGAGCGCGAGCCGGGTCTTCGGAGTCGAGCATCTTCGCGGCAAGGGCACGAACTCGCCGTACCTCGCCACCACCCTCCCCGGGCGTGTGGTCAGCACGATCCACCAGGGCTACGCCACCGTACTCGACGGGGAACTCGTCGATGCGGACAGCATCGCGGCCCTCGCACCGACGGGAGTCCAGCATGGATAGAACCACCTCGATCACGATCACGGTGGTGATCCTGCTGCTCGCCCTGCTCGGCATGTATCTCGGCTGGCGCGCGAGACGCCGCCGCCAGTCGGCGTTGCCCCTTCCGTTGCCGGTTCCCGCCGACCCGGGACCCACCCTGTTCAGCGCGGAGACGCTCTACGCGGCCACCACCATCGCCGGGGCACCGCTCGACCGGGTTGCGGTGCGCGGGCTTGGGTTCCGTGGTCGTGCGACGGTCACTGTGGTCGGCACCGGCGTTATTCTCGGGATCGCGGGGACGGCGGAGATCTATATTCCGGGCGCTGACATCCGCTCGGTCGAGCGTGCCACCTGGACGATCGACCGAGTGGTCGAAGCGGGCGGGCTGGTCTGCGTCTCCTGGAAGCTGGGGGAGACCGACCTCGATTCGTATTTCAGGGTCACGGAGTCGACCGATCCCATGCCACTCGTGCGCGCCATCGAGGGCCTGCTCGTGAAGGCGGCTTCGTGACGCGCTTCGACCCGGCCGTGCTCGTGCTCGAGGATGGCACCCGGTACGCCGGGCACGCATACGGAGCCCGCGGCCGCACGCTCGGCGAGGCCGTGTTCACCACCGGGATGACCGGGTATCAGGAGACGATCACCGATCCGTCCTACGCGGGCCAGATCGTGATGATGACGGCGCCGCACATCGGCAACACCGGGGTGAACGATGAGGACCCTGAATCCCGTCGCATCTGGGTTTCCGGATTCGTCGTGCGAGACCCTTCCCGCGTCGTCTCGAACTACCGGGCCACCGGCAGCCTGGACGACCAGCTCGTCGCCGATGGCATCGTCGGCATCAGCGGCATCGACACGCGGGCGGTCACCCGCCGGCTGCGGGATGCGGGCGTGATGCGGTCCGGTATCTTCTCAGGCGAGGATGCCGCACTGTCGCCTGAGGAGCAGCTCACGATCGTGCGCGAAGGCGCCGAGATGTCCGGACGCAACCTCTCGGCCGAGGTGTCGGTGTCTCACGCGCGGGTGATCCCGCCCGACGGCGAGCGGCTCGGTACGGTCGGGGTGCCGCGCACCGGCGTGCTGGTCAAGGTCG
>JAZJYU010000061.1:4103-47439 GCA_040390225.1 Actinomycetota bacterium | reverse complement strand
TCCTCCACGCCGCCAATGTCAGCCTCGGAAACCATCGCGGAAATTTCCATCTTGGCGAGGTCGTTAGCGATCAGGAACAGCGTGGGGGCGGAGAAGCTCGATTGGACCGTCTGGCCGACGTCGACGTTGCGCAGGGACGCGACGGTCGCGTTGAACCCGTAGCTCGCGTTGATGGCGACGCTCGCAGTGAGCGCGAAGATGACGACGCCGAGGCCGGCGATGGTCTTTCGCCACCACCGGGACTTCCAGAGATTGGCCACGGCGACGGCCATCGCCGAGACGGCGCCGATGAACCAGCCCCGGATGTCCCACTCCAGCGGAACGCCGAACGCGTTCAACACCTGCTCGAACACGATGATGATGAGAACGCCGAGCAGTGCCCCGCAGGCCGCCGCAGTAGAAGCCACGAAACCCCATCGTCGCCAGCGCGGTCGGCCGCTCAAGTCGACCCCTGGTCGATAGCGCAGCATGAGGTAGACCAGCGCCAGCAGGCTCACCGCAACCAGGTCGAGCAGCACTGAACCATCGACGATGTTCATCGTGAGCAACGAGGGCATGGAGCACAGATCTTTCGGGTTCGCCGCGTGCGCTCAGACCCTGGGAAGGGTGGATCGAGTCAACGGTCCGGTGGATGACGGCTCGGTCATAATACACGGACAGCACGACGACACGACGTCTGATTCCGGAGCTCATCGGGCAACGACGGCACCCTCGCCGATGGGGCGATGCGGCAGGTCTACAGGGTCATCGCCCGGTACTTGACGCGTGGAACGGCGAAGATGGCCGGGATGGCAAGAAAGAGAATCACCGCGAAGACGAGGAACACCGTGCCGAGCGTCTCCCCTTCGTCTCCAGTCCGGGCGGCGACGGTCGTGGCGATCGACACCGCGACGATTCCTCCCGACTGCCGGAACATCCCGCGTAGACCCGCTATCGACGAGATGCGGCTCGGCGAGAGCATGAGCGCCGCGTTGTTCGCCGCGGGGATCGTCATGCCCATACCGAGTCCGGTGACGCAGCCCCCGATGGAGAGCCAGAGGTATGGGGTTACCCCGGTGGGCGGCACGACCGCCAGCAGCACCATTCCGACGACGACGATGCTGAAGCCGGCGAACATCGGGATGCGGTAGCCGATTCGGCGCAGGGCGAAGACGGTGGCGCTGGTCACGAGGATCATTCCGACGGCTCGGGCGGTGAGCAGCGTGCCGGCCTCGAGGATCGGTATGCCGTAGCGCTCGTGGGCATAGATCGGCACCAGCGCACCGAATCCGAATGCTCCGGCGCCGAACAGAAAGTTCAGCCCATTGATCGCGCCGAACGTCTTGCCGACGAGAAGGTCGAGCGCGATGAAGGGGTTCGGCGCCAGTTTCGCATGTCTCACGAAGAGCACGAGCGCAACGACCGATGCCGCAACGGGGAGGTAGAAGGCGGGGCTCAGCACCGTCGCGTCGCTGCCGCCGAGCGAGGTGATGCCGATCATTCCCGAGAGGATGAAGGCGCCGAGCAGCAGTACACCGTGCAGGTCGAGCCGGTTCGCCGAGTCAGCGACCCGCGGTGCGCTGCGCGGGAAGATGACGACCCCGAGCACAAGCAGGATGATTCCGATCGGCACGTTCACCAGGAAGACGAACCGCCACGACCAATAGGTGACGATCACGCCACCGAGGATCGGCCCGATCAGGGCGCCGGTGGGGAAGGTGGCCGCGATCATTCCGAGCGCGCGGTCACGGCTGCGCCCGAAGTGATCGGCGATCAGTCCGTTGGCGGATGGCATGAACGCCCCGCCCCCGATCGCCTGTAGCCCGCGGAGCGCGACCAGCATGTAGATGTTGACCGACAGCCCGCAGAGCAGCGAGGATGCCGTGAACAGGATGATGGCGATGATGAAGATGCGCTTGCGGCCGAAATGGTCGCTGAGCTTTCCCGCGATCGGCATGACCAGCACCTGGCCGAGCGAGTAGATCGTAATCGTCCACGCACCCCACTGGAGCCCGGAATGAAGATCATTCTGGATGCTCGATAGCGCGGTTGAGACGATCGTCTGGTCGATGGAGGCCATGAACATCGCCATGGCGCAGATCGCGAACACGGCGTGACGACGCGGCAATCCCCTGTCGTCCGACCGGGTATCCGTGTCGCCGGCCAATTCGCGTGTCGTCACAGGTCAACAATACTTTGCTTGCCGATAAGCAGGTAATTGATCGTCAGGCAGACTGGGGTCATGGATACCGAAGCGGGTTCGCGGCTGCGCGGAGTGATCGCGAAGCTCTCACGTCAGCTCAACGCGTCGGCTGCGGGCGAGGGCCTCACTCCGACCGAGGCGTCGGCGCTGGCGGTCATCGCATTCCGCGGTCCGATCGGGCTGCCGGACCTCACCGCGCTCGAGGGACTCAACCCGACGATGGTCTCGCGCATCGTCGGCAAGCTCGACGATGCGAGGCTCATCCGCCGGGTGCCGAACGCCGATGACCTGCGATCGGCCAACGTCGAGGTCACGGCCGACGGCCGTGAGGCCAACGACAGGATCCGGCTCGAGAGGGCCAAAGTCGTCTCCGAGAGCGTCATGCAATTGCCGGACGACCTGCAGCAGGCGCTGATCGTTGCCCTGCCGGCCCTGGAGGCGCTCGCCGACCAGCTGCAAGCGCGACGGGTCGGACGCGACAGCGTGCGCTGACCTTCTCTTGCCCGCCGCGGGAGGATGATGGACCTGGCGAATCGAAAGGCACCATGGACTCCCCAGAATGCTCGACCTTCTATGTCACGTCGGCGGAGGGCGGCACGGGAAAATCCACGGTCGCGCTCGGACTGCTGGAGGCATTGAAGTCACGGCACGCACGTGTTGGAGTGTTTCGCCCGATATCCCGCTCGACAGGGGCCGGCGACTACGTACTCGAGATGCTTCTCGACCACTCGACGGCGGGACTGGACAGCGAGACCTGCACGGGCGCGACCTACGCGGACATCCATGCCCGGCCAGACGACACGATCGCGGTGATCCTCGAGCGTTTCAGCGAAGTGAGTTCGCGGTGCGATGCGGTGGTCGTGATCGGGTCGGACTACACCGACGTCGCGACACCGGCAGAGCTCGCCGTGAACAGCAGAATCGCTGCCGCCCTGGCAGCGCCCGTCGTGCTGGTGCTCGCGGGGCGGGCGAGCGGAACCGAGAACCCCAGAACGCCGGCGGAGATCGCGGAGGTGGCGGGGGTCGCCTCGCACGAACTCGCCGCCCAGTTCGCGTCGGTAGCGGCCATCGTCGTCACGCGCGCCGTCGCGGACCAGGTGCAGCAGACCCGGGACACGGTGTCTTCAGCGACCGGCATCGCGACCTGGGCGATTCCCGAGGATCCCGAGTTCATGGCACCCCTGCTCGGGGCCGTTCTCGTCGGCGCGCGCGCCACGCTCCAATCGGGCGATGCGCGACTGCTCGACGAACCCGTGCTCGGAACCGTGGTCGCCGGGATGTCGCTGGAGCACGTGCTCGACCGCCTGATCGAGGGGGCGGTCGTCGTCATTCCGGCGGACCGGCCCGGCGTACTGATCGGCACGCTCGCCGCCCACCTCTCCGACACCTTCCCGTCACTGGCGGGGATCGTGCTCAACGGCCCGTTCGCGCTCGCGGACAGCATCCGGCGCGTGATCGACGGGCTCGGCACGGACCTGCCGATCGCCGCCACCGACCTCGGCACCTTCGATTCGGCCACGCGCATCCACTCGGTGCGAAGCCTGCTCGCAGCCGATTCACCCGCGAAGTACCGGCGAGCCCTCGACATGTTCGACGCGAATGTCGATGCAGGCGAAATCATGGTGCGTGCCCAGTCGCTTCCGCCGGCCGCCATGACGCCGGAGCGATTCGAGCACTCGATCTGGGAACGGGCCCGGGCGAAGCCGGCGACCATCGTGCTGGCCGAGGGCGACGACGATCGGGTGCTGCGCGCTGCAGCGATAGTCTCTTCGCGGAAGATCGCCGAGCTGATCATTCTCGGAGATCGGCCGGCCATCCTCGCTCGCGCGACAGAGCTGGGCATCGACCTTTCCGGTATCCGCATGGTGTCTCCGCACGATCCGGAGCTGGTCGGGCGCTTCGCCGACGAGTATGCCGCGCTTCGCGCTCATAAGGGGGTGACTCGAGAGCAGGCCGATACAGTCGTGCAGGACGTGTCGTACTTCGCGACGATGATGGTGCATCTCGGGCTGGCCGGGGGGATGGTGTCCGGCGCACGCCATTCGACCGCGCACACGATCCGGCCCGCCTTCGAGATCGTGAAGACGGCTCCCGGGTTCTCCCTCGTCTCGAGTGTGTTCTTCATGTCGCTCGCCGACCGCGTGCTCGTCTACGGCGACTGCGCGATCGTGCCTGAGCCCGGGTCCGCCGAGCTGGCTGACATCGCGATCGCGTCGGCGACGACCGCGCGAACGTTCGGCATCGAACCGAGGATCGCGATGCTGAGCTACTCAACCGGCGAATCGGGTTCGGGCGCGGACGTCGATGCCGTACGCGTGGCGACCCAGCTCGTACGAGAACGCCGACCGGATCTTCCGGTGGCCGGCCCGATCCAGTACGACGCGGCCATCGACCCGACGGTCGGTGCCTCGAAGATGCCCGAATCCGACGTGGCAGGTCATGCGACCGTGTTCGTGTTCCCCGACCTGAACACCGGCAACAACACGTACAAAGCGGTGCAGCGCAGCGCCAACGCGCTCGCCATCGGGCCGATTCTGCAGGGACTGGCTAAGCCGGTCAACGACCTGTCTCGTGGCGCTCTGGTGCGCGACATCGTCAACACCATCGCCATCACCGCTGTTCAGGCGACCGGCGGCGTCGCGTGACGACCACCGTGCTCGTGCTCAACTCCGGTTCGTCGTCGGTGAAGTGGGCGGTGATCGATGCCGACAGAGGCACGCGCGTCGCTGCCGGCGCCGTCGACCAGATCGGCGAAACGGGCTCGGCAACGCCGGACCACGCGGCGGCCATCGCGGTCATCCTCGCCGAGCTGCCGGCCGGTCGCATCGACGCCGTAGGGCACCGGATCGTGCACGGCGGCATGCGCTTCTCAGAGGCCGTGCTGATCGATGACGCTGTGATCGCCGCGGTGCAGCAGCTGGTGCCCCTGGCACCGCTCCACAACCCCGCCGGACTGGAGGGAATCCAGGCGGCCCGCGCGGCGTTGCCGGGCATTCCGCAGGTCGCCGTCTTCGACACCGCGTTCCACGCCACGCTCCCGCCCGCCGCCTACACCTACGCGATCGACACGCATGTCGCTCAGCGCTTCGGAGTGCGCAGATACGGGTTTCACGGAACGTCGTACCGATTCGTGTCACGGGTCGCCGCGGACTTTCTCGGTCGCCCACTCGATGAACTGCGGCTGGTCGTGCTGCACCTCGGGAACGGCGCGTCGGCCGCGGCGATCGCCGGCGGTGTCTCCGTGGACACGTCGATGGGACTCACCCCATTGGAAGGCCTCGTCATGGGCACTCGCTCCGGCGACATCGATCCCGCGGTCATCCCCTACCTGTCCCGAGTCGCCGGCATGAGCGTCGACGACATCGATGACCTGCTCAATCGCCGCAGCGGGCTGCTCGGTCTGGCGGGGCACGGCGACCTTCGCGAAACCGTCAGCGCGAGCGAGCGGGGGTCAGCGCACGCGGCATTGGCCATCGAGGTGTATGTGCATCGCCTTCGCCATTACATCGGCGCGTATGCGGCGATCATGGGTGGCGTCGACGCGATCGTCTTCACCGGTGGCGTGGGGGAGAACAGCGCTCTCATCCGATCCGGTGCCCTGGAGACCTTCGGCTTTCTCGGAGTTCACATCGATCCCGAAGCGAACGCCGCAGTCGATCAGAACCGCCGCGCGATCTCGTCAAGCGACTCGACGGTCGCGGTGCTCGTGATTCCCACGGATGAGGAGCTGGAGATCGTTCGTCAGGTGGCGGACGTCATCGGCTGATGCGTCATGGCTTCCACACCATGAGCACGACCACTGCGACGAGAGCCAGCGACGAGAGTCCCGAGCCGGCAGCGATCATGCGGTAGGCACGAGCGCCGTGCGCGACTCCCGTGTCAGGCTCTTGCTCGAGGGAGTGCGCCTTCGCCCGCATCACCGGTGCGGTGACGAAGAGGCTGAGTGACGCAGCCACCAGGTACAGGATGATCGACGTCATGATCCACGGTGTCGTGATCGACCAGCGCTCCTTCGCATCGGCGACGGCGAGTGCTCCGAAGCCGAGTAGGAACACGATGATGGAGAGCAGCGCGAACAGGTTCGTGGATTTCGCGAGCCGCAGCAGGGTCGGTGCATTGCCCGTGCGGATCGACTGCAGTCCGATCATCGGCAGTATCGCCATCGGGCCGACGATGAAGACGGCGGCGACGACGTGAAGTGTGGTGACCAGGTCGCCCATGGTGCCCCCTTTTCTTTATGGTGCGGAGGACCACAACCTATCGAGCGCGCCGAGTCCGGCCGCAGGACTTTCGTCCCCCCGTCATCCGAACCAGTGCGATTCCGCTGCGTCGTACTGCGTCAGGAGTTCCAGCGACGAGGTCACGTCGACAAACACGGTGACCGTCTGACCGTCGACGGACCCGCGCGGGGTGAAACTGAATGGACGCGGTGCGAGACCGCCACCCCTGACGTCCGCGGTAAGAGCGAGAAGGCGTTCGCCGTCATCCCACTCGAGTTGGTGGGTGGTGCCATCGTGCACCAGCAGCCAGTGCCGGGTCGGATTCACGAAGATCGGATGGGCCGGCATCACTGATCCACCGCAGTCGACGGAGGAACGATCGCGACGGGGCATGGCATGTTCATCAGAAGGTCGTGGCCGACGGACCCGAGCAGAAGACCGTTGAGCGCGTGCCGCTGATGGCTTCCGAGCACCACCATCCGGGCGTCTTCCGCGGACTGGACCAGTACTTCCGCCGGTTCGCCGGCGGCCAGCTTCTTCACGATCGTGAGTGAGGGATGGAGGGCGGACAGCGTCGACTCCGTTTCGTCGAGCAGCTCGCTTCCGGTCTGCTTCATGGAGTCGGTGACTTCGCGATAGGCGAGCACGTCCGCGATCAGCAGGGGCGGTGTCTGCCAGCTGTGGAGCAATACGAGGGGGACGTCGAACGCCTCCGCCGCCACCGCCGCGAATCGCAGAGCCTCGTGGTCCGTGGCTGAATCGAGCCCGACGATCACCGGTCCGTCGTTCTGACTCCACCAGGGTGGGACCACCACCATCGGGCGGTAGATCGCGTCGGCCAGCTTGAGCGGCGTCGTCCCGTGGATGACGCCCGCCAGCCTGCTCGTCTTGTTCGTTCCGATGACGAGTAGGTCTGCGCCGTGAGATTCGACGATGAGCTCCTCGACGACGCCGCCGAACCGCAGCGAGGTGGTCGGGTGCGCTGTCGAGCTCCGTTCCGCGGCATGCGTAAGAGCGACTTCGAGAATGTCGGTGTATGCGGTCGAGAATCCCGTCGACTTCAAGCCGGCCCAGCTCGCATCCACCACAGCGGTGAGGCGGAGCGCGGCTCCGGTCCGCGCGGCCCAGTCGATCGCCCAGTCGACGGCCGCATCGCTGGCGGAGCTTCCGTCCACTCCGACGACGATTCCTTCTGTCACGTTCGGTCTCCACACTCTTCGCGATCTGCACGTACGTGCATAGCCTGAAGGCCGCGGAGTACCAATGGAGGGACCAACGTCCCGCTCGCAGGGGACGCTAGCTCGTACCGTGCGAATGACAGAGGAGAAGACGATGCAGAGTGTGCCCGCCCACGACCACCAGCAACTCGCCACACGAGAGAGTTTTCCGTTGTACGCGGTCGACGCATGGTGGCGAGCGGCGAACTATCTGACGGTCGGTCAGATCTACCTCATGCGCAATGCGCTTCTCGCGGAGGGATTGAGCGCCGACCAGATCAAGCCGAGGCTCTTGGGCCACTGGGGCACCTCGCCCGCGTTGAACCTGGTCTACGCGCACCTGAACCGGGTGATCATCGAACACGATCTCAACGTTCTCTATGTGGCAGGTCCCGGTCACGGGGGACCGGCGGTGGTCGCCAACGCCTGGCTGGACGGCACATACTCGGAACTCTTTCCACGGGTGACTCAGGATGCCGCGGGCCTCGAGGCGCTGGTGCGCCAGTTCTCCTTCCCGGGGGGCATCCCCTCGCACGCATCGCCCGACACGCCGGGATCGATCCATGAGGGCGGCGAACTCGGCTACTCGCTCGTGCACGCCTATGGCGCGGCCCTCGACGACCCGAGCCTCATCGTCGCCTGCGTCATCGGGGATGGCGAGGCGGAGACGGGCACGCTCGCGTCGAGTTGGCACCTGAACAAGTTCCTGAACCCCGCGACCGACGGGGCGGTGCTCCCGATTCTCAATCTCAACGGGTACAAGATCGCCAACCCGTCGATCCTCGCCCGCATCCCCGAGGACGAACTGCTCGCCCTGCTTCGCGGGTACGGCTACTCACCACGGATCGTGTCGGGCGGCTTCGACGGCGAAGACCCCATGGTGGTGCACGGGCAGATGGCATCGACGCTCGAGCGGGCGATGGCCGACATCAAGCGGATCCAGCACGCGGCCCGATTCGAGCACTCGACGCAGCGTCCGGCGTGGCCCATGATCATTCTGCGAACGCCCAAAGGGTGGACCGGACCGAGATTCGTAGACGGGGTACCGGTGGAGGGAACCTGGCGGGCGCACCAGATCCCGCTGGCGGAGGTTCGCGAGAACCCGGCCCACCTGGCACTGCTCGAAGGCTGGATGCGCAGCTACCGGCCCCACCAGCTCTTCGACGCCAAGGGCCGGCCCTCGGAAGTGCTCGAGCAGGTGCGTCCGCGCGGAGACAAGCGCATGAGCGCGATTCCACAGTCGAACGGCGGGCTCGTCCTGCGCGCACTCGAGCTTCCGCCCGTCGACTCGCGTGCGGTGGAGCCGGGCGGCGAATCGGTGGAGGCGACACGGGTTCTCGGCCACTGGCTCGCGGATGTGATGCGCGCCAACCCACGCGACTTCCGGGTGTTCGGGCCGGACGAAACCGCGTCGAATCGGCTCGACGCGGTGTACGAGGTCACGGCGAAGCAGTGGCAGGGGAGCGTGGTCGCCACCGACGAACATCTGGCCGCCGAGGGCAAGGTCATCGAGGTGCTCAACGAGAACCTGGTCGAGGGTCTGCTCGAGGGGTATCTGCTCACCGGGCGCCACGGCCTGATGAACTCGTACGAAGCGTTCATCCACGTGGTCGACTCGATGTTCAACCAGCATGCCAAGTGGCTCGAGTCGAGCGCGCGGATACCGTGGCGACGCCCTATCGCGTCCCTCACCTACCTGCTGAGCTCACACGTGTGGCGCCAGGACCACAACGGGTTCTCACATCAGGATCCCGGCTTTCTCAATCACGTCGTGAACAAGAGTGCATCCGTGGTGCGGGTGTACCTGCCACCGGATGCCAACACCCTGCTGGTCACTGCTGAGCACTGTCTGGCGAGCCGTGACTATGTCAACGTGATCGTCGCCGGAAAGCAGCCGGCCCCCACCTTTCTCTCGATCGAGGAAGCGCGCGAACACGGAGCACGCGGAATCAGCATCTGGGACTGGGCCGGTACCGAGAAGGAGGGTGAGGAGGTCGATGTGGTCGTGGCGGCGGCGGGCGACGTACCGACCCTCGAAGCGCTTGCTGCTGTGCGACTTCTGGCCGGGCAGGTGCCGGCGCTCCGCATCCGCTTCGTCAACGTGGTCGACCTGATGCGGCTGCAGCACCCGAGCCAGCATCCGCACGGGATGTCCGACGACGACTTCGACTCGATCTTCACGAAGGATAAGCCGGTGATCTTCGCCTTCCACGGCTATCCTGCACTCGTGCACCAGCTGACCTATCGTCGACACAACCACGCGAACCTGCATGTTCGCGGCTTCAACGAGAAGGGCACGACGACGACGCCGTTCGACATGGTCATGCTGAACGACCTTGACCGGTTCCGGCTGGCGATGGATGTGATCCGCCACGTCGAGTCGACCGACCAGGCCTACGCGATGGTGAGCCAGCGTCTCGACGCGGAGCGATCGCGTCATCGGGCATACGCCTACGAGCACGGGGAGGACTCCCCGGATGTCCGGGGCTGGGAGTGGCTTACTGTTCCGACTGGGCCTGCTCGGTCGTGAGCGTCACCCTCTGGACGGCATCCGTAGCCGAACTCCGGAGCTCGCTGGTCGAGGCGCCGGTGCAGACCGATCCGCTCAGGAAGAGAACGCCAGGGTGGCGGATCTTCATCAGGCAGTTCCTGTCGCCGGTGACCCTGATCCTGGTCATGGCAGCGGTCGTCGCGGCGGCCGTCGGCGACGTGACGGATGCCTCGATCGTGGCGGTGATCGTGGTCGCGAGCGCTTTGCTCGGGTTCGTTCAGGAGTACCGGGCTTCGAAGGATGTCGAGCTGCTTCTCGCCCAGGTGACGGCCACGATCGACCTCACCCGGGACGGAAAGGAGATGACCCTTCCGCTGGCTGAGGTATTGCCCGGCGATGTGATCCGGCTGGCGGCGGGCGATGTCGTGCCGGGCGACTGCCGGCTGCTCGACGCGCATGAGCTCACCGTCGACGAGTCGGCCCTCACCGGAGAGTCGCTGCCGAGCGAGAAGGATGCCGCGGCGGAGCTCTCGGAATCCACCCCACTCGCACTTCGCGCCAACTGCGTCTTCAAGGGCACCCATGTGGTGAGCGGAACAGGAAGCGCGCTGGTCGTCGTCACGGGGGACCGTACCCAGTTCGGAGCGGTCGCCGCTCGCCTCGGCACGAAGGCGCTGCCGACCGCGTTCGAACATGGCATCAGCAGATTCGGACTGCTGCTTCTCCGCGTGATGATCGTACTGACGATAGCGGTCTTCGTCATCAACATCGTGCTCGGCCGGCCCCTCGTGGATGCGCTGCTGTTCTCGCTCGCGCTCGCTGTGGGGGTCACACCCCAGATGCTGCCCGTGATCGTCTCTGTGAGCCTGTCCGTCGGTGCGCGCTCTCTCGCCAAAGAGAAGGTGATCGTCAAACGGCTCGACGTCATCGAGGACCTGGGTTCCCTCACCGTCCTGTGCACAGACAAGACCGGAACACTCACCTCCGGCGCGGTCGAACTGCACTCGGCGCTCGCCCCGGATGGGGCCACGAGCGCCGACGTGCTCAAACTGGCAGCGCTCAACGCCGGATTGCAGCGGGGCTACAAGAACTCGCTCGACGATGCCGTGCTCCGGGCCGATAAGCCCTCGGATGAGGTGGCCGTCGGCGAGGTCCCGTACGACTTCACGCGCAAGCGGCTGTCGATCGCGCTGCAGCTCGATGGCCGCCTGACCCTCATCTCGAAGGGCGCCTTCGAGCCGCTGCTCGCCTGCTGCACGAAGGTGTCCGGCGATCGCTCCCCCGCCGCGCTGGAATCGGCCCGACGCCTCTATCGCACGCTGAGCGCCAAGGGGTACCGGGTGCTCGCGGTGGCCACTCGCAGCCTTCCGGCGGGCGCCGTGGTCGACGCGACCTACGAGAAGGACCTCACCCTGGTGGGACTCCTCGTCTTCCGGGACGAGCTGAAAGACGACGTGACGGGCGACGTCGCCGACCTGGACCGTCTCGGCGTGCGGGTCGTCATGGTGACCGGGGACAACGCACTCGTCGCCACGGCTCTCGCCAAACGCATCGGACTGCGCACGACACGTGTGGTCACGGGGGTGGACATCGACACGATGAGCCCGGCGGCGCTACGACACGCGGTGGCCGTGAGCGATGTGTTCGCCGAGGTCGAACCGCGGCACAAGGAGGAGATCGTGGTTGCCCTGAAAGCGGGCCACCAGACGGTCGGATTCCTGGGCGACGGCATCAACGACAGCCCAGCCCTGCATGCGGCGGATGTCGGAATCTCGGTGGATACCGCATCAGACGTCGCCAAGGAGGCGGCGGCGATCGTATTGCTGGAGAAGAGCCTCGGTGTCGTCGCAACCGGGGTGAAGCTCGGCCGCAAGACATTCGCGAACACGCTGAAATACGTGCGGTTCGCGTCGAGTTCCAACTTCGGCAACGTGCTCAGCATGGTGATCGCGTCTGCGTTGCTGCCGTTCCTTCCCATGCTGCCTGGGCAGATCCTGCTGCTGAACTTCCTCGCCGACCTGCCGAATACCCTCGTCGCGCGCGACCGTGTCGACCCCGAACGCCTGGTGCGTCCCGGGCACTGGAGGCTGGGGTCCATCCAGCGGTTCATGGTGCTCTTCGGTGCGCTGAGCACCGTTTTCGACCTGACCACCTTCGCCATCCTGAGCTGGGTGTTCCACGCCCCTGAGGGTGTCTTCCAGAGCGCGTGGTTCATCGAGTCCGCGCTCACCCAGATGGTGGTGCTGGTGTCGCTGCGTACCGGACGGTTCTTTCTGCGCAGCCGTCCGGACGCGCTCTTTCTCGCGGCGACCATCACGATCGCCGTGGTCACGTTCGCTCTGCCCTTCCTGCCGTTCGCCGGATTCTTCGGCTTCGCCGCCCCATCGCCCCTGATCCTCGTGAGCGTTCTCGCCACCGCCCTCGTGTACCTCGTGGCGACCGAGACCCTCAAGCGACGCCCGTGGAGCGGGTTCGATCCCGATGAGACCCGACGGCGCGGACGTCGGGGGACGAAAGTCCCGCTTCCGTCCTGACGGCAGACGGACAGTTGAGTCAGGGTCCGAAAAGTACACGGGCCATGACTTAAGGAGTTCCCATGGCCGACACCGTTTTCGAGGGACGATTCACCGGGAAGGTGGCCATCGTCACCGGGGCCGGTTCGGGAATCGGGCGGGCGACGGCGATCCGGTTCGCACGCGAGGGGGCGAAGGTCGTCGCAACCGACGTGTTCCAGGAGCGGCTCGACCAGCTCACGACGGAGTTTCCCGACCTCGACCTGATCACCGTCGCCGGCGACATCTCGGCAGAGCAGACCACGAAGGCCGTGGTGACCGCGGCCGGGCCGGTCGTCGACGTGCTGGCCAACGTCGCCGGAATCATGGATGCGTTCCTGCCGATGGCCGAGGTCACCGACGAGACCTGGGAGCGCGTGTTCGCCGTGAACGTCACCGCGATCATGCGGCTGTGTCGTGCCGTACTGCCCGGCATGATCGAGGCGGGCCACGGATCGATTGTGAACGTCTCGTCTGAGGCCAGCTTGCACGCCTCGGCGTCCGGGGTCGCATACGCGGCCTCGAAGCATGCGGTGAACGGCATGACTCAGAGCATGGCCGTGCTCTACGGCCCGAAGGGCATCCGCGCGAACGCAGTCGCACCGGGTGCGGTGAAGACCAACATCGAGGCGCCGTTCAAGTCGGCATGGGCACAGGAGCGACTGGGGCCGCTGATGGGTTCGATCCCGCGATTCGCCGAGGCGGAAGAGCTGGCCGCATCGATCACCTGGCTCGCGAGCGACGAGGCGAGCAACGTGAACGGCGCGATCCTGCCCGTCGACGGTGGTTGGTCGGCGATCTGATGTCCACGGATGAGTGGTCCCCCCAGGGGCCGGTTGCTGAACTGTCCGACACCGAGTGCTGGGCCCTGCTCGACGGTACCTCCCTCGGAAGGCTCGGCGTGAGTGTTGACAGCCAGCCGGAGATCTTCCCGGTCGACTACCACGCCGACGGGTCCACGGTGCTGTTCAGGACGGCGTCCGGCACCAAGCTGCACGAGTTGCTGAAGAACGACTCGGTCGTCTTCGAGGTGGACTCCCGCGTCGGAGACGCTGCGTGGAGCGTGACGGTGAAAGGCAGGGCCATCGTGCTGACCACGCCGGACGACATCGACGCCGCTGATCGACGGCCGCTGCCCGAGTGGCACCCGACCAAGCCCTTCGTCTATGTGACGATCGTGCCGAGCACGATCTCGGGCCGTCGGCTGAATCGCCATGTCACGGCGGAGATCGCGCGATGACGTCGTTGACCATCGGTGTTCTGCACGAAACCGCGCTCGGTGAGAAGCGTGTCGCCCTCGATCCCGAGGCGACAGCCCGACTGGTAAAAGACGGGCGCAACGTTATCGTCGAAGCCGCCGCCGGCGTGGCCGCGAGCTTCCCGGACGCGAAGTACACGGCCGCCGGGGCGCGAATCGCGACACGCGCCGAGGTGCTCAGCCAGTGCGACGTGATCGCGGCCGTACGCTTTCCGGATGCAGCGGTGCTGAAGCGCCTGCGCTCCGGCCAGGTGCTCATCGGGCTGCTCGACCCGTTCAACAACCTTCACGCCATCGGTGAACTCGCGGATGCGGGGGTCACCGTGGTCGCCTTCGAACTGCTCCCGCGAACGCTGAGCCGCGCGCAGTCGATGGACGCGCTCAGCTCGCAAGCGAGCGCGGCCGGGTATCGGGCGGGAATCGTCGCAGCCGACGCGTTCGGGCGTTACCTGCCGATGATGATCACCGCATCCGGAACGGCGAAGCCTGCGGCCGCCATCGTCATCGGCACCGGCGTCGCCGGGCTGCAGGCGATCGCAACGCTCAAGCGCCTCGGGGCGGTCGTGACCGGGTACGACGTACGCGCCGCCTCCCGTGGCGAGGTCGAGTCGCTCGGTGCGCAGTTCCTCACCTCCTCGGTCAGCGAGGGGGCCAGTGCCGGCGGATACGCGCGTGCGATGACAGCCGAAGAACAGAAGCAGCAACAGGCGGAACTGTCGGCGGCGCTCGTGAATTTCGACATCATCATCACCACCGCCAAGGTCCCTGGCAAGACCCCGCCAGTACTGGTCAGCGCAGACACGCTGCACTCGCTCAGACCCGGTTCGGTCTGCGTCGACCTCGGGTCGAGTTCTCAGGGCGGGAACGTGGCGGGGTCGGTCGAACTCAGCACAATCGTCACTCCGGAGGGAGTGATCGTGGTGGGTGCGGGAGAACTCGCCGCCGACCTGCCCGCGTCGGCGTCGCAGATGTACGGGCGCAATGTCGCGGCGGCCCTCAGTTCGCTGGCGCCGCAGGACGGCATCGTCATCGACCCCGCCGACGAGATCCACTCGGCGATAGTCGTTGCGCACGATGGCGCGATCGCCAACGAGGCGGTTCGAGCCGCGCTGGGACTCACCGAAGCAAAAGAGAAGGCATCATGATCGAAACCCTCTTCAGCAACCTGGCGATCTTCGTGCTCAGCCTCCTGGTCGGGTTCGAGGTCATCAGCAAGATCCCGTCGACCCTGCACACCCCGATGATGTCCGGCGCGAACGCGATCCATGGCGTCGTCGTGGCCGGTGCGATCATCATCGCGTCCGTCGCGAACAGCCCCGTCGACTATGTGCTCACCTTCGTCGCCGCCGCGCTCGCTGCGGCGAACGTGTTCGGCGGTTACGTCGTCACCGACCGGATGCTGCAGATGTTCAAGAAGCCCGTTCCCGCGAAGGCGGAGCAACAGAAGGTGAGCGGATCATGACCGGCCTCGAATTCACGATCGGCGCGCTCTACCTCGTGGCCGCGGCCCTCTTCGTGGTGGGACTCCACCTGATGCGTTCGCCATCGTCGGCCCGGCGGGGCAATCTCGTCTCCGCCGGCGGCATGACGATCGCCGTCGTCTCGACCGTCGTGTTCTGCCTGGCCACCGCGGGTGGAACCGTGTGGGGCTGGATCGCGCTGGTGCTCGGCCTCATCGGCGGCGGGCTGTTCGGGGTGGTTCGCGCGCGCACGGTCAAGATGACCGACATCCCGCAGCTGGTGAGTCTGTTCAACGCGGTGGGCGGTGGGGCCGCCGCGGCCGTCGCGTTCGCAGACTTCGTCATCCATCTCACCGGGGCGACGCTGCCGCTGACGGCGACCATCCCGATCGCGCTCGACGTGCTCATCGGTTCCATCACGTTCTCAGGGTCGCTCATCGCTGCGGGCAAGCTCCAGGGAGTGATCCCGGGCAGGCCGATCAGCTTCCCGGGAGCGCGGGTCGTCAACGTGCTCGCCGTGGTGCTCGCGCTCGGTGCGGCCGTGCTCTCCGTGCTCTATCCCCAGAATCTCCTCCTTCTGGTGGTCGTGCTCGCCGCGGCACTTGTCGTCGGCGTACTGATGGTGCTCCCGATCGGCGGTGCGGATGCGCCGGTGATCGTGTCGCTGCTCAACGCGTTCACCGGACTCGCGGTCGCCATGGCGGGCTTCGCAATCGACAACCAGGCGATGATCATCGCCGGCGCGCTCGTGGGTGCGGCCGGCACGATTCTCACGCTCCAGATGGCCAAGGCCATGAACCGTTCCGTGGGCAGTATCGTGCTCGGCGGATTCGGCACCGGCGACTCGAAGACGGCTGCGGCAGGTGTGAGCGCCGACCTCACCAACATCCGGCAGGTGACAGCCGACGACGTCGCGATCCAGCTCGCCTACGCCCAGCACGTGATGATCGTCCCCGGGTACGGGCTGGCTGCCGCGCAGGCCCAGCACGATGTCGCCGACCTCGCAAAGCTCCTCACCGACCACGGAATCGACGTCAAGTACGCCATTCACCCGGTCGCCGGCCGGATGCCCGGGCACATGAACGTGCTGCTCGCCGAGGCCAACGTGCCCTACTCGCAGATGCTGCAGCTCGATGAGGCGAACGCGGCGTTCGATACCTGCGATATCGCGCTGGTGATCGGTGCGAACGACGTGTGCAACCCCGACGCCCGTGTGCCAGGCAACCCGGTGTCGGGAATGCCGATCCTGAACGTGGACCACGCCAAGTCGGTCGTCGTGCTGAAGCGGTCCATGAGTCCGGGCTACGCCGGCATCGCGAACCCGCTGTTCGCGGACCCGAAGACCGGCATGTTCTTCGCGGATGCGAAGAAGGGCATCGACGACGTGATCGCCGCGGTCAAGGAATACGTGACGGCCTGACCCTCAGGTCGCCAAAGATAAAGGGAAAGAAGAAGGAAATGACCACCATCGTGGAACCGGCCACCCGGCCGACAGAGGATCTCGTCACCGCGGGTCCGGTTCACACCGTCTACGCGCGCCCCGGAACCACCGGGAGCATCGTGCAACTGAAGACGAGGTATGACAACTTCATCGGAGGCGAGTGGGTGAAGCCGGTCAAGGGTGGATATGCCGAAGACCTCGCACCCGCAACCGCACTTCCCATCGCCGAGTACGCGCGCTCCACCGTCGAAGACATCGACCTCGCGGTCGCCGCCGCCACCCGGGCCTTCCCGGCCTGGGCCGCGACCTCGACGACGGACCGTGCCGCCACGCTGATCGCCATCGCCGACCGCCTCCAGGCGCACCTCGAGCAGATCGCGGTGCTCGAGTCGTGGGAGAACGGCAAGCCGGTACGCGAGACGCTCGGGGCCGACATCCCGCTCGTGATCGACCATTTCCGGTACTTCGCCGCCGCGATCCGCACCCAGGAGGGGACGATCAAGAAGCTGACCAACGACCTGGTCTCGTATCACTTCTATGAGCCGATCGGTGTCGTGGCCCAGATCATCCCGTGGAACTTCCCGCTGCTCATGGCCGCCTGGAAGCTCGCTCCCGCGCTCGCCGCGGGCAACACCGTCGTGCTGAAGCCGGCGAGTGCCACCCCGATCTCGATCCTCTACGTCATGGAACTGATCCAGGACATCCTTCCCGCCGGCGTGGTCAACATCGTCAACGGCAGTGGATCGGCCCTCGGCCGCCCGCTGGTCGAGCACGACGGCATCGGCAAGGTGGCGTTCACCGGGTCGACGGCGACCGGCCGCGAGATCATGTCGTACGCGCAGAAGAACATCATTCCGACCACGATGGAGCTGGGCGGCAAGTCGCCGAACATCTTCTTCAAGGACGTCGCCGAGCAGAAGGATGACTTCTACCGCAAGGCGATCGAGGGCTTCACGATGTTCGCCCTCAACAAGGGCGAGGTCTGTTCCTGCCCGTCGCGCGCGCTGCTGCAGAGCGACCTGATCAAGGGTGGCTTCCTCGATGACGCGCTCGCCCGTGTCAAGCGCATCATCGTCGGCAACCCGCTCGACACGCTGACCGAGATGGGCCCGCAGAACAGCAAGGAGCAGCTGGACAAGATCTCCGGCTATCTGAAGCTCGGACCCGAGGAGGGCGCGAAGGTTCTCGCCGGTGGCGCGAAGGCGGACATGTCCGGAGACCTCGAGGGCGGCTACTTCGTGCAGCCGACCGTGTTCGAGGGAACCAACGACATGCGGGTCTTCCAGGAGGAGATCTTCGGGCCGGTCGTGACCGTCGCATCCTTCGACAGTTTCGGCCAGGCGATCGACATAGCCAACGACACGATCTACGGTCTCGGTTCGGGCGTGTGGAGCCGGGACGCCGACGTCACCTTCGAGGCGAGCCAGCAGATTCGCGCGGGGCGGGTGTGGGTGAACACCTACCACCAGTACCCGGCGGGCGCCGGTTTCGGTGGATACAAGCAGTCCGGCTACGGTCGCGAGACCGACCAGCAGACCCTGAAGAACTACCAGGAGGTCAAGAGCGTGCTCGACAACCACGACCCGAAGCCCCTCGGCTTCTTCATCTGACGCCAGCCAACGAGAAAGGCCCGCGGCTTCGTGCCGCGGGCCTTTTCGTGTGCTCGGTACCGTTCGGGTTCGTGACCGAGCACACACCGCCGGCCGTTGATCGCGGTCGGGGCAGTCAGGCGGTGATGGTCGCTGGTGTCAACTGCACAGTCCGGGTGACGAGGGCCGGGTCGATCGCGGTATGACTGATCACGATGACCACACGGTCGTCGTCCGCGACGGTCGACAGGATGTCCGACATCAGCTGGCCGGCGAGCTCTTCTTCGACGTTGGCCGTCGGCTCGTCGAACACCACCACCGGGAAATCGGCAAGGAGTGCACGGGCGAGCGCGATCCGCTGCGCCTGACCGCCGGAGACGAGGCTGCCACCGTCACCGAGCATCGTGTCGAGACCATTCCGCGAGTCCGCCCACTCGGCCAGCCCGACCCGGTCGAGCATGACCAGCAGCTCGGCGTCGGTCGCGGTGTCGCGGGCGAGCAGAAGGTTCTGCCTGAGGTCGGAGTCGAACAGGTACGGCGATTGCTCGCACAGTCCGACTACCCGGCGCACGTCGTTCTCGGGCAGGCCGGCGACCTCGTTGCCGAGTATCGTGTAGCTTCCCCGATACGGCAGGAACCCGACCAGAGCGTGCGCGAGCGTCGTCTTGCCGGCGCCGGTGGTGCCCGCGATGTGCACCCGATCACCGGCTTCGAGAGCGAGTGAGAACCCGCGCACGGTGTCGTGCCGGGCACCTGGCCAGCGCACCGCGACGTCCCGCAGCTCGACGACGGGGTGATGACCGCGTGCCGGAGCAGACGTGGTCACGACCGGCCGGCTCACCGGGGCATGTTCGGCGACATCGGCGACGCGCTGAGCGCTGACCCGCACCTGCCGCCACGCTGAGACGGCCAGCGGTGCGCCGCCCATCACATCGAACACGGCAAGCGGAATCAGTGCGATCACCGCGAGCGTCGGGGCCGCGATCGCGCCGGAGGCCGCCGCGGGGATGGCGATCCAGAGTGCGATGACCGTCGCCAGTCCGGAGAGGCCGGCCAGCGCTGCGGATGTCGCCCCGGCGCCGAGGGCACGTCGCCGCGTCGCGCCCGTGACAGCACGGTCGGCGGCGTCGATCGCGTCGAGCCGTTCGCCGATCGCGTCGAAGGCGATGAGCACGTCGAGCGACGACACCGTCTCGAGGATCAGGTCTGCGAGCCGCCCGCGAAGCGGGGCGATGGCGCGCTCGGCGCGGGAGGACACCGCCGAATGCACGAGCGTTGCGATCACGAATCCCAGTACCAGCGAGATGAGAAGTGCGAGGCCGGCGGCCGGCAGCAGGATCGTGACCCCGACCACGCTGACGGCGGCGGTGACGACAGCCACGACGATCGGCTGGACGACGCGCAGTGGAAGGTCGGGCAGGCGGTCGACGTCGGCGACCATGCGCGTCATCAGATCGCCCCGCGTTCCTGTTCCGAGTCCGTCGGGGAGCAGTGGTTCGAGTTTCGTGTAGACGCCGACGCGCAGCTGGCCGAGCTGCCGGAATGCGGCGCTGTGGCTGGCGAGACGCTCCGCGTAGCGGAAGCCGGCGCGGCCCAGCGCGAAGGCCCTGACCCCGACGATCGCCGCCGACAGGTACAGGATCGGGGGATGCTCTGATGCCCGGGTGATAAGCCAGGCCGACGTCGCCAGCAGCGCGACCGAGCACAACGCCGACAGGAGCCCGAGCCCGAGGCCCGGCAGGAACCGGAGAAGCGGTGGTTGCGCGAGCCGCAGCACCGCCCGTTCTTCAGCGGACATCCGCTCGCTCCTTCAGTTCGATGACCGAGTCGGCCGCGCCGATGACAGCCGAGCGATGGCTGGTGACGATGACGGTTCTGCCCTCGGCCGCGAGCTGCCTCAACCCCTCGACCAGCCGCGCCTCCGTAGCGGAGTCCAGCGCCGCCGACGGTTCGTCGAGCAGGATGACCGGGCAGTCGCGAGTGAGGCAGCGGTAGATCGCCCGGGCGATGGAAACGCGTTCCGCCTGACCACCGGAGAGACCCTCGGCACGTGCGTCGAGGCGGCGCGCCGGGTCGAGATCCGCCGCACCGGCAAGGTCGAGCGCGCGGAGAATCATCAGCGCGTCCCGTGCCGGGTCGCCGAGCGCCACGTTGTCGGCGACACTGCCGGTCACCAGCACCGGGCGCTGGCGCGACCACGCGATTGCGTCGCGGGTCAGGGCGCGCCCTCCGCCGGTCACCGCGCCGTCATACCCGGCGAACCCGAGCATGGCGGCGAGCACGGTCGACTTGCCCGCTCCGCTCGGGCCGGCGAGCACGGTCAGCTCGAAGGGTCGTGCGGTGAACGAGAGGTGGTCAAGCACCGTGCGTTCGGAAAGAAGCACGGTGAGGTCGTCGACGACCACCTCGACCTCGTGAAGCCGGGCGGACGAGGTGATCGGCGCTGATCGCTGATCGCCCTGCGCTTCATCCAGTATCGCGAAGACGTCGGTTGCCGCAGCGACCCCGTCGGCCGCCGCATGGTAGTTGGCGCCCACCAGACGGACGGGAAGGAACGCCTCCGGCGCCAGCAACAGCACGAACAGGCCGACCTCCAATCCGAGCGAACCGTTGACCAGACGGAGCCCGATCGACACAGCGACGAGGGCGACCGAGAGCGTCGCGATGAGCTCGAGTGCGAAGCCGCTGAGGAACGAGAGTCGCAGAACCTTCATGGTCGCCGAACGGTAGTCCTCGGTGACGGCGGCGAGCCGGGATTCCTGCCGCTTTTCGCGCCCGAAGATCTTCAGGGTCGCCAGGCCGTTGACCACGTCGAGGAAGCGGCCGGAAAGGTGGGTGAGGGTGGTCCACTGACGCTGCTGCGCCGCCTGCGTCGCCCAGCCGATGAGGATCATGAAGACCGGGATGAGCGGAAGCGTCGCGATCACGATGATGCCGCTCAGCGCATCCTGAGTGAACATCATCACGACGATCAGCGGCGTGGAGACCACCGTCAGCACCAGTTGCGGCAGGAAGAGGGCGAAATACCCGTCAAGCGCCTCGAGCCCGTCGACGGCGGTGGTGGCCACCTCGGCGCGGTTGCGACGACCGAGCCATGACGGTCCGAGGGCGGCGATCGCCGTCATGAAGCGCCGGCGGAGCTGAGACTTGACCTTCGCAGCGCCGGCCGCCGCCGCGGCATCCGTCGCCCAGACCGCACCGGCACGCACCGCGACGACCACGACGAGCAGCGCGATCGTCGACACCAGCGGCCGGCCGCGCACGGCGTCGCTGATCCCCTGGGCAAGCAGCCAGCAGAACGCGATCGTGCACGCGGTGCGGATCAGGCCCAGCACGGTAGCCAGAACGAGGAATGTCGCTGACGACCGCGCGTAGCGCAGCAGACGTGGGTCGAGGGGTTTCACAAGTCAGTCGACGAGAGTCGGGACCGGTTGCGGGATGGACTCCCGGGTGATCCGCTTGCGCAGCATCCAGTAGGTCCAGATCTGGTACCCGAGCACCAGCGGAAGCATCACGACGGCGACCCAGCTCATGACCGTCAGGGTGTACGGCGTGCTCGATGCGTTCACGACGGTGAGGCTGTTCGCCACGTCGTTGCTGGCGGGCATGACATTCGGATACAGGCCGAGGAACAGGCTGCCGACCGCGGTGGCGATGGTCACGGCCATGAGCCAGAAGGCGGTGCGCTCCCGCCACCTGAGGTTCGCCATGTACGACCCGACGAGCGCCAGAGCCGCCACCGTTGCGAAAACCCAGGACAGCACCGTGCCGTGGTCCGCGTTCGTCCAGAGCAGGAAGGCAGCGGCGACCACGATGGTCACCGTGCCTGAGCGGAGGGCGAGTGCGCGCGCCCGCACGCGGAGATCGCCGTCCGTCTTGAGGGTCAGATACACGACGCCGTGGGTGAAGAACAGCATCAGCGTGGTCACCCCGCCGAGCAGCGCGTACGGGTTCAGCAGGTCGAATACCGTGCCCGTGAAGTTGTGGTGCGAATCCAGAGGCACGCCCTCGACGATGTTCGCGAAGGCAACACCCCACAGGAGCGCGGGCAGAGCGGACCCGGCGATGATCATGCCGTCGAACCACTTCTTCCAGCGCGATTCGGGTCGATGATGGCGGTATTCGAACGACACGCCACGAACGATCAGTGCCAGCAGGATGAGCAGCAGCGGCAGATAGAACCCGCTGAACAACGTCGCGTACCACTCGGGAAACGCAGCGAACAGGCACGCGCCTGCGACGATGAGCCAGGTCTCGTTGAGGTCCCAGACCGGGCCGATCGAGTTGATCATCACGCGACGGTCCGTCTCGTCACGTCCGAGGAACGGCAGCGACATGCCGACGCCGAAGTCGAAGCCATCGAGCACGAAGTATCCGATGAAGAGGAATCCGACGATCCAGAACCAGAGGGTGGGCAGAAACATGGTCGTTGCTCCTAGTAGACGGTGACGGGATCTGAGGCGCGGTCGGCGTTCTCATCCGCGGGGGTGATGGCATCAGGTCCGGCCTGTGCCGTGCGCTTCATGAGCCGGAATTCGACCACCGCGAGCGCGCCGTAGACGAGGGTGAAGGCGACGATGGAGATGAGCACTTCGAGGCCGGTGATGTTCGGCGATACCGCCGCAGACGTCTTCAGCAGGCTGAACACGATCCAGGGCTGCCTGCCCATCTCGGTGAAGATCCAGCCGACGATCATGGCGGCGAGGGGCAGCGGGAACGCCCAGATGGCGATGCGGTACATCCAGCGCTTGGGGTCCCGGCCCTTCCGGGTGAACCACAGACCCACCACGGCGATGATCGCCGCGAGGAGTCCGAGCCCGATCATCCAGCGGAAGGCCCAATAGGTCACCCAGATGATGGGCGAATAGTTCCCGGGGCCGTACAGCGCGGTGTACTGCGCCTGCAATTCATTGATGCCCTGCACGGTGCCGTTGAGCGTGTGCGTCGAAAGAAAGGACAGCAGGTAGGGGATGCGAATCGAGAACAGCTCGCTCACCCCATCAGGGGTGCCGAGGGTGAAGATCGAGAACGACGCGTCAGCGCCGCTCGCCGTGTGATACAGGGCTTCCGCAGCGGCCATCTTCATCGGCTGGGTCGACTCCATGACAAGCCCCAACTGGTCGCCGGTGAAGACGGAGAGTATTCCGGAACCCACCATCGTCCAGAGCCCGAACTTGAGTGCCGGCTTCATGGTTTCGACGTTGCGCTTGCGAGCCAGGTGCCAGGCGGCGACGCAGATCACGAGTGCCGCGGACACCATGAACGCGCCGACGATCGTGTGGGGGAACGCGGCGAGGGCGACCTTGTTCGTCAGAACGGCCCAGATGTCGGTCAGTTCGGCGCGACCGCGGGTGGCGTTCAGTACGTAGCCAACCGGATGCTGCATGAACGCGTTCGCCGCGATGATGAAGTACGCCGACAGAATGCTTCCGGCCGCGGTGAGCCAGATCGTTGCGAGGTGAACCTTCTTCGGCAGTTTGTCCCACCCGAAGATCCACAGGCCGATGAACGTCGCCTCGAGGAAGAACGCGAGCAGGCCCTCGATGGCGAGCGGTGCACCGAAAACGTCGCCGACGAATCGCGAGTAGGTGGACCAGTTCATTCCGAACTGGAACTCCTGCACGATGCCGGTGACCACGCCCATCGCGAAGTTGATGAGAAAGAGCTTGCCGAAGAATCTGGTCAGTTGCAGGTACTTCGGCTTCGAGGTGCGCACCCACGCCGACTGGAACACCGCCGTGATGGTCGCCATCCCGATCGTCAGTGGGACGAACAGGAAGTGATAGATGGTGGTGAGACCGAACTGCCACTGGGACAGGACGAGCGGACTGAGGATGCTGTTCACAGAGTGCTCCGGGGTTGGGTGGTTGACGGGTTCATGTCGCCGTGTACGACGACGGTCGGACCGGTGATGTTCATCAGCACGTCGTGCGCGACCGGGCCGAGCGCGGACTGCTCGATTCCGCGACGCCGCGACGTGCCGATGACGAGCAGATTCGCCTGGAGGGCCGCGTCGATGAGAGCCTCGGCCGCCGGCCGCGCGATCTCCCGCGCACGCACCAACTCGGTGACGCCCACCGCCTTCGCCCGCACCATCGCTGCCCTGGTCAGCGACTGGGTCAGGGTCGTCGTTCGTCTGGCGGGGTCCCGCGCGGGCTCCTCCGTGCCGTGCACGAACACGAGCGGTTCGCTCGTGGCGATGGATTCTTCCGCGGCGAAGTCGATCGCGGCTGCCGATGCGGCGGAGTCGTCGACGCCGACGACGATGGATTTGCGAAGCGCGGACGTGAAGCCGGGGATCACGGCGACCGGGCACCAGGCCATCGCCGCCAGTTGCAGGCTGCGGGAGCCGAACGCGCGGCCGTGGAAGAAGCCGGTCTTGTGGGTGCCGACGACGATCATCGCCGCAGTGCGGGATGCCTCGGCCAATTCGACCATCGGGTCGCCGGTGTGCACACGTGCCGAGATGAGAGTGTCGGGTGCGATCGTGCGCGCGACAGCAGCGGCATCGTCGACCACGCCGGCGATGTCCGGGTGCAGCTCGCCGAGCTCGCGCTCGCCCATGCTTCCCCAGTAGTCGTCGACGATGTACACCACCTCGAGTGGGAGTCCACGGTCGCGGGCGCGCTCCGCGGCCCACTTGATCGCGGATGTCGATGCGGTCGAGCCGTCCACCCCCACGATGATCGCGTCGGTCATGTCCTTTTCTCCTCGCTTGCCGAATACCAGCATTTCGTGCACGACCGCGAACGACCGGGACCAAGGTCCTCCCCGAGCAATCCGGCGCGCGAGAGGTAGCATTGCGAGCGTCGGATCAGGGCACTGGTCCGCGCAGCATCGTCTTAGCAACCAGGAGCCCGCAGTGTCAGACGACATGCTTTCCTTTCCCGATGCGCCACGTGCGCAACTCGACCGAACCCTGGCCGATCTGGTTGAACAGGCGCAGGACGTCATGGCCACCCAGGGCCGGCTGAGAGCGCTTCTCCGCGCGAATCAGGCCGTCGTCGAGTCCCTCGATCTGGCCGACGTGCTCCGCAAGATCGTCGAAGCCGCGGTCGAGCTGGTCGGCGCCCAGTACGGAGCGCTCGGTGTGGTGTCGCCCTCGGGCGGGCTGGAGCAGTTCATCCACGTCGGGATGCCGGAAGGCGAGGTCGAGGCGATCGGCCACCTCCCCGAGGGGCACGGCCTGCTCGGCGCCCTCATCGACGACCCGCATCCGATCAGGCTCGAGCACATCAGCGACGACTCGAGGTCTGCCGGATTCCCGGCCCACCATCCGCCGATGGACAGTTTCCTCGGCGTACCGGTGCGCATCCGTGATCGTGTCTTCGGCAATCTCTATCTCAGCAATCAAGAGAAGGGGACCTTCAGCGCGGAGGACGAACAGCTCGTCGGATACCTCGCGGCCACCGCGGGTTTCGCCATCGAGAACGCCCGGCTGTTCGCGGAGACCAAGCGAAGGCAGGCCTGGGCGGCGGCGTCCGCCGAAGTCACCTCGGCGATGCTCTCGACCGACCGTGAAAGCTCGCTTGCCATTCTCCTGAGTCGGGTGCTTCAACTCGCCGAAGCCGACATCGTGCATCTCTCCGCGCTCAACGCGGCCGGTGACGAGGTCACCGTGACCCTCGCGCAGGGAGCAGGGGCCGAGCAGTTGGTCGGAATGTCATACCCGGCAGGCGATACGCTCGCCGGCCGGGTGTTCGAGGGGCGCCAGCCGTTACTGGTCAACGACGGTTCGGCGAGTTCCGTGCAGCTGCAGGGCAGCCTGCGATTCGGGCCGGTCATCGGCCTTCCGATGGTGTCGGCCGACACGGTGGAGGCGGTGCTGATGGTGAGCCGTTTTGAAGACGGGCATCCCTTCGATCTCGCCGACCTCGAGATGGTGGCCGATTTCGCCGGACAGGGCAGTGTCGCTCTCGAGCTGATGAAGGCGCGCACAGCGCAGGAGCAGATGTCGTTGCTCGAGGATCGCGGGCGCATCGCCCGCGACCTGCACGACCACGTGATCCAGCAGCTGTTCGGCACCGGGCTGGAGCTTCAAAGCCTTGCGAGCTCGGTGTCCGATCCGGGGTTATCGGCACGCCTGATGAAGTCTGTCGGCAATCTGGATGACGCGATCCTGCAGATCCGCACGGCGATCTTCACGCTCTCGTCGGCGACCGCCGCGAATCGCGACACCATCCGGCACCGCCTCATCGATCTCGGCAACGAACTGGCCGCGGGGCTGGACGGGCCGCCGTCGATAGCCTTCGCCGGCCCGGTTGATCTGGTGATCGTCGACTCGCTCGCCGACGATGTCTTCGCCGTCGTGCGCGAGTCCGTGACGAACGTGGCCAAGCATGCTCGGGCGACCCGGTGCACCGTGCGCGTGGAAGCTATCGCGGGTGACGTCGTGGTGGTCATCGGCGACAACGGGCGCGGGATGCAGGGGTCGACACGGCGCAGCGGCGTGGCGAATCTGCAGACTCGTGCCGAAGCGCGAGGTGGCACATTGACGGTCGAATCGGGCGACACCGGAACGACGCTGACCTGGACCGTGCCCTTCACGGCAGAAGAAGAGAAAGCCCATGCCTGACATGATTCGCGTATTCCTCGTCGACGATCACGAGATCGTGCGGCGAGGAATCGCCGAACTCCTGAACGCGGAGCGCGACATCGAGGTGGTCGGTGAAGCATCGACGGCCGCGCAGGCGCGGGGCCGTATCGCCGCAACGACACCCGACATCGCGCTGCTCGACGTGCGCTTGCCTGACGGGAGCGGCATCGACGTCTGTCGCGACATCCGCTCCAGCAATCCAGACATCCGCTGCCTGATGCTCACCGGCTACGACGATGACGAGGCCATCTCCTCGGCGGTGATCGCCGGCGCATCGGGCTACGTGCTGAAGGACATCCGCGGCAGCGGCCTGCTCGAAGCGCTGCGCAAGGTGGCGTCGGGCAAGTCGCTACTCGACCCGAGCCTCGCCCGGCTCGTCGTCACCAAAATGGAGAACGACTCGGCGGCCGACCCGAGGCTGGGTTCACTCAGCACACGAGAGAGTCAGATCCTGGCCCTGATCGCCGACGGGCTGACCAACCGGCAGATCGGTGAGCAACTCGAACTTGCCGAAAAGACGGTGAAGAATTACGTGTCTGGCCTTCTCAGCAAGCTCGGGCTGCAACGCAGGACTCAGGCCGCCATTCTCAAGCTCGGGCAGCAGCCGGCAGCGGATCGCTGACACTCGACGCGTCGCTCGCGTTGCCGGGTACGACCAGCACCGGGCACTTCGAGCGCTCGGCACAGTGCGTGCTGACGGACCCGAGCAGCAGCCGCCCGACCGCACCATGACCGCGCGTGCCGACCACGAGCAGCGAGGCGTTCTCGCTCTCATCGACCAGCGCGGGGCCGGCCGGGCCGAGTTTGGCGACTACCGTGACCCACGGCGGAACCACCTCCCCGAAGACGGCTCGTGTCGCCTCGCGACCGATCTCCTTGGCGTCCTGCTCGGGGTCATAAGCGCCGACGGCCTCTTCGAACGCGGGGAAGTTCCAGGTGGTGACACAGCGCAGTGACGCACTCATCAGCTTCGCGTATGAGGCGGCCTCGCGCAGCGCGGCGAGTGAGGTCTCGGACCCATCGACGCCGACGACGATGACTTTGGGGGACATGGGTTTCTCCTTCTCAGGCGGACGGACTCCGGTCGTTCTCAACGCTAGGCACGCTGCACCACCCGAATCGGGCCGAAAGTCCTGCTCAGGCGTCGGCGAAGGTGATGCACAGCGAACCCGATGCCCGCCCCGCGCGGAGGTCATTGAGGGCACGTCCGACGGCGGCGAAAGGGTAGGTCGTCACCTTGGTCGTCAGGTCGAGGGAGTGGGCGAGGGCGAGGAAGGTTCGGCCGTCCTCGCGCGTATTCGCGGTCACCGACCTCAGGTCGCGCTCGCCGAACAGGGTCGTGTCGTAGTCCATCGCGGGAATCTCCGACATGTGTATTCCTGCGAGGGTGACGGTTCCCCCACGGGCCGTTGCGCGCAACGCGACCGGGACGAGCTCGCCCGCCGGCGCGAACACGATCGCCGAATCGAGCGGCTCGGGTGGTGAGGCCTGCTCGCCACCGACGAACTCCACGCCGAGACTGCGAGCGAGCGCCTGGTTCTCTTCGCCACGCGTCATCACGAAGATGCGGGCGCCCTGCGCGGTCGCGACCTGAGCTGTGAGGTGCGCGCTCGCTCCATAGCCATAGATGCCGAGTTTGCCGCCAACGGGAAGGGATGCCCGGGCGAGGGCCCTCGCGCCGATGATGCCACTGCAAAGAAGCGGAGCGATCGCCTCGGGGGACACGTCGTGCGGCAACCCGTATGCGTAGTCCGCCCGCACTGTCGCGTACTGCGCATAGCCGCCATCGGCATCCCAGCCGGTGAAGCGGGAGTCGGGGCAGAGGTTCTCGCGGCCACTGCGGCACCAGGCGCACTGTCCGCAGGTTTCACGCAGCCAGGCGATGCCCACCCGGTCGCCGATCGTGAACGATGTCACATCCGATCCGAGTTGCACGACGTCGCCCACCACCTGGTGACCTGGTACGATCCGGTCACGGTGCACGGGGAGATCACGGTCCACGACGTGAAGATCGGTGCGACAGACGCCGCAGGCGAGCACCCTGACGAGTATCTCGTTTGCGGCGGGAACCGGTCGTTTCATTCTCGAGAGCCGGAGGTCGCCCGCGACCTCATCGCACCGCCAGGCGCGCATGGTGGACGGGGAGTCAGCGTCGCTCCCTGCTCCCCGCCTCGGCTCGCCGGTCACCGGCGTCTCCAACCGCACAGGGGATCAGGCCTTCACAGCCAGGTCGTTGTCCACTGTCGTGACATTCGGCGATGCCCAGGCTGCGGTCGCCGCCTGCTGGCGTTCCGCCCAGGAGCGAACGTACCCGGTCAGCCTCACAGCGCTTCCGTCGACGTGCACGACGATCCCGTCCGCGTCGACCTGAGCACTGCGCACGAGGGCCTTGCGGATTCGCTCGGCCGTGTCGCTCGCGGATGCGCGTGGGCTGAGGGTGATCTTGTTCGTCACCAGCCGCACTCCCACGATCCGAGAGGCCTCGTGGCGGGCGGCGTCGCGCTGGAAATTCCAGGCCACCTGGCCGTTGAGCGTCACGAACCCGGCCGAAACCTCGCAGGTGATCGTGTCACGGGGAATGTCGGTGCGGAGCCGAAGCGCAGACACGATCGCCTCCGCGATCTGCGTATCGGTGTGCTTGTACGCTGCCACGGTCTCGACTTCAAGTTCGTCGGCCAGTCCGGTGACGCCGCGCACGCTGACGGCCGCGTCCTTTGCGGCGACGCGTTCCGCGAAGGTGCTGACCTCGCCGGAAAGGGTGACGACCCCGTTGTTGACCGATACGCCGATGTGCGCCGGATTGACATCGGGGGTCCAGTCGAGTTCATCGAGCACGTCATGCTGGATGTCGGTGTCACTTCGTGCCTGCGTTGTGTGTGCTGTGTCCATGACATCGATAGTGCGCCCGCGCCGAAGGCCGAATAGGGTCGAAAGGCCCGGCGAGATTGTGGTCGGGGAGCTCTGGGGGGAGCTCCCCGACCCGACACCCCAGCGCCGTTCGGGTACAGGCGCAGGTCGGCGGGATGCCCGGCTCGGGCGCGCCGGAAAGGGAATCGGCCACGAGCGTTCCCCCGATCATCGACCCGGGTCTCGGTGCGTCTCGGGACTAAGGTCCCACGGGTGACGACACCCGGTTCACCGCGTCAGCGATCGCCCTTGCGAGTCGCTCGCGCACGATGTGATCGGCGCCGGAGATCTTCTCGGTATGCACATTGCGCATGCGGCTCACGATGTGGAGCCCCTCGCGCAACATCAAGGGGTCGAGGGCGCCATAGATGACCTCGATCGGCGCCGTGATATTGGAGATGTCATCGATGGTCGTCTGGCTCTCGATGCAGTGCCGCAGAGACAGTGCGAACGGCCGCCAGTCGTGTTCGTCCAGATGAAGCAATCCCTCCCGTGGGAGAAACTGCGCTATCGCCTGCGCAGCGCTGACGCTGAAATCGCGATTGTTCCCCAGAAACTCGTAGATGCGCAGGTAGAGCCCCATGGTCGCACGGTCGGTCCGATTGGAGAGGATCTCCGGAGGCAGGTAGACCGGCGGGCTGACCAGTACGACGCCGTGCACGAGCGACGGGTTCCTTGCCGCGAGCCTGGCAACGATCAGCGAGCCCATCGAGTGACCGACAACGACGATCGGACCCTCGACGCGCACATCCTCGATCGTGCGCTCGAGGAAGGCGACGTGGTCGTCGATCGTGTAGTCCGAGTTCAGCGGGGCAGGCGAGCGCCCGAAACCGAGCAGGTCGACGGCGATCGCGCGATGCCCGCCGAGAAGCGGAAGCACCGGATCGAAGGTCGTCGCCGACGACGCGATGCCGTGAACGAGCAGCACAGCCGGTCCACTGCCGTTGTCGCTGGCGATATGAAGGGAGGGCGCGCGGCCCGGGTGCGGGAGGTGATTGCTCATGTCGCCGCCGTCACGGCTTCAGCGTGCACCTGGGTGCCCGCGGTCCCCACGATGATTCCGGTGAGCTCATCGAGTCGGCCGATTGCCGACCGGCGGCCCGTGGCCGAAGTGAACTGGCTGACCGCACGAACCTTGGGACCCATGGACCCGTCGGCGAACTGCTGAGAGGAGAGCTCCTTGGACGTGGTTGCGCGGATCAACGTCTGCCCTGACGTGCCGAAGTCGCGCATCACGCCGTCCACGTCGGTGAGGATCACAAGCAGCTCCGCTTCGAGATCGACGGCGATCCTGGCTGCGGTCAGATCCTTGTCGACCACGGCGTCGATCGCGTCACCGTGCTGGTCGACGGGGATTCCGCCGCCGCCGGCGAGCACGACGGTGCAGCCGGCGTCGAGCAGTTGCGACGCTCGTGCGGTTTCGAGCACTCTCACGGGCGTTGGGGAGGGAACGACCTGTCGCCACGATTCGCCGTCCATTGCGATCGTGCGTCCCTGCGCCCTCGCCCGTCTCGCCTGGTCGGCGTCGAGCATCGGGCCGATGAACTTCGCCGGCCTGTGGAAGGCGGGGTCGTCGTGGTTCACCAGGGTTCTCGAGACGAGCACGATGACGTCCCTGGTCAACCCGGCATGCGTGAGCGAGCGCTGGATCCACGAGCCGATCAGGCCCTGCGTCTCGGCGACCAGGTCCGCCAGTGGATACGGCGATCTCAGGGCCGGATCGGCCGCGCTCTCGTTCGCGAGCAACCCGACCTGTGGCCCATTCCCGTGCACGATGATGACGTCGTGGTCCGCAGCCAGCCGGGCGATCGCCGGCGCGACCGAGTCGAGGTGGGCGAGCTGGATGGAGGCATCCGGTCGTTCGCCGCGCTTGAGCAGCGCATTGCCCCCGAGAGCGATCACGATGCGCACTAGCTCTCCGCGGAGTCGGTGGAATTCAGTGATGCGAGCATGACGGCTTTGATTGTGTGCATGCGATTCTCCGCCTGCTCGAAGACCCTCGACGCGTTCGAGGTGAAGACCTCGTTGCTCACCTCGGCGCCCTCCAGGCCGTAGCGCTCGAAGACCTTCGCGCCGAGTTCGGTGGTTCGGTCATGGATGCTAGGCAGGCAGTGCAGGAACTTCACCTGGTGGTTCCCGGTCAGCGCCATCAACTCGGAGTCGACGCGGTACGGCTTCAGCAGCGGCACCCGCTCGTCCCACAGCTCGTCTGACTCGCCCATGCTCACCCAGACATCCGTATAAATGAAGTCCGCGCGAGGCACGGCCGCTTCGACGTCGTCGGTGATGAGTATCGAGCCGCCGGAGTGCGTTGCGATCGCCCGCACGTAGGTCATCACCGACGGCGGCGGTTGGAGCGCGGCAGGTGCTGCGATCCGCATGTCCATGCCCAGGATCGCCGCCGAGGTCATGAGGCTGCGGGCGACATTGTTGCGGCCGTCGCCCGTGAAGCACACGACCACGTCTTCGAGCCGCTTGCCTGCCGTCTCACGCATCGTGAGCATGTCGGCGAGCGCCTGGGTGGGATGCCATTCGTCGGTGAGCGCGTTCCAGACCGGAATCGACGCGTGCTGCGCGAGCTCCTCGACGGCGGACTGCGCGAACCCGCGATAGGCGATGCCGTCGTAGAAGCGGCTCAGAACCTTGGCGGTGTCCTCGAAGGACTCCGCCGTGCCGAGGTGGCTGCTCGCCGAATCCATGTAGGTGCAGCCGGCGCCTTCGTCGTGCAGCGCGACCTCGAAGGCGCTCCGCGTGCGGGTGGAGGGCTTCTCGAAGATGACCGCGACATCGCGTCCCGTGAGCCGGGGACTGATGGTCCCCGTTGCGCGCTCCCGCTTGAGAGCCGCGGCGTCGTCGAGCAGGCGCAGATATTCGGCCTTCGTGAGGTCGGTGTCGCGCAGCAGGTGCCGGATGCCGGTCGCCGGTTCGGTGAGCAAGGTCATATCGATCACTCCGCCGGGTCGCGCAGGATGGGGCAGGACATGCAGCGTGAGCCACCGCGACCGCGTCCGAGCTCGCTGCCGGGAACGGTGATCACCTCGATGCCGTTTCTGCGCAGCATCGTGTTCGTCGTGACGTTGCGGTCGTAGCCGACGACGACGCCAGGCTCGAGTGCCAGGTAGTTGTTTGCGTCATCCCACTGTTCGCGCTCGGCGGCCCGGCTGTCCTCGTCGGCGGACAGCACACGGATGTCCGACCGGTCGAGCGCTTCACCGATCAGAGCCATCAGGGGCCGTTCGGCATCGACCCGTAACGGCCGATCGCTGTCACCCGACGGCGTGATCCTCCACGCGTGCAACGATTTCGGCGCCACGTTCGGGTACAGCACGAAAGTGCGGTGATCGACCATGGTCATGAGGGTATCGAGGTGCATCATCGAGTGCGATTTCGGCAGCGCGATGGCGATCACCGACGTGGCCCAACCGGTGGCGAACAATTCCTTGGCGAGCAGTTCGACCGCCATCGGAGTGGTGCGTTCGCCCATCCCGACCAGCACTGCCCCATGACCGAGCACGTGCACATCGCCGCCCTCGATCGTGGAGCGACGCCGTGTCTCGTCCGTGTTGAACTGCGCGAACTGAGCGTCCGCGAACATCGGGTGGAACCGGTAGATCGCCCGCACATGGTCGGTCTCGCGTGCCCGCGCCGGCTTGGCCATGACGTTGACGTTGACACCGCCGTAGATCCAGGCCGAACTGTCGCGAGGGAAGAGTGAATTCGGCACGGGCGGAACGAGGAATCCGTCCGGCCCAAGCGCATCCGCGAAGAGGCTCGCGCTCGCCGGTGTTGCGATATCCGATGGCAGAATGCCGCCGATCAGCAACTCGGCGAGACGCGCCGACTCCTGCTCAGCGAGAGCGTGACGCAGGTACGGTGCGAAAGACGGCCCGAACACGTCGGTCGTGCAGAGCCGGTCGAGCACGAAGTCACGGGCCGGGGCCTGCTCCAGTGTCTCGGAGAGAAGCGTGTCGAAGTGGAACACCTCGATTCCGCGAGACTCCATCGCATCGGCGAAGCCGTCGTGCTCGGAGCGTGCCTTCGATGGCCAGAGAACGTCATCGAAGAGCAGTTCCTCGCGGTTCTGCGGTGTCAACCGCGCGAGCTCGAGTCCCGGCCGATGCACGATCACCTTGCGCAGGCGCCCGACCTCGGAGTGAACCCCGAGATCGGCCGCGGCGGTCGGTTCGTCCAGTGGACCGGCCGAGGCAGTGGCGGTGGTCATGATGCCCTTTCCAGTTCCGGCGCCGGAGCAGTGGCGGCCGGTTCGTCCAGCGGGTCCTTCTTCTTCGACGCGCGCAACCAGATGTAGAGCGGCACACCGAGCAGGAAGCAGAACACGCCGTAATAGCAGGCCTGCGCGCCGCTGCCCGCGAGAGCCCAGAACGTGAACGCGAGAGCGACGATGGAGATGGACAGGTCCTTCGCGAACGGCCCCCATGCCATGGTGCGGCGATGGGTGACCAGCCAGAACACCTGCGCACCCGCCGAGAACATGTACGGGATCACCGAGGTGAACACGGTCAGCAGCAGCACCGTCGTGAACACGTTCGAGAAGTTCGTGTACGCGAGCACGGTGAGCAGGGTGGCGAAGATGGTCGACGCGAGGATGCCGACGATCGGCAGGCCACGGGTCTCACGAGCGAAGACCTTCGGGAACATCCCATCCTTCGCGGCCGCGAACGGCATCTCGCCCACGATGAAGGTCCAGCCGACGAGGCAGCCGAGTCCGGAGACGATGGCGGCGATCGCGATGAGGTCGCCTCCCCAGGTGCCTCCGAAGATCGCGTTGGCGGCATCGCTGAACGGCGCCGTCGAGGTGCGAAGCGCCTTGTTGCTCACTGTGCCGAACACGGCCAGAGTGCCGAGAACGTAGATGACACCACAGATCACGGTGCCCCAGACGGTCGCCCTGCGCACGTTCTTCTCCGGATTGCGCACGCGGCCGGCGGCCACGGACGCGGTCTCGATGCCCAGGTAGGCGAACAGAACGATCGCGCCCGCACCGGCGATGGCGCTCCAGGCGTTGGTGCCCGACGAATTGAACGCACCGAAGTTGGCCGGATTGATGAAGAACAACCCGACGACGGCGATGAGCACGAGCGGGATGACCTTCAGCACCGTGAAGATCGCCTGAGCCGCACCGAGGGTGCGGATGCCGACGACGTTGATCAGCACCGGGATCCACAGTCCGATCACGGCGATCACGATCGACCACCAGATGTTGTGGTCCTTATTCACGAACACTTCCACGTAGCCGGTGAGCGCGACGACGATCGCCGCATTGCCCGCCCAGGCCGTCACCCAGTACGACCAGCTGTTGAGGAAGCCGGCGAAGTCCCCGAACGCATCCCGTGCGTAGAGGTACGGGCCACCGGATCCGGGGATGCGCTGGGCCAGCCAGCCGAACACGATCGCGAGCGCCAGTGCTCCGATAGTGACCAGCACGAAGGCGACGAGGCTGATGGGGCCGAACATGGCGAGGGCGGACGGGATACCGAACACTCCGGTACCGATGACCGATCCGATGACGAGCGCGGATGCGGTGGGCAGGCCGAGCCTGCCGGGCGTCGCCTTCTTGCGAGGGGCGATGTCTGTGGTCTTATCCATGGCTCGATGCTGGAGCAGGTGCCGCGCTCGCGACGGGCCTTTGGTCCCGGCGTCTGTCGACCAGGAGCGAGATCCACGAGAGTCCCGCGAGCGGAAGGGGCAGCCAGTATTCGAGCAGGCGCCATGCGAGCACCGCGATGAGAGCGGTCGAGTGGACGGTTCCCAGCAGGACCAGCGCGGGAACCATGAAGCCCTCGACCACACCGAGTCCACCCGGAGTGATCGGCAGCATGGAGACGAGAACGCCGGCGGCGTACACCGTGATCACACCGCCGATCGGCGGTGGGGTGCCGAAGGCGCTCAGCATGATCCATAGCACCGCGGCGTCGAGGATCCAGTTGAGCGCGGAGAAGATGATCGCCCTCACGCGCTTGGATCGCCGGGTGAGCAGCCCATGCAACTGCCGTGCCATCGTTCGCAGGAACATCTCAACGCTCTCAGTACTGATGAAACGCACGTGCGACACGACCGACAGCACGGCACGAACGGAACTCTCGGTGTGAAAGACCAGCCTCCAGGTGGCAAGGATCGTGGCGATCACCAGCCCGATCACAACGGCCGCGGCGACAAGGAGCCACACCGATCCGGTGAGCACGCCGAGTGACAGCGCGACGCCGAGACCGAGCAACGCGCCGAGCATGAGGTTGGCGACGACGATCTCGATCGTCGTGACCGACATCCCCACCGCTCCCCGAACGCCCACCGACCGGAACAGACTCACGCGCACTCCCATGGCGATGGGTGCGCCTCCGGGTACGACGTGGTTGATGCCGAGGTCTACGAGGTCGAGCCTGAAAAGTGTGAAGAAGGGCGGGTGGGTCTTGCCGAACACCGTGCGGGTGAGCGCCGTGTACGAGAGGAGTGATCCGAGCTCGCAGACCACCGCGAGTACCAGGAGCGGGATCGAGATGCGCTCGAGCGTGTGCAGAGTGGCGGCCGCGTCGGCGAACTGCGGCAGGATGACGAACCATACCGCCAGCCCCAGGGCGACCGTCGAGAGCAGCACCCGCGCCCAGGTCGGGAACCGCGGTCGCGGGTGCTTCGCGGGCATCAGTGCACGTTCGCCGACACGGCCCCGGCGATGAAGGGCACGAGCCAGATGCTCCAGACGACGATGGACGCGCGGTGGAACCAGGCCAGCTCCGGCGCACGTGACCGCGCGAGAACGACGATCGCGGCGATGAGGTGCACCCCCATCAGCACCAGTGCCGCGGTTCCGGTGATCGCCATCACGACGGTCAGGGCAGACCCGAGCGATGACGTTCCGGCCGCCTGCGTGCTCGCTATGCGAGTCATCACGAGGGTGCCGCTCAGGTCGCTGGCGAACCCCAGTGCGAACATCACGGAATGCCACGGTCGCAGCGTTCCCTTGACGCGTTCGGCCCAGACGCCGGTCGTATAGAAGAGGAGCGCAGCCGTGATCAGGATGACGGCGACAAGAAGCAGTCCGCTCACGGCACGACGACGGCGCGACCGGAGATCGTACCCGCGTGCAGCCGGTCATACGCCTCGGGAGCCTGGTCGAGTGTGAATCGCTCGACGTGCACTTTCACCAGACCGCGCCGGGCGAGGTCGAGCACCTCGATCAACTCGGAGCGCGAACCCCAGTACGGTGCCTGCACCGCAGCCCCGAAGGGGGTCGAGAAGAAGCCGGTCGGCAGGATTCCGCCGCCGATTCCGACGACCTGGATGATGCCGTCGACGGCTACGGATTCCCGGGCGATGTCAAGGGTGGGCTGCGCTCCGACGAAGTCGAACACGGCCTGTGCTCCGATGCCGCCGGTTGCGGTTCGGATCGCGGCGGCGGCATCCGGACCGGAGACGATCGTCTGGTCGGCGCCCACCTGCTTCGCCAGAGCCAGCTTCTTCTCGTCGACGTCGATGACGATCACGGTGGCGGAGCTGATCGCTTTCAGGATCTGGATGGCGACATGGCCGAGCCCGCCCGAGCCGATCACGACGGCCGTCGACCCCGGGTAGAGATGCGCGAGGCTGGACTTGATCGCGTGGTAGGGCGTGAGGCCGGCGTCTGTCAGGGAGACGGTTTCGACGGGGTCGAGGTCGCCAAGCGGCACGAGGTGTCGCGGGTCGTCGACGATCAGGTAGTCGGCCATCGCGCCCGGCGCACCGAGTCCGGGTGGCACGATGCCGAGAGCGGCTGCGTTGGTGCAGTAGTTCTCGCGGCCCTCCGAGCAGGCGTGGCAACGACCGCATCCCCACGGTCCATAGACCGCGACGGCGTCGCCCACGGCCACTCCGGTGACTCCGTCGCCGAGCTTGTCGACGATGCCTGCGCCTTCGTGGCCGAGAGTCAGCGGAAGTCCGTAGATGTACTGCTCGGCGGGCAGCCCCATGATGAACGAGTCGGAATGACAGAGGCCCGCGGCGGTGACCTTCAGCCGCACCTGGCCCGGGCCGGGTTCCGGGGTGTCGATCTCGACGACCTCGGGGGCGGAACCTACCTGACGATACTGAAGTGCTCTCATGGGCCCAGTGTGGGCGCTGTGCGCTGCGCGGATTGGGCCGAAGGTCCCGCAAGGCCAGAGGCGAAACGAAATGGAGGCCAGGTCACCCGAGACCCGGCCTCCATGCGTATGCAGTGCGGGATACCCCCATATCTCGCACTCGGACATGATCCGATGCAGCAGAGCCTCGTCTATGTGCCAGTGGATCATAAGGACCTTGGTCCCGTCTATCCAGGGGCCATCCCGACCAGGTTCAACGGTGTCCTTCGGATTCGATCCGGCACGGTGGAGACCGAGTCACCCCCGACCCGGTCCCCACTTGTGTGTTGCGCGGAATACCCCCGTATCGCGCATCCGATTCCCTCCGATAAACAAGAGTTTGACTCATGTGCCACTGGTTCATCGGGACCAAAGTCACTCGGCTCAGCCGTGCTCATCTAGCGCGGTAGTCCAGCAGCAGGCAGCCGGTCGGGGAGATCGCACTGCCTGCGAGCTCGAAGTTCATGGCGGGCACTCCATCCAGAAGACGGCTCCCGGTTCCGATGATCGCCGGCGCGACCACAAGCCTGAGTTCGTCGACCAGGCCGGCCGTCAGCAGCGTGCGGGCGACCGAGATGCTCGCGTGCACCCCGATGTCTCCGCCTGGCCGGGCTTTCAGGGCGCCCACGAAATCGACGAGTCCGCCATCGATCGCGATCGCGTTCTGCCACGTCGTGCCGAGAGGTGTGGATGTCGCAACATACTTCGCGGTCGTATTGATGAACCGCGCGAACGGCTGGATGTCGCTGCTCGGCCAGAACCGGGACCACTCGTCGTAACTGCGACGACCCAGGATGACGGCGTCCTGCCGCCCGATCACATCAGCCAGGTTGTGATCCATCACGTCGTCCCACTCGGCGATGAAACCGTCCGGATCCTCGGCGACTCCATCGAGGGACATCAGTTCGTAGACGACGACTTTTCGCATGCCCCGATCCTCGGGCGAAAAGCCGTGAAAGAGAAGGCCTGCTCCGCAGAACGGAGTCATTCGTCAGAACGCTGTGGCCACTGTCGGTAGGGCTTCGGCTCAGCGGTCGACTCGGGAAGCGAGCGATCAGCTCTCACCTGGCCAAGCCGTGAATTCCGTATTGGATCCGTAAAGGACAGCGGTTCGGGTTCTGGGGTCGCGTTAGCGTGAGCTGTGCCGCCCAGACCGGCTAGCGCGATGCAGGAGGAACCCCATGCCCCTCGTGGACACCGCGACCTACGTCGCAGGCCGTCGTTCCGCGCCGCAGGCCCCGCTGCCCAGCCTTCCTGCGCTCCGGGAGAAGATCGTCACATGGACGGGCCTGTACAAGCCAACCGCCGCAGAGTTCCTCGAGGTCGCGGAGCGATTCGCAGTCCATCCGTCGATTCGCGACGAGGTGATGGTTGACCACCGTCGCTCACGGCTGGAACGCTCCGGAACGAATTTGTTCGTCGTGGTGCGAACGGCGGTGCTGTCGAGCGAGAGCGGCGAGGTCGAGTTCGGTGAGCTTGACATCGTCGTCGGACAGGGTTTTCTGCTGAGCGTTCGCAAGAGCAGTTCTCCCGAACTGGGGGAGCTGAGGTCCCGGCTCGAATCTTCGCCTGACCGATTGTCTCTGGGGCCCGAGGCCATCCTCTATGCGATCCTCGACGCCGTCGTGCGGGATTATCGGCCCGCGATCACCCGGCTCGAGATCGCCGTCGACGAGTTGGAGGATCGCCTGTTCGACGACGATCCAGCCCTCGTCCGGGAGATCTTCCGCGCGATGAACACGGTCGTCTCGTTCCAGCGCGCGGTGCATCCCCTCAACGACATGCTCGACCGCCTGCGCCGCGGAGCAGAGAAGTATCACGTCGCAGTTCCGCTCCGCGCAGACCTGGACGCCCTGCGTGATCGCATCTCGCGGGTGAGCAGCCGCGCCGACTCGCTTCGCACCGTGACGCAGAGCGCGCTGGAGATCCACGCGACAGCGGTGACCCAGCGTCAGAACGACGCGATGCGCGTGCTGTCCGAGGCGAGCCTCGCGCAGAATGAAGAGACGAAACGGCTCACAGAAGTGAATATCGCGCAGAACGAGGGGCTGAAGAAGATCTCGGCCTGGGCGGCCATCATGTTTCCGCCGACCATTATCGGCACGATCTACGGGATGAATTTCGATGTCATGCCGGAGACGCACTGGGCGTTCGGCTACCCACTCGCGCTTGCCGTCATGGCAGGCACAGCCGTTGCGCTGTTCGTGCTCTTCCGGAGAAGGAAGTGGCTGTAGCGCTGAGCGGTTCTTCGCTACTCCAGGTCTTCCAGCCATCCAGGGCCATCACCCGTCGCCGCGACGCGGATCGGCCGGGAGGGGATGGCGAGCAGGTCGCCCACCCGGATGTCTCCGGGAAGCAGGACTGTGAGGCCCACCCGGCCAGGGCCCGCCGGTAGACCGAACGCCACCGGCCGCACATGGCACACCGAGGCGCGCCCGACCAGCCGGGCCGCGGGCCAGATCTGCGTGGCACAGTCCGGTCCGCCGTCGACCCCGATGCTGAGCTCGCCTGCCGGGCCGACGTCACAGGAGGTCACCGTCACGAGGGTGACCGAGGTGTGGTGCGTCGTCGAAGGGCGCCCATGAGTTCCGGGAGCAACGGAGCAGCCCGAGACAGAGCAGGGCGTACCGCTCACTTCGGCGACATGAGTAAGGGAGAGGCCGGCGACGATGAGGTCGGTCGTCGTCGCGACCGTGCCCTCGGGCCATTGGTCCGGATCCAGTGGATCCGGAATGCTTCGCCGCAGCGAAGGAAGAATCGTGGTGAGGGTCATCGCCGCCGCGATCGACCGAGGGAGACACGCATTGCTCGAGTGTGGGTCTCATCGCGACGTGACGGTCCGATTCTGACGGAATCCCTACACGATTGCGGCAAATCTTCACGAAGTGCTCGCACTGCGACCTCCGTCGCGCACGGAAACCGTTCGGAATCGGTACGAAACCGTGTGGGCTTCGTTAGACCGGCCGGCGAGCAGGCTGCGATCGCGTAGACCGATGGCATGTCAACCACCACCGTGCATCGCACTGAGTCAGCCTCCCGCCCGCACGACGATCCCCCCGACGGCCTCGGGGCGCCATGGCCCCCTCATGTCAGCACGAACGATTCGGATGTCGTCGTCGCGGGAATCTCGATGCGGTGCCTGGTCGACTGGGCCGGCACGCCCTGTGTTCACAACTGCGACCCCGCGCCCGTTCCGCCACAGCCGCTCGGTGACTGGCGAGTCGGCTCACTGATCGTCACGCGCGTTCTGGCGGTGACGCTGAGCACGGAGGGGGCCGTCCACGTGACGATCGATGCGGAGCTTGGCGGGTGTCGCCCGATCTTCACCGAGGCTCGGTTGATAGGGCGCGCTTCGGAGTGCTCTCGCTTCGAAATGCTCGTCGGCGGACCGCTGCCCGACGCGCTGAGCTATGTCGTGCGGAACCTTCCCGCCGACATCGCCGTCGGCGACCTGATCCTGTTCCCCTGCGTCGGGATCACCGTGCTTCACGACATTCGCATCTCCGGCGCGTCATAGCGCCGGAGTGTGTGCGAAACGTTAGGTTTCGGCGCTCCCGCCGCGTGCAATGCGTTAGTCCCGGCCGAGAGGCGCGGTTGCGGGCGTAGACCGGGTGCATGGCTGATTCGGCGATCACGCTGCCCAGGTTCGCAGCGCTCGAGCGTGCGCTGATGCGCGCGATCGGCCGGCTCGAGGGAAAGCACCGCTGGGGCTACTCGCAGACGGTCGCCATCGGCTCTTCGTCGAACATCTACCAGAGCCTCATCCTCTTCCCGCCCGGTACGGATGCGAGCAAGAGACGCGCGCTCATCGCATATCGGTATTGGCCCGTCGTGGGGATCGGGTTCGCCCTGGCCACGCTGGTGGCGCTGAGCTTTTTCGTCTCGCTGGCCGCAGCGTGCTACATCGGGGTCGCCGTGTATGGTCTCGGGGCGTTGATCGGCGCCGCATCGACTCGCAGGGAGCGAGCGGCGTCGCTCAGAATTGCCGTGCTGACCGTGCACGCCGGTGGGCAGGAACGGGCCTTCGGAAACGTCGATGCCATGCACTCTGCCCTCGCTGTGCTCGCGCGCATCGATCGTCGGCTCGCATTCGGAGCGCTCGCCGACGCGGAATACGACCTCGACTGCGCTGCGCTCTACCGCGCGCTCGAACCCCTTCGCGGCGAGTTGGCCGAGGAGTTGACGGCGGGTCTCAGGGCTTCGTCGAGGCGGGATTAGGACAGTTCCACTCGTTCAGCCGGGGACCATGACGGGTGACCCTGATGGCGGCGGAAGGCGACGTAAGCATGCCGTTAGGGTTTCGCTTTCCGGCGTAAGGATTTCGTGAGTAGCCCGGAGCCGACAGGGCGGAGGGTGTCTACTCATCTGCTGTGCCTCACGGCATCGGGCTCGATCGGGAGTCCCGCGATCAACATCTGAATGGAGCTACCTGTGCTCGACGTTGTGTATGTCCTCGTCGTCATCGCCGTGTTCGCGGTGATCGGCGTCGTCGCCTGGGGGGTAGAGAAACTGTGATCGTCTTCACCATCGTCGCTGCGGTCCTGGCCGTTGCCGCGCTCGTCTACCTCGTAATCGCCCTTCTGAAACCGGAGCGATTCTGATGACCGTACTTTTCGGGATCCTGCAGATCCTGACCCTCTTCGTACTCCTCGCGGTCGTGTACCGTCCGCTCGGCGACTACATGGCACACATGTTCTCGCCGTCGAAAGACCTCAAGGTCGAGCGCGGCTTCTATCGCGTCATCGGCGTCGATTCGAGCTCGGAGCAGACCTGGCGCCTGTACTTGCGCAGCGTGCTGATCTTCTCGATGGTGGGCGTGCTCCTGCTCTACGCGATTCAGCGCCTGCAGGCAGTGCTGCCGTACGCCCTCGGGTTCCCGGCGATACCGGAAGGTCTCTCGTTCAACACCGCTGCGTCCTTCATCACCAACACGAACTGGCAGTCGTACTCGCCCGACGTGACCATGGGCTATGCGGTGCAACTCGGCGGACTGGTGGTGCAGAACTTCCTCTCCGTCGCCGTCGGCATCGCGGTCGCGATCGCGCTCGTTCGCGGCCTCGCCTATCGCAAGACGGGCACGGTCGGTAACTTCTGGGTCGATATCACCCGCTCGGCGCTGCGCCTGCTCCTGCCGATGTCGATCATCGCCGCGATCATCCTGATCGCCGGAGGTGTGATCCAGAACTTCAACGGGTTCCAGACGGTGCACAGCATCGCCGGCAGCGCGGCATCCATACCCGGCGGCCCGGTCGCCCCGACACCGCCACCGGCCAGATCACAGGCAAGGTCTCCATCGGCGGCATCGTCGTGCC
>JAZJYU010000061.1:0-4093 GCA_040390225.1 Actinomycetota bacterium | reverse complement strand
GGAACAACGGTGGTGGTTTCTATAACGTCAACTCCGCTCATCCGTTCGAGAACCCGACGGCGTGGACCAACCTGCTCGAGATCTTCCTGATGCTCGCGATCCCCTTCGCCCTCACCCGCACGTTCGGGCAGATGGTGGGCGACAAGCGACAGGGCAACGCGATCCTCGCGGCGATGGCCTCCATCTTCGTGGTGTCGCTCACCGCGCTCACCCTGTTCGAGACGCTCACCGGCGGGGCTGCGACACGCCTGGCGGGAGCGGCCATGGAGGGCAAAGAACAGCGGTTCGGCATCTGGGGTTCGACGCTGTTCGCCACCTCGACCACGCTGACCTCGACGGGTGCGGTGAACTCCATGCACGACTCGTTCACCTCCCTCGGCGGCTTCATGACGCTGTTCAACATGATGCTCGGGGAGGTCGCCCCCGGCGGCGGCGGATCCGGTCTCTACGGGATCCTGGTGTTCGCCATCATCGCGGTGTTCATCGCCGGCCTGATGGTCGGACGCACTCCTGAGTACCTGGGCAAGAAGATCGGCCCGCGCGAGGTGAAGCTCGCCAGCATCTACATCCTCATCACCCCGACGTTGGCGCTGCTCGGCACCGCGCTGAGCTTCGCGATCCCCGCGGTTCGGGCGGACGTGCTGAAGACATCGATCTGGAACCCCGGCTTGCACGGGTTCTCGGAGGTGCTCTACGCCTATACGTCCGCGGCGAACAACAACGGTTCGGCATTCGCAGGACTCACGGCGAACACCCCGTGGTTCAACACCTCGCTCGGTGTCGTCATGCTGCTCGGGCGGTTCCTGCCGATGGTCTTCGTGCTGGCTCTCGCCGGTTCGCTGGCGGCGCAGGACAAGATCCCCGTGACAGCCGGCACGCTGCCCACTCACAGACCGCAATTCGTCGGCCTTCTCATCGGTGTCGCCGTGCTCGTGACGGCGCTCACGTACTTCCCCGTATTGACGCTTGGACCGCTTGCTGAAGGGCTGCACTAAAAATGTCTACTGTCATTGAAACTCCGACCCCCGAGCGGAAATCCTCGGATAAGGGCGGGCGGCCGACGAGGAACGGCTCATTCACACCGCGCCAGCTCCTCGCCGCACTCCCCAGCGCGCTCAAGAAGCTCGACCCTCGCCAGATGTGGCGGAACCCCGTCATGTTCATCGTCGAGATCGGGGCCGCTATGACCACGGTGATCGCGATCGCGGAGCCGTTCATCCCCGCGCTGAGGCAGTCCGGCGGCGCGGTGGTTCCCGGGTCGTTCACGTGGGGCATCGCCATCTGGCTGTGGCTCACCGTCGTGTTCGCAAACCTCGCTGAAGCGGTGGCAGAGGGTCGCGGAAAGGCCCAGGCCGAGAGCCTGCGCCAGACCCGCACCAGCACCATCGCAAATCGAGTCGACTCCTACGACGAGGCAAAGGACCAGGCAGCGGAGCGTGCGACGACGTCGCCCGTCTCGTCGGCGGACCTGACTCTCGGCGATGTGGTGGTGGTGGTCGCCGGAGAGCTGATCCCCGGTGATGGCGACATCATCTGGGGCATCGCCTCGGTCGACGAGTCGGCCATCACGGGCGAGTCGGCCCCGGTCATCCGCGAGTCCGGTGGTGACCGCAGTGCGGTCACCGGCGGAACCCGGGTGCTGTCGGACCGCATCGTGGTGCGCATCACGAGCAAGCCGGGCGAGACCTTCGTCGACCGGATGATCAAGCTCGTCGAGGGCGCGTCGCGCCAGAAGACGCCGAACGAGATCGCGCTCAACATCCTTCTGGCAAGCCTCACGATCATCTTCGTGGTGGTGGCGCTGACGCTGAACCCGGTCGCCGGATACGCCGGAGCGGCGGTGAGCATTCCGGTGCTCATCGCGCTGCTGGTCTGCCTCATCCCGACCACGATCGGTGCTCTGCTCTCCGCCATCGGAATCGCCGGCATGGACCGGCTGGTGCAGCGGAACGTGCTCGCCATGTCGGGCCGCGCCGTCGAAGCGGCGGGCGACGTGACGACCCTCCTGCTCGACAAGACGGGCACGATCACCTACGGCAACCGTCAGGCGGCCGAGTTCCACCCCTTGAGCGGGGTGGACAACGTCGACCTGGTCAACGCTTCCGCACTGTCCTCCCTGAGCGACCCGACTCCCGAAGGCAAGTCGATCGTCGACCTGGCAGAGAAGAACGGGTTCGCCGGCGCCGGTAAGACGGCGGGCGACATCGTGCCGTTCACGGCGCAGACCCGGATGAGCGGCCTCGACCTTCCCGACGGATCGCAGATCAGGAAGGGCGCCGGTTCGGCCGTTCTCGCCTGGGCCGCCGAATCGTCGAAGGTCGGTGCAGACGTGCTCGCCGAGCTCGAACAGACGGTCGACCGCATCGCGAATCTCGGTGGCACCCCACTGGTGGTCGCCACCAAGTCGAAGGCGGGTGCAGCGCGCATCCTCGGAGTCGTGTACCTGAAGGACATCGTCAAGACGGGGCTCAAGGAGCGTTTCGCCGAGCTTCGCCTGATGGGTATCCGCACCGTCATGATCACCGGCGACAACCCGCTCACCGCGAAGGCGATCGCCGCCGAGGCGGGCGTGGACGACTACCTCGCCGAGGCCACACCGGAAGACAAGCTCGCGCTGATCCACAAGGAACAGGAGGGCGGCAACCTCGTCGCAATGACCGGTGACGGCACGAACGATGCACCCGCTCTGGCGCAGGCAGACGTCGGCGTCGCGATGAACACCGGAACCTCGGCGGCCAAAGAGGCCGGCAACATGGTGGACCTCGACTCCGACCCGACGAAGCTGATCGACATCGTGCGCATCGGCAAGCAACTGCTGATCACCCGTGGGTCGCTGACCACGTTCTCGATCGCCAACGATGTCGCGAAGTATTTCGCGATCATCCCGGCGATGTTCGCGGGCGTGTTCCCGGGCCTCGAGGCGCTGAACATCATGCAGCTGCACTCGCCGGCATCGGCGATCCTGTCGGCGGTGATCTTCAACGCGATCATCATCGTGTTCCTGATCCCGCTGGCGCTGCGAGGGGTCAGTTACCGGGCGACATCCGCCGCGCGGATCCTCAACCGGAATCTGCTGATCTACGGTCTCGGCGGCATCATCCTGCCGTTCATCGGCATCAAGCTGATCGACCTCCTGGTCACCCTCATCCCCGGCTTCTAAGACCTCTCGAACTGGAAAGAAGACAATCATCATGAGTTCACCACGAACGGCGGTCCGCCAGATCTGGGTGTCCATCCGGGCTTTGCTGATCTTCACGGTCGTGCTTGGCATCGGATACACCGCGCTGATCACCGGAATCGGCCAGCTGGCGTTCCCGTGGCAGGCCAACGGCTCGCCCGTGAAGGTCAACGGTGCAACCGTCGGATCCGCCCTTATCGGGCAGGGCTTCACCGACAAGAAGGGCAACGCGCTTCCTGAGTGGTTCCAGTCGCGACCGTCCGCCGCCGGCGCCGGATACGACGCCACCGCGTCGAGCGGGAGCAACTACGGACCCGAGAACGCCGACCTGATCAAGGCGGTGAAAGAACGGAAGGCCGCGATCGCCAAGCTCGACGGCGTGCCGGAGTCGAGCATCCCCGCCGACGCCGTCACCGCGTCGGCCTCCGGGCTCGACCCGCACATCAGTCCGGAGTACGCGCTGCTGCAGGTCGATCGCGTCGCCAAGGTGCGCGGGCTGCCGGTTGCGTCTGTGAAGAAGCTGGTGGAATCCCAGATCCAGGCACCGGATCTGGGCTACCTCGGGCAGTCCCGGGTCAACGTCCTGGAACTGAACATCGCTCTCGCGAAACTGAAGGGCTGATCGCATGAAGCGAGGGCGGCTCCGAGTGCTGCTCGGCGCCGCCCCCGGCGTCGGTAAGACCTACACGATGCTGGAGGAGGGAGCCCGACTCCGCGACGAAGGCCGGGACGTCGTGGTGGCGGTCGTGGAGACACACGAACGCAAGGCCACGGCGGCCATGCTCAAGGACCTCGAGGTGGTGCCGCGCAAGACCACGACGCATCGCGGGGTCACCCTGCACGAGATGGACATCGACGCTGTCATCGCCCGGCATCCCGACGAGCTGCGCCTGGTCCGCTCGCTCGCCGACTACC
>JAZJYU010000060.1:6520-22139 GCA_040390225.1 Actinomycetota bacterium | reverse complement strand
ACCGGCGACGCCTATGCAGTCGTCAACGATTCATCCTTCGGAAACTCCAAGCTTGTCCGGTCGACGACGCCAGCGAATACTCTGGACATCGCGGCAACCGGCGAGGCGGGCCTGGACTTCAGCAACGTCAAGCAGGCGAGCGCGCCTGGTTTCGTCGTCGGTCATTCCCCCAGTGTCCCACCGGCCCGAAGACCGCGGACGCTGGGTTGCGCGGTGACGGCCACCAGAGTGACGACCGTCACGCCGGCCGCGACCAGCAACACGACGGCGGGTCCTGTTACGGCGGCGATGGGTGCCACGATCGCGAGCCCGATCGGGCGCAGCGCGGTCGACCCCATCCAGTCGACGGCGGACACCCGGGCGATGAGATGCTCGGGCACGTTGTCTTGCATCGCCGTGAACCAGAGCGTGTCCGGCACGCTGAACCCGATACCGAACACCGCTGCGCAGATGATGAGGATCGGCAGCGGTGCCGCGAGACCGAGAGCGACGAGCAGCGGAACGCAGCAGAGACCGAATGCGCTCGCGGCGACGAGCGGCCGCGACGGCCTGATGCGCAGTGAGATCAGATCGCCGATGACCGCGCCGACCCCGACGACCGCGGTCACGATCGCCCAGGTGGTTGCGCCGTCGTAGTGCTTCTGGGAGATCACCGGCCCGAGCACGCTGTATGAGGCGAGCACGAAGAGCTGGAACTCGGAGAACCCGAGGATCTCGAGCCCCAGCCACCGGCTGGCGATGATCACCCGGAACCCCTCCGCGATCTCGCGGAAGATCCCGATCCGCTCTGTGAGTTCACGGGCGGGCACCCGCACCCGGAACAGGAACAGCGCGCTCACCCCGAAGGAGACGGCATCCACCCCCACTGCCCATGCGTTGCCGGCGAGCGCGATGAGGGTGGCCGCGATCAGGGGACCTGCGATGGATGCGACGTTGTTGGTCGCAGACAGCAGCCCGTTCGCGCGCTGGCGCTGGGCGACCGGCACCGCCTCCTGCACCAGGCCGGATGACGCAGGGCGGAAGAAGGCCGTCGCCGACCCGTTGAGGGCTTGCAGTACAACCATCAGCCACAGCGCCGGGGAATGCTGAATGAGCACGATCGCGAATGCCCCCTGGGTTCCCAGGCGCACGAGATCGCTCGCCACCATCAGACTCTTGCGTGGCAGGCGGTCGGCCCAGGCGCCGCCCACCAGCACGAAGACGACCAGAGGCAGGGTGCGGGCGGCGAGAACCAGGCCGAGAGCGGTCGCCGAACGGGTCGTCGCCAGCACGGCGAATGCGATGGCGATCGGGGCGATGTTGTCGCCGAGCGTGCTGACCGCCTGCGCGAGAAAGATGCGCCGGAACTGCGGCTCCCGCATCAGGGCTGTGGTCGACATCCCACCGATTCTGGCAGGGTATGAGTGAACAGCGAGTACACGACCACAAGCGAGAGCAGGACCACATGCGCACAGCCGTCGATTTCGAGAACGTGTCGACGGCCGGGCTGGAGTCGAGTCCGGTCGCCCAGGCGCTCGCCGGCCTGCGCGCGAACGAGGCACGCTACTTCAAGAACAAGTACGACCACGTGTTCTCGGTCGGGCCGGCCGCCGAGGAATCCGGCACCATCGACTGGGTGAACCGCATCCTCGGCGATCGTGACCTGTTCATCGCATCCCCACCGCTCGAGGCGACGGCTTTCGAGGTGGACGGCATCCGCATGGCCTACGTGTTCTACCGGTCCGGACTCTCCATCAACGTCATGTACACGATCGCCGACGCGGGCAAGCGAGCGGTCGGGTTGAAGCTCTCGGAGGGCATGGAGATCCCGGAGGAGCTGGCCGACAAGTTCAAGTTCGCGCGGCAGAAGTCGCGGCTGGCCGGGGTCATCCGTGGGTCGTTCTTCGTGATCAAGGGCGAGTACTGAGCGTGGCGGCGCCCACACCGTACCTGCATTTCCCGGGCACCGCCCGCGAGGCCCTCACGTTCTACCAGGGGGTTTTCGGCGGCGACCTCACGCTGCACAGTAGGGCGGACTTCGGCGTCACGGCGGGCGACCCTGACAGCATCGCCCACGCTGTGCTCGCCGGGCCCGTCTCGCTCTATGGCTCCGATGCCGGGCCGGATGACGACAGCTTCGCCTCGAGCGGGCTGATGTTCGCCCTGCTCGGAGCCGCCGACCCCGCAACCCTCCGCCGCTGGTTCGACGCGCTCGCCGAGGGCGGAACGGTTGTGGACGCCCTGCAGGAGCGCCCATGGGGCGCGACCGACGGTCAGGTGCGCGACCGTTTCGGGCTGCTCTGGCTGATCGGTTTCGAGCCGGGCTAGGGAGTCAGCGGGAGAAGTTGCCGCGGTAGTACTCGTACACCCAGCCGACCAGGGCCACGATCGTGAGCGCCGCCCCGATGAAACACATCCAGATGCCTGCGGCGAGACCGAGGACCAGGATGGCCGCTCCAGCGGCGAGTGTGACGGGCCACCAGCTCCATGGCGAGAAGTGGCCCATCTCCGCGTCGCCGTCGTCGATCTCGGCGTCCACCCGGTCTTCCGGCAGTTCGCCGCCCTGGGCGGCCCGGGTGCGGCCGAAGTAGAAGGCCAGGAAGACTGGCAGCACGATGCAGAGTGCCAGCGCCACCGTGCCGGTCCACTCGATGGTTCCGCTGCCGAGCAGGTTCCACGTGGTGTACACACCGTCCGCGAGGAGAAAGAAAACGGCCATGATCCAGAAGATCGTCGTCTGCGCGCGCATGCACCGAGCATTCCGGATCAGCGGCCGCCGCCATGGGTCGAAGGTCCTATGCGGCGGGCGCCGGTGTGCCGAACGAGGTCACCGGCCGGCGAGGGCGAGTTCTCGACTGACCCAGAAGGCGTAACGATTCCAGGGGTCGCTGACACCCTCGCTGAGTTCGGCGACGTGCGCCGCGAGTGCCTCATGCTGCTCGAACCATTCGGTGCGCGGGATGCGGTGGTCGGCGAACTGCGCATGCCTGCGCCGTTCGAGCACACGGTCGCCGCGCTCGAAGGCGAGCACCTCGTGGTGCGGCAGTGTCGCGATGCGGGTGCGCGGGTTGGCCGACGTGCCGATCTTCACCCGGTCGCCGAAGCGCAGGTAGTAGACGACATCCACCCGCGGTGGCACGGCATCACGCTCCGGGAGCTCGCCGACCCGCCAGTCGCAGACCGCACAGACCCAGCCGGAGGGGTAGTGCACGCCGAGCCGTGACCCGCAGGCCAGGCACGGTGACGGCAGCAGATCGGTTTTTCCGTAATCGCGCGCCGCCCAGTCGGTGACGAGGAGCACGTGGTGTTCGCACAGGTCGACCGGGGAACCGGGGGCGATCGGCAGGGAGCAGAAGGCGCACATGGCGCGATCGTACGCGCGGCATCCGATAAGTCTTGCTGCATTAGTACTGTGTCTGATATAGTACCAGACATGATGCAAGAACCACCGGGTGACGCCTTCGCGTCGGACCTTCTCCGCGGCCACACAGACACGATCGTGCTCGCCGTGCTGCGCAGCACCGATCGCTACGGCTTCGAGATCTACAAGACCATCCGCGACGCGGCCGGTGGCGACCACGAGATCAAAGAAGCGACCCTCTACGCCACCTTCCGCCGGCTCGTGAAAGACGGGCTGGTCGAGGCGTACTGGGGTGACGAGACCCAGGGCGGCCGGCGCAAGTACTACCGCATCACCGACTCGGGCCGCGCCGTCTACAAGCAGAACGTCATCGACTGGACCGCGACTCAGCGAATAATCAACACACTTCTCGACCTGAAAGGCGACACCAAATGAGCACTTCGCCCCGGAAACCAACAGAGTCGTCCCACATCCATCGTCATCTCGACGCGGCCTTCGCCGGCATCGAGATGACCCCGGATGCCCAGGATCTGAAAGAGGAGATCCGCGGCAACCTTGCAGCCCGGTCCGCCGAGCTCCAGTCGGCCGGCGTCGACCCCACGACCGCGGCGGAAACCGCCGTGCGCGAGCTCGGCGACATCCGTCCGCTGATCGGCTCTCTGGAGACTGGCACAGGCGGCACGGCCGAACTCATCGCGCGCAACCGCGTGCGGCCGAATCCGGGATTCGTCGTACGGGCGCTGCTGCTTTCGCTGGTGCTCGCGGCGGGGATCGTGCTGGTCGCCGTTGCCGAACTATCTGTACTCTCCTGGCCGATCGCGCTCGTGACCGCGATCTCGGCGGTCAGCGCCCTCGCGCTGGGCGGCCTCGTGGTCGACTCGCTCTCGCAGGAGACCAGTCAGGACTATCCGATGCCGCGTTCGCGTGCCATCGGTTTCGGGCTCGCGGCGGCCGCGCTCGGCGGCGGTCTGCTGTTCGGTTCGGCGTTCGCCGGCTCCGGCGCCCTGGTGCTGCTCATTCCCGGCATCGCGTTGTTCGTCGCCGCGATCGCCGCGCTGAGCTGGCTCGGCGTGACGCAGACCAACCGGGCCAAGCCCTGGGCGCTCGAACTCCGTCGCAGTTACGAGGGTACGACCCGCTTCGATACCGACCCGGCCGCTGCTGCGCGGTTCGGCATGTACACCGTGATCATCTGGCTGGTCGGCATCGCGGGGTTCGTCGTGCTGACGATCGCCGTCGGCTTCACCTGGTCGTGGCTGGCCTTGCTGGCGGCGCTGGTGGTCTTCTTCCTCGTGCTCAGCCGGATGTTGTTCACGAGTGAAGAGCACCAGAACTGACAGCTAGGAAGCAGGGCGCACGATCGGGATCGGGCGGGTCTCTGTGAGTCCCAGTTCGATGTTCACCACGGCGAAGTTCGTCTCCGGCGTGATGAGCAGCAGGTCGACACCGCCGCGGTGCAGCAGCGGAACCAGCTCGGTTTCGCCACGCTCGATCACGTCGTCGGCGTGCGCTTTGAAGATGGATGCCATGGTGGCCGTCGCGACGAACGCGCGCCCGCCGTGGTGCACGGTCGACTCCCACCGCCGCTCGCGTCCTTCAGGGGCCGGACGGTCATCCGCGAGTCGAAGTAGCATCGTTGCCTCCCCCTGCTACGATCCGTCCCCACTTCGGGGGTAGCAAAAGTTTAGCTCTGCACGACAATTTCCGGTAAGGAAGAAGCCGGGGGTTGACTGTGAGAGCGAAGCCGGTAATGGCCGACGGCGCGGGTCAGTCGCCGAGGGAGCGCTTGTAGGCACGGAGTGCCTTCACTCGGGCGTTCTCCTCGGTGACCTCGAAGTGGATGGCGCGCTCGCGAACCAGCCACTCCGGCGGCTTCTGCAGAAGCGCCTGGATCTCTGCGGTCGTCATGACATCACTGGCACCGCTGCGCGCGAGGCCGGAGTTCGAGATGCCGAGCTTGCGGGCGACCTCGTCACGGGGATGCGGCCCGTTCTTGCGAAGCTCCACCAGCCACTCGGGCGGATCGGCGGCCAGTTCGTTGAACTCGTCGCGGGTGACCGGGCCCTCGCGGAACGACTCCGGCGCGGCGGGCAGATAGATGCCGAGCTTCTGCGCGGCGGTCGACGCCTTCATGGCCTGGGGTGATTTCGCCGGCGTCATTCGACCAGCGTAGCCTGAGGCCGACTGTAGACGAGGGGATGCCGTGGCCACCGAGCGCTTCACCATCGCCTTCGTCGCGGGCGTGACCCTCACGAAGTGGACCACGGCCTGGGAGCAGAGGCATCCGCGTCTGCCGCTCGGCTTCGAGCCGACCGCCGCGGCGACGCAGCTCGATGCGCTGCTCGAAGGCGACGCGGATGTGGCATTCGTGCGCCTGCCCGTCGATGTGACAGGCCTCAGCGTGATCCCGCTCTACGAGGAGACGCCGGTGGTCGTTCTGCCGCGCGATCACCGGCTCGCTGAGCTCGACAGCGTGACTGTCGCCGACGTCGGCGACGAGGCCGATATCCTGCCGCAGTCCATCGCGCGGGCCTTCGCGCGGAAGGACAACGTCACGAAGCCGGTATCGGATGCCGAGCCGACCCGTATCGCGCTGGCGTGGATCGCGGATCGCACGACGGAGCAGATCGAGGAGTTCGTCGGCGTCGTGCGCGGTCGTACGGCGAACAGTTCGCGGGGTGCTCGTACGGAGCCCGTGGCGAAACCGGCGAAACCAGTCAAGCCGGTTACACGGCAGGTGCGTCCGAAGAAGCCGCGGCGGCGGTAGCCCGACGGTTGCGCACCCAGACCACGATCGCCGCGACGATCGAGCCGACGATGAAGGCGCCACCCACCACGTATGACGCGACCTTCACCCCCGGGATGCTCGCGGCGAAGTAGCCGCACACGGTGATGAGAACCCCCCAGGCGACGGCGCCGGTGACATTGGCGCTGAGGAACTTCAGGTAGTTCATCCGGGCGATACCGGCGATCGGCGGCACGAATACGCGACCCCAGGGGATGAATCGCGCGACGACGACGGCCCACCAGCCCAGGGCGTTGTAGAAGCGTTCCGCCCGCTCGACACCCTTTCGGATCCAGGCGCCCTTGCGCCGGTCGAGATACGGGCGCCCGAGCCGCCTGCCGAGTATGAAGCCGAACTGGTCGCCGAGGAAGGCCGCGATTCCCACCCCGATACCGAGCACCCAGATGTTGAGTGCGGGGGTATTCGCGGTGAGGATGCCCGCTGCGAAGAGCAGCGAGTCGCCCGAGATGAACGGGATGATGATGCCGACGAACAGTCCGGTGCCTGCGAACACCAGCGCGAACACGATGAGGTAGAACAGCACGGGTCCGACGGTGTCGAACCAGCTCGTGACCTCGCCGTCGAGTGCTGCAGCGGGCAGCATCAGTCGTCCTCTGCCCCGCCGAAGCCGGCCAGCGTCGCGCTGCGCTCGGAGAGGCGGCGGTGCACGACCACCTGGGCCTCATCGATCACGGCCTGATCGACCGGGACATCGGTGTTCTCGCTCGTGCCGTGGTGCCGCGCGATGTACGCGTCGAGCTTCGGACCGGACTCCCACGAGGTGATGAGGCAGTACCGCGGCTCGGGTCCCCTCTGCCAGACGGCGTGCCAGAAGCGCTGCGTGTCCACGATCACCTGGGCTCCTGCGGGCAGCGGGATGCGGATCTCGCCCTGAGGGTTGAAGCGGTCCTCACGCAGGATCAGGCAGGACCCCGGATCGTCGGTGAGATTGAAGAATGCCCGCACGATCCACCCCGTACCGTCGGGGTTCAGCCTGTTGTTGTCATCCTGATGCAGGTTGTAGAGCGCGTCCGCGTAATCGTTCGGCTGCAGCTCGATCACCCGGCAGCGGCCGACGTTCACGCCGGGCTCCTGTGCGCGGGAGGTGAGGCGAGGTGCCTTCGCCACCTGGGACTCGATCCACACGCCGTCCTTGTCGGTACGCGGCGGGGTGTGGTTCCAGAAGCCGTCGACCTCGATCGCGCCCCTCGCGCTCGCGAGGGGCGCGAAGCGGGTGTCGCCTGATGACTTCCAGTCGACGAAACGGAGGTCGCACCACTCCTGCGGGTCGGCGGCCTGGTCATACCGGTCGAGGATCACGAACCCGCGCTCGTCCAGCGCGGCGGACTTGATGTAACTCATCGGACACGGCCCTTTCCCGGCGAACCCGGCACGACTCCCCGGGCACAACTTAGGTAACCCTAACACCGCGGCTGAGTGAATTCGCCTTCGTTGCGCCCTATGATCGGGCCATGACTGTTGAGGTCGCGAAGAGGCGGCGCCGCGGTTTCACGCCGGGTCTCGTCGCCCTGATTCTCGCCGTCGTACTTGTCATCCTGTTCGTCGCTCTGTTCGCCACCGGGTCGTCGACGGATGACGCCCTCACTGTGATCGTGAACCTCACCTTCTTCGGCGTGCCGATCGCTATCATCTTGGGCGCGATCCTCGCCGTGATCGCGATCGTTCTCGGTGCCGGCCGCATCCTGGGAATCGTCACCCTCGTGCTGCTGATACCCCAGGCCCTGTTCGTCGCGTTCGCGTTTTACGCGATCTTCCTGCAGAACCGGGGCGGCGTCTGATGAGCGATTTCGATCCGCGTTTCGACCCCGCGTATCAGCCGGGGTTCGACCCGGCCAAGCAGCAGCCGCTGCCCTCGGCGCCTCGACCGCGCACCGAGCTCCCGGTCGTCGAGGAACGCCCTGTCGCGGAGCAGCCGGTGTCACCTGTTCTGAATCATGAGCCCGCGGTCGCTGCCCCTCACCACCGCAACCCTCTGCTCGTGACGCTGTGGGTGCTGAGCGCCCTGTTCGTCGTGTCGGGGGTATACGGGCTCCAGCTGATCGGCGACCGGGTTTCGGTGCTCGCCAACACCGGTCAATTCGGTGGCGCCGACTACTACCTGCTCCAGTCGGGCATCATCCTCGCGCCGATGCTGATCGTTCTCGGCCTCGCCACTGCGGTGGGCACACTGTTCGTGCTGGCCGCGCGCTGGAAGCACCGCCAGCCGGAATAGCCACGAATTCCGCAGCCATGTCAACCCACGCCGCCCACTCATGCGTCGTACTGGTATGACCGGCGCGGTTGCGGAGAAGGTCCAGGTCGACCTGGACTCCTTCGTCGAGCACGACTACTCACGGGTGGTCAGCGCGGTCGGGCTCATCACCGGTGACCGGGAGGGTGCCGCAGACGCGGTGCAGGATGCCCTGGTGGGGCTGATCGCGAAACCGCCGGCCCACCCGGTGCAGAACCTCGCGGCCTGGATCACGGTGGTGGCGAGCAACCGGTTGCGTGATCAATACCGCAGTCGGGCGGCAGAGCAGCGGGCGCTCGCCCGGCTGGTGCCCGTAAGGGAGGCGGTGGAGGACGCCGTCAGCCTGCTCGACACCGACGTGATCGCCGCGCTCAATCAGCTCCCCGTGCAGCAACGGCAGGTGTGCGTACTGCACTACCTCCTCGACCAATCGGTGGAGACCATCGCCGAGGGGCTCGCGGTGAGCGAGGGAACCGTCAAGACCCAGCTGCACCGCGCCAGGAAGGCGCTCGCGGCCCGACTCAGGAAGGAGGATCACCATGGCTGAGATCGACGACATCCTGTCCAGCTCGCTGAAGCGGGCCGCAACGCCCGCCGATCCGTCCGGGGTCGCGGAGCGTGTGCGTGAGCGGGTCGATGCGGGCGATTCCGGCACGCCGGCCACGGGTTACGGGTTCGGCTCGTCCTGGTTCACCGCCTGGCTTCCCTGGATCGGAGTCGTCGTCGTCGCGGCTCTCGTGGGCGCGGCCGCCGGTCTCACCGGACTGTTCGGACTCGCCTCGCCGGCCGCGGCATCCGCCCCCACGCTGTCCATCGATCACTCGGTATCGGGCCTCGCCTGCCCGGCCGGCGCCCGACTCGTGGCACTGGACCCGGGCCAGCGCGTGCTGGCCTTGCAGCGGACCAAGGATTCCGCCTGGCTTGCGGTGCGGGACCCGTACGACCTCACGATGACCGTCTGGGTGCCGAGTGCCTCGGTACGGGTCGATCATGCCGCGGACACCGCCGGACTCCCGATCGGTGGATGCCCGGCGCCCAGCGTCTCGGTCACTCCGGAGCCGACGGTCGACCCGGTCGCACCGGATGCGCCATCCGCACCCTCGAAGAAGCCGAGCGTACCCGGACAGCCGGCGCCGGCACCGGATACGACGGCTCCGACCGTCGCCACCCCGGTGGTCACGGTCGCCAACTGCCAGACCACGATCACGACGACCGCGTCCGACGACGTGGGCGTCACCTCCGTGACGATTTCGTGGACCGACCACAACACCGGCTCGGGCTCGATGACCTTCAGCGGCGGCACCTGGAAACTGGTGCTGACCAACCCGGCCGCGGGCATGCACGACGGGAACACCGTATTCAAGGTGATCGCCCACGACGCGGCCGGCAACTCGAGCGCACCCAAGTCCGCGAGCGGCAGCCTCCAGTGCCTGATTTGAGCCAACAGTGAATCATCGAATCCTCCGCCCCGTCATCGCGATCATCGCCGCCATCGCGGTCGCCGCAGCCGGTGTGCTGATCGGGCTGCGTCTCGCGGCCCCCGCGTCGCCGAGAACGATCACCGCACCGGTGCTCGCCCCGGCGGTCGACGACAGCACTCCGAGTGCGGCGATCGGAACCGCGACGATCGCACGGCCGGGCAGCGTTGCTAAGAGAACTCTCGATGCCGGTGCTCAGTCGCGCATCGACGCCCTGAACGCCGGCGACGGCCTCAGCGCACCCGACGCGCAGGCCGCAGTGGGTCGCGTGCAGCATGCCCCCGCGGTGCACGCGGACGACCCATGCGCGGTCGGCGCCCCGGCCACGGATTGCCCGGCGGGACTGCAGGGTGCGATCGCCGCGGATACGATCTCGAGCCCGGTAGCGCTTCAGCTGTTCGCATCGACGATCGATCACGCCGGGCCGGTCTACCGCTGCCCGGCGGACACAGGGCACGGCGGTGTCGGCATCGCGGCGATCACGACCGTTCCGGCGGACGTCACGCTGCGGTACTGGCCGCAGGGCGACCCCACCGCGGTGCGGACGACGGTCATGCACAGCCAGCCGGGGGATGCCGAGGGCTGGGCGAGTGCCAACGCGGCGCGCGGGGGATACAGCGATGACTTCGTGCAGTTCCAGCACTGCGCGACGCTCACCGGTCTCAGCCCGACGACGTATGTACTGCAGGCGACGGCCATCGATGTGCTGCTGCGCATCTCGCCTTCCGTACCGCTGCAGTTCGATCCGCGCGGCGATCCCACCGAGCCGCCGATGCTGGTGCTGCCGATCGGCGCGAACCAGCTCTATGTATCGGTGCCGACCTACCCGAACCCGCTCCCCGACGTGAGGGCCTGGGTGGTTCCCGACGGAACCGCCCCAGACTGCTCGAGCTACACCAGCGCGACCCGGCTGCTTCAGGCGGCCCCCGAGCACATCCTGGATGTCGACCACGCTGCGCTGGTCGCGGCGAATTACAACCCCGAGTACACGAAGCGCGTCGTGAACGTCTTCTCCGCACCCGAAGGGTCCACGATCGTAGTGTGTGCTCGCTGGTTCGATCACGCGGGACCGACCTGGAACGTCACCTCCCCGCAGAAGCAGGAGGCGGTGATCACGCGCAGCCCCAGCGCCATCACGCCGATCGTCTTCTTCGAGGCGTATCACCTCGACTCCGCGCAGCCGCTGTACGGCTTCAATGTGTACGCGACAACGCAGTTCGGCATCCACTGCGGTACCAATGCCAACTTCCCGTCGACCGCCGGGCAGACCGGCAGTCATTCCGGCGGGGGCGCTCAGCTGTGCATTCAGGACGACCGCGTCGACTCGGGAACGGCCGGCGACGTGACCATCACGACGGACTTCCAGAGCGGCGGCAGGCACGCCTCGTCGTCGGCGGTGCTCCCTCTCGCACACCAGGTCTGCTACGGCACCTGCACCCTCCCGCCCGACACGCCATACCAGGTGCCGATCACGACCGACGCGGGCACCGTGGGGTTCGTGCGGGTTCTCGTGCGCTGGCAGGAGGGCCGGCAGAACGGGCGAACGAGCTGGTCGATCGGCACAGCCGACCCGTCCGCCCCGACAGCGTCCACCCCGGCGGATCCCCGATTCGATACGACCGTTGCTCCTGTGGCCACCCTTTCGAGCGATGGCTGGTCGGCCGGGATGAGCTTCACGATGCGCACCGACCGGCATGTCAGCTACCGCGCGACGCTCGCCGGCGACTGCTTCCTCGACGGGGCGACGAGCTCCGCCACCGGGGAGACCGCGGGATCGGGCCTCGTCTGGTCGGCGCCGGTGAGCTTCTCCGGCCTGTGCCCGGGCGCGCTCTACGTCACGACGGTCGAGATCGTCGACGATTCCGGTCATTCGATCACGGTGGACATCAATCGCCACACGCAGGAGACCTGGTGGGGCAACGGCGAGGTGGTGATGCCGGCTAATGCGATCGTCATCAGCGGGAGCGCCACAGCCGCACAGACCGGCCTCACCGGGCGACGGGCCTGGGATTTCCTCGACGCCACCGCATCGTTCAACAGTGCCTACCCCGATCCTCTCCCCATCCCGAGCGGGTGCCGGCCGGTCAGCGTGCTCGAGATCCCGGCGAGCATCAGCCGGTCGACGCCGCAGGCGCACACCGTGCACGTGCTCGTGACCGCGCGGGTCAAGGAAGAGGACCTCTACTTCGGGGTGCCGCACGACGCGGACTGCAGTTGGCCGGACCCTACGGTGTCGACGGCGGTCGTCGATGTGGTGGTGCCGTACACCGACCTGCTGCGAGGGATGGACATCACCGCACCCTTCCGGTTCACCAGCGACTACGGCAATGTCTTCCCCTCGCCGTACCAGCTCACGGTGCACCTGACAGCGTCGATCCATCCGCCGTCGCACTGAGTGGTCGCGCCTGTCGAGGTGGCTGTGCTACAGAGACACCGTGTAGATTAACTGGCGTTCCGTACTATAGGCTTTCTGCATGAACTGCGGCTTACCCGCGGGTACAGTGCGCGAGGCGACCCACCTCATCGCCCGCCCGCACCGACTATGAGCGCCCGGGCGAGGCACCTTTCCGCCGCGCCAGGCAAGTCGCGGGCGACTCGAAAGTCGACTGTCTTCTTGACCTGGTGGAGCGTGACCATGGTCGCCGTGAGCGTCGCGGGCCTCGTGCTGCTCGGTTCGGGGGTGCTTGCGGGCCACTTCGCCGCCAACGCCTCAGGCTACGACACCCCACAGCTTGCAGCACCCGCCACGCACGCACCATCGACCTGCTCGGTCGTGCCGTGCCTGGCGGCAGGCATTAGGGCGATGTCGCCGAGTGCAGCGCCAAGCGAATCGAGTGCACTGCCGTCGCCGGCGGCGTCGCCATCGCCGTCCGTATCGCCATCGCCGAAGGTGAAGAAGGTGCAGGCGCCGCAAGGGCAGGCTCTTCCGCCGAACGACAGCACTGCACCCATCATCACGGTCGGCTCGTGGAATCCCGCGACGTTCTCCAGATGTGCCGGGTTCACAACTATCAAGGTCACGGCCAGCGACAACGTCGCGGTCACCTCCGTCACCGGTGCGTCAACCTGGCCATCGCCGGCGGTGAGCTCATCGTTCTTGCAGTCGGGCGATGTCTACACCTTCCTGGTAGACCTCGGGCGGGCCAAGGCCCTGCTCAAGACGCATCTCGCGCCTCTCCCGTCGGGCGGAATCGTGACCACGACCTTCACGGCGACGGATGCGGCAGGCAACACGTCGCAGGCGACAGCGTCGTACACCGTGCTCGATCAGAACGACTGCTTCACGCCCTGATACCGCAGACTCAGCTCTGGCAGCGCGGGCACCAGTAGGTATCGCGCAGGGTGAGTGCCGAGTCACCGAGTTCGCCGCGCTGAATCGCCGTGCCGCAGCGCAGGCACGGCTCGCCCTCGCGTTGCGACACCCATACCCGCTGCCTCGGGTCCCCCGTGGTCACCCGATTCGCGCGCTCCTTATTCGCGTCGATGAGCCGGTGCGCCAGCTCGATCAGCTTCTGCGGATGCTCGACCTCCCCGGCAGGGCGCGTGGGCAGGATGCCGCGCAGGAAGCACAGCTCGTTGCGGTAGACGTTGCCGAGCCCGGCCAGGTTGCGCTGGTCGAGCAGAGCGAGGCCGATCGGCCGCGCGGGCTGGGCGATCAGCCTGCGGAGGGCCCCACCCGCATCCCAGTCGGGCCCGAGCAGATCGGGGCCGAGATGACCGACAGCCAGTTGCTCGTCGGCTCGTGGAACCACCTCGACCAACCCCAGACCGAAGCCGACCGCCGTCCAGCCCGCCACGCCGAGAATGACCCGAGCCTGCCACGCTGGACGGCGCCAGGCGCTGCCGTCGCGATAGAGGTGCCACGAGCCCTCCATCTTGAGATGGCTGTGAACGGTCGCGTCGTTGACGCGCATCAAGAGATGCTTGCCGCGGCTGACGACACTGTCGACGGTCTCGCCCGTGAGGTCGACGGTGGCGAACGCCGGAACGCGGATGTCGCAGCGGGTGAGAACCTCTCCGTCGAGTACCGCAGACAGGTTCTTCGCCGTCAGCCAGACCGTATCGCCTTCGGGCATCAGCCGCGGAGTCTCAGTCCCTGTGGCGTGACATCGAATCCCGCCTCGGCCAGCGCGCCGCCGATGGGCGTGCCGATGACGAACTCGCCATCCGCCAGCTCGACCTTCAGCCGCCCGTGTGTGCGGCGGATCGCGGCCGCGAGCGACTCGGCGGCCGCGGTGAGCTCCCTCGGCGACGCACCGAAACCGAGGATCGTCTTGCCGCCCCGCTCGACGAACAGCCCGAGCTTTCCGTCGACGAGCACGACCAGGGCGCCCGCCTTGCGGCCAGGCCGGTGCTTCTTCGCATGGTCATCCGTCGATTGCGCCGGCCAGGGTAGGGCCGCACCGTAGGGGTTGGCCGGGTCGGTTGCGGCCAGGGTGAGGGCGAACGGCGGGCGCTCACTGTCGGGCTCGCGCGCGAACGATCGTAATCGGTCGACGATCGCACCGGTGGCGAACTGCGCGGCGCCGAGCCCTTCGACGAAGTAGCCGCGACGCACCCGTCCGGCCTCTTCGAAGCGGCCGAGCACACGATAGGCGAGGGAGAACCCGCCGCGGATGCCCTCGCTCATCACAGCTCCCCGCGTGATCACGCCATACCGCTCGAGCAGTTGTTCGGCGGTGGCGACTCCGCGCACCGTGGCATCCGGTTCGGCCAGCGGCAACAGCGACCAGCGGCCGGCCGCACTCGGCGGACCGGACTGGCTCGGCATCGCCGCCCTCGCCCGGCCACGGTATGCGCGGGTGCGCGGTGCCGATCTCGGTCGGTTCGGCGTCGCGCCGAGCATCGCCCGCAGCGGCGTGAACGTGTCGTTGGTGATGAGACCCTCCCAGACCAGATCCCACAGCTCGCGGAGCAGTCCCTGGTCATCGGTGCTGCCGACGGCATTCGACAACTGGCGGAAGAAGAAAGCACCGCCACCGGCCAGCGACGCCAGAATGGACCGTTGAAGCTCGGATGTCTCGGCTCCCGTCGGCTCGGGCAGGGTGAGCGCGGCGGTCTCGGCGAGATGAAGACTCACCCAGCCGTCGTTGCCGGGCAGCGTTCCGCCACCCGACCAGATCACCTCACCCGATGCCGTGAGCTCGTCGAGCATGACCGGCGAGTAGTCCTTCACCCGTGCGGGCAGCACGAAGGACTCCCACGTGGATGCGGGCAGCGCGACCCCGGCGAGCTGGTCGATGACGGTCGCCAGGCCGTCCGTTCCCCGCAGCGGCTCGGTCAGGTGCTGCCAGGCCGGCAGGAAGCGGCCGAGCGTCGCGGCGTCCACCGGTTCCACCTCCTGCCGAAGTGCGGCCAGCGACCGAGTGCGCAGCCGACGCAGCACGTCGGTGTCGCACCACTCGCTGCCTGAGCCGCCGGGGCGGAACTCGCCCTCGACGACGCGCTTGGCCTGGGCCAGCCGGCGAAGAGTGTCGAGAACGACCGCGGTGCCGAGTCCGAAGCGTTCCGCGACCGCTTCGACCGAGAAAGGGCCGTGCGTGCGGGCGAACCGGCTGACCAGGTCGCCGAGCGGATCGGCCACCGGCTCGATGAAGGCCGCGGGGATTCCGATCGGCAGTGGTGTTCCGAGGGCGTCGCGCAGCCGGGCGGCATCTTCGATGATCGCCCAGCGGGCACCGGCCTTCCAGGTGCGACTGTGGCGCGCAAGGTCGTGCAAGAGCGGGTCGAGGACGGAAAGCGGGTCGAGCCTGTCGAGACCTCCC
>JAZJYU010000060.1:3853-6510 GCA_040390225.1 Actinomycetota bacterium | reverse complement strand
GGTGAGGTCTCGACAGGCTCGACCCGCGGAGGCTCGAACCGCTCCGCGATCTCCTCCTCCGACAGCGGCCCGAGCATTCGCAGCAGGTCGACGATGCCCTCGGCATCGCGCGCCTTGCGATCCGGGGCGAGGCGCTGCAGCTCGAGTTCGAGTTGTGCGATGACCAGAGGGTCGAGCAGTTCACGCAGTTCCGCCCGCCCGAGCAGTTCGGCGAGCAGTGTCGCGTCGAGCGACAGCGCGGCAGCACGACGCTCGGCGAGCGGCGAGTCTCCCTCATACATGAACGCGGCGACGTAGCCGAACAGCAGCGATCGGGCGAACGGCGATGCCTGCTCGGTCTCCACCTCGACCAGCCGGATGCTGCGTGCTTCGATCTGCCCGGCGATGCCGATGAGCGACGGCAGGTCGTACACATCCTGCAGAACCTCGCGCACCGCCTCGAGAATGATCGGGAAGCTCGGATACTTGCGCGCGACATCCAGCAACTGGGACGCACGCTGGCGCTGCTGCCACAGCGGCGATCGGGTTCCAGGGTTGTAGCGCGGCAGCAGAAGAGCCCGCGCGGCGCACTCGCGGAAACGGGCCGCGAACAGCGCCGACCCACCGACCTCCTCGGTCACGATGTCACGGAGTTCCGCCGGGTCGAAGAGGAAGAGGTCGAGCCCTGGCGGTTCGCTCTCGGTGTCGGGGATGCGCAGGATGACACCGTCGTCGCTCGCCACCGCCCCACCATCGATGCCGAAGCGGTCACGAATTCGCGCGCCGACCGCGAGCGCCCACGGTGCGTGCACCTGCATGCCGTATGGGGAGTGGAGCACGACGCGCCAGTCGCCCAGCTCGTCACGGAACCGCTCGACCACCAGGGTCTTGTCGGTGGGGACGTGACCGGTCGATGCCCGCTGCTCCTCGATGAAGGCCACGAGGTTCTTGACCGCGCGCTCGTCGAGATTTCCCACGCTCGCGCGCTCCATGGGGGTAGTGCTTGTCGAGACCTCGCGGATGAACTGGCCGACCGCCTTGCCAAGTTCCACCGGGCGTCCCAGTCCGTCGCCACGCCAGAACGGCACTCGACCTGGCTGCCCGAACGCCGGCGAGACGACGACGCGGTCATGCGTGATGTCCTCGATGCGCCAGCTGGTCGTGCCGAGTGCGAACACGTCGCCCACCCGCGACTCGTAGACCATCTCCTCGTCGAGCTCGCCGACCCGCAGCGGTGCGCTCTCACCGGAGTTCACCATGAACACCCCGAACAGGCCGCGGTCGGGGATGGTGCCGCCGGAGGTGACCGCGAGACGCTGAGCGCCCGGGCGGCCGGTGATCCGGCCGGACACCCGGTCCCAGACGATGCGCGGCCGGAGTTCGGCGAACTCATCGGACGGGTACAGGCCGCTGAGCAGGTCGAGCGTCGCGTCGTAGGCGGAGCGGGGAAGCCCGGCGAACGGCGCACTGCGCCTGACGGTGTCGTACCAGTCGTCGACATCCAGCGAATCGAGGGCGACCGCCGCGACCGTCTGCTGGGCGAGGATGTCGAGCGGGTTCTGCGGAATCGCAAGGGCCTCGATGAGGCCGGCCGTCATCCGTTCGCTCGCCACCGCCGAGTGGATGAGGTCGGCGCGATGCTTCGGGAAGATGATGCCGCGCGACACCTCGCCCACCTGGTGCCCGGCGCGCCCGATGCGCTGCAGGCCACTGGCGACCGATGGCGGCGACTCGACCTGAATCACCAGGTCGACAGCGCCCATATCGATGCCGAGCTCGAGGGACGAGGTGGCCACGACGCAGCGCAGCCGGCCGGTCTTCAGGTCGTCCTCGATGAGCGCCCGCTGATCTTTCGACACGGAGCCGTGGTGCGCGCGGGCGAGCAGTCCGGCAGAGCCGGCGGTCTGGCCGGAGGCGCCGATCATCTGGGCGGGAGTTGAGCAGGTCGAGCGTGTCGAGACCTCACCGACGAGGTTGTCCGCTGCTGAGGTCTCGAGAGCCTCGACCCGCTCTAGTCGCTCGTCATAGATTTCATTCAGCCGCGCCGTCAGCCGCTCGGCGAGCCGGCGCGAGTTGGCGAAGACGATCGTCGACCGGTGTTCGAGGATGCGGTCGACGATCTGCTCCTCCACGTGCGGCCAGATCGACCCGTGCTGAGTGTTGCCGGCAGCCGATCCTTCGAGAGGCAGCGCGGTGCCCAGGTCGCTCATGTCATCGACCGGCACGATCACGCTGAGGTCGAAGTGTTTCACCGCCGGCGGCGCGACGATCGTCACGGGCTGTCCGCCGGCGAGGAACCTCGCCACCTCCTCGCGCGGCCGCACGGTGGCGGAAAGCCCGATTCTCTGTGCGGGCTTCTCGAGCAGCAGGTCGAGTCGCTCCAGCGTGAGGGCGAGATGGGCCCCGCGTTTGGTGGAGGCGACGGCGTGCACCTCGTCCACGATCACGGTGTCAACGGTCTTGAGCGTCTCGCGGGCCGCCGAGGTGAGCATGAGGTAGAGCGATTCCGGGGTGGTGATCAGGATGTCGGGCGGATTCCGCTGCAACTGCCGCCGATCTGACGAGGGGGTGTCACCCGACCGAACACCGACCGTGACCTCGGGAGGCGTCATCCCGAGTCGTTTCGCCGTCTGGGCGATGCCCACCAGCGGAGCACGGAGGTTGCGTTCGACGTCGAC
>JAZJYU010000060.1:0-3843 GCA_040390225.1 Actinomycetota bacterium | reverse complement strand
AAACGGGTTGAGCCCGCGCCGAACCCTGACGTTGTCGACTCCGAGCGCCTTGAGCGGAGAGATGTACAGCACCCGCGTGCCCGGCTTACGGGGCGGCGCCGCGGACAACCGGTCGATCGCCCAGAGAAACGCGGCCAGCGTCTTTCCGGAGCCGGTGGGGGCGACGACCAGGGCGTGCGCGCCCGAAGTGATGGCCTCCCATGCCCCCAGTTGTGCCGGAGTGGGCGCGTCGAAGGCGCCGGAAAACCAGTCCCTGGTTGCCGGGGAGAACCGTTCGAGCACCACGCCCATCGAACTATCCTCGTGCATGCCACTGACCCGACCGCCCGGCCCGCTAGTATTCGAGTCGCGACCGCCCGGTCGCCCATTCAGCAGGGGGTTCCGTGTACTACTCGTTCGACACCAGCAACATGACTCCGGCACAGCAGGCCGGGGTCACCATCGGCAGCATCGTCTACTACATCATCCAGGTCATCGTGCTGTGGCGTGTCTTCACCAAAGCCGGTCGCCCGGGCTGGCTCGCCATCATCCCCATCGTCAACGTGATCATCGTGCTTCGTGTCGCCGGTCGCTCGGGCTGGTGGATCCTGCTCATGTGGATCCCGATCCTCGGCCAGATCCTCTGGCTGATCTTCTCCTTCGGCCTGGCGCGCAACTTCGGCCACGGCGGGGCCTTCGCGTTCTTCCTGCTCTGGCTGTTCTACTTCATCGGATTCATCATCCTCGCGTTCAGCAGCAACACCTGGCATGACCGGAATGCGGTAGCGGCCACGGCTTAGCCGAATCGTCGAAGGGCCGTCCGGCGCATGGCCGGGCGGCCCTTCGGCGTCTTCCGCCCGCACGCGCCGCGGTTCGCCGCTCGCGCGGCGATACGTTTCGGGGCCCGAGCGACACACGGGCGAGCGGGACGGCACTGCGCATTCTGCGATGCCCTCAGCGCCCGCCATCCGCGGCCAGCATCACCGTGCGCTCCGCGAGCGAATCAAGCAAGGCGGCATTCACGGGGCTGCTCGCCATCACCAGGTACAGGATCGGTGTGACCAGCTGGATGAACTGGTCGTGGTCGACCGGAGCGACCAGCGCGCGGAACATCTCGTAGAAATTGCGGTCGAGACGCTCGTAGGCGTCACGCGCATCCTGCTCGTAGCCCTTCACCGAGATGATCGCCGCTGCCGCCGCCGCCATTCCCTGGTCGACCTCGAGCACGAGTCTCCCGAAGAACAGCTGTGCGCGCTGTTCGATGTTCAGGCCGTCATAGTCGTCGTAGGTGCCGATGCGGCCGATGACGATGGTGTCCACGATGAGGCTCTCGATGGTGCCCCAGTGCTTGTAGAGAGTCTGGCGCGCGACCCCGGCGCGGTCTGCGACCTGGCTGAAGGTGAGGATGCCGCGATGCTCGTTGAGCAGCTCGCGGGTCACCGCCAGAACCTGTCGTCGGGTGCGGCGTACCCGCGGGTCACGACTGTTGGCCAGCATGGTTTCGAGCGTACGGACCGAACCAGCGACTGGAGTATTAGACCGAGGGTTAAAACCGGCTGTAACACCACGGCAACCCGAGGCGCGTAAGAATGGACCATGAGCTCCGTTGGCACACCCGATCCGAACTCCGGCTGGCTCTCCGACGAAGAGCTCGAAGAGACCAGGCGCCGACTGCCGCTGCTCTATGTCGAGGCGGTGCCGGTGCGGGTGGATGGCATGGGCCGCGTCATCGAGGTCGGCATGCTGCTGCGCGCCAATGACGGCGAGATCACGCGCACGCTCGTGTCGGGGCGCGTCATGTACGGCGAGACCCTCCGCGACGCCCTGTTCCGTCACCTCGAGAAAGACCTCGGGCCGATGGCGTTCCCACTGCTGCCCGCCAACCCCGTGCCGTTCTCCGTCGCGGAGTACTTCCCGTGGCCCGGCTCCAGCCAGTTCATGGACTCCCGCCAGCACGCCGTCTCGCTCGCCTATGTGGTGCCGGTCACGGGCACCTGCGAGCCGAGGCAGGACGCGCTGGAGATCACCTGGCTGAGCCCGGTCGAGGCCGCGTCCGAGTCGGTGACCGCCGACATGGAGGGCGGCCGCGGATCGCTCCTCAGGTCCGCCCTCGCGTCGGTCGGCGTGCTGCCCTAGGGCGTGACGAGCGTTCCCGCTGCCGCGTCGTCTGCCGACTGCGCCTTCAGCTTGAAGTGCTGCTTCTTGCCGGTTGCGGTGTACGGCAGCTCGTCGACGAAGGCGTAGCGGCGGGGACGCTTGAAGTCCGCGAGGCTGGGACTCGTCTTGCAGAAGGTGTCGAGCGCCTTAGCCGCGGCAGCGGCATCCCTCAGCCTTCCCGCCTTCGGCAGCACATAGGCCACGACGACCTCACCCCACTCAGGGTCTGGCATGCCGACCACGATCGAGTCGGCGACGTCATCGTGCTCGGCGAGCAGCGCCTCGACCTGCACCGGGTGCACGTTCTCGCCGCCCGAGATGATCATGTCGTCTTTGCGGCCGACGATGGTGACGGTCTCGTCGTCGGTCCAGGTGGCGAGGTCGCCGGCGTACAGCCAGCCGTCGTGGAACTTCTTCGCCTGTTCCTCCGGGTTGTGCATGTAGGCGTGGCCGGACTTGGACGACCGCACGATCACCTCGCCGATCTCCGAACCGTCCTTCGCCGCCAGCTCGTCGGGTGCGGCGAGCCGGTCGTCGAAGACCTTCACCACCACGACGTCGTCGTCCACGCAGGCCCGGCCGGCCGAGCCGGCCTGCACGGTCAGTTCGTCGGGGCGGAGGAAGGTGTTCCAGAACGCCTCGGTCGTACCGTAGCCGTTGGCGATGCGCGGGGTCAGCACCTTCTGGTAGCGCAGCGCCGCCGACTTCTCGAACGGCGCACCCATGGTGACGATGCCCTTCAGCGAGGAGATGTCGCGCGGGGTCGACTCCTGCACGTCGGCGATCCGCTCCAGGTTGGTGGGCGCGCCGATGATGTAGCTGAGCTTCTCGCGCTCGATCAGGTCGAGCACGAGCGCCGGCTCGAAGCGTGGCAGGGTCACGACTGCGCCGCCGAGATAGAACATCGGGTTCGGTCCGGCGCAGTAGTTGCCGCCGCGGTGGAACCAGGGTGACATGTTCATGGTCACGTCCGTCGGGATCAGCGACATGTGCATGATCACGTCGTGCGCGGTGAGCACCTCGTTGAGGCTCGTGAGCGGCACCGCCTTCGGCATGCCGGTCGTGCCGGACGTGTAGAGACGGCTCGTCTCGTCCCAGGCACTGCCATCGGCGGGTGCCGTGAAGCTCGGGGCGCCCCGCACCAGCAGGTCCTCGAAGCGCAGCGAGCCGGGCAGCGGGTCACCATCGCCCACGGCGACGGTGACCGGGGGCTGGAAATCGCTCAGCTGCAGCGCGGTGGCGATGGCTGCGGCATCCGCGACGTCGTAGAAGAAGATCGCGGGCCTGGAGTCGCCCAGGATGAACGCGACCTCGGCCGGTGCCAGCCGGAAATTCATCGGGGAGCTCACCGCGCGTAGGCCCTGGGCGGCGACGTAGAGGAACGCGAACTCCGGGCGGTTCATCAGCTGGTAGGCGACGATGTCACCGACCCCCACGCCATGCGCCCTAAGCCCCTCGACCAGCTGGCCTGTCACCTCGCCGAGTTCGCGGTAGGTCCAGGTGCGGCCGGTCTCCGAGTCGGTGATCGCGGGCCTGCTGCCATAGCGATGGATGTTGCGCTCGATGCCCGAGGCATAGGTGAAGTGCCGCTCGAACACCTCCCGCAGCGCGCTCGGATCGTATTCGCTGTTCTGATTCGTGGTCTGGGAATCGAGGAGGGTCATTCGTCATGCTTTCTCGTGCGGTGGGGCTGGCGTCCTTTCCGGG
>JAZJYU010000059.1:6809-21587 GCA_040390225.1 Actinomycetota bacterium | reverse complement strand
GCTCCACTCGACCCGGAGGTCTCTCCCTAAGTCAACAAGGATCCGAGTCAGAACACCTAGAACTCGCCGCTAGAACTCGTCCACGCCGCCGTCCGGCTCGTCGTCGGACTCGCTACCGACGTCGAGCTGAGTCCAGACCACGGGCATTCCGGGAGAGAACAGGATGTCGACGCCAGGCCCCGACCGAAGCGGCGGAATGTTCACATATCCACCCCCGGCCTTCACCGCCTCGAGGATCTTGTCGCGGAGCTCGGTGACGGGGTCGGGCAGGAAGTAGTCTTTGCCGTCGACTGTCAGTCTGTTTACGATCACAGGCCCACCGTAGCGCCTGCGCTTTGTGCTCACGTTATATTCGACACAGGGTCGCGCGTACGTCGCGCGTCGCAGGAATGGGAGCCACGTGGGCACACTCAACTACGGCGGTCAGGACTTCGAGTTCGACGACCGCGTGCTCGCCCATCTGCAGATCGTGTTCAGCACCAAGCTTCGCCGCGGCGAGAATTTCTTCTTCTCCTGGATCCAGCCGCTCGAGCGCGGCAGCGGACGGCACTCGATCTGGATCGACAACGGCGTCGCCATCCACTTCTTCTTCACCGGGTCGCGTCCGCCCGCGGTGAACCGGGACTGGGTCGAATCGCTGCTGGCCTCGGCCGGCAGAACCGCCGGACTGCAGCTCACGCCCGAGCCCGCGCCCGACCCGAACCAGCCCGCCTAACACTTCGCACCGGATCGGCGTACCGTCCACACTCTCGACGGGAAGAGCGGGACGAATGATCATGCACAAGATCACAGTGGACGGGCACGAGTACTTCCTGGACCCGGAGCGGAGTCTCGACGAGACGAAGAACCACGTCGTCGATGCCGTGAAGAGCGGTGGCGGCCTCGTCGACATCCCGCTGGCGGGCCATTCGACGGTGAGCGTGCTGGTGAGCCAGAGCACTGCGGTCACCTTCGAAACCGTGGATGCCGGCGAACCACCGAGCCGCGGGGCCGAGGACGACCTGTGGGACTGGGACTACCTGCTGTCCTGACTACCGGGCAAGCCGCTCGCGCAGGAAGGCCACAGCCCGCTCGCGTGCGGCCAGCGCGGGATGCCCGGGCACGTCCCGCACCTCACTCGTGAGCACCGAGTGGGCGCGCGCGGAAAATCCGCCGGCGTTGCCGGGTGACGAGTCCAGTTCGATGATCTCGAAGGCGTCGCCGAGCCGCTTCTTGATGGTGTCGAAGCGCGCCCGGGGTGAGCCGGCATCCTCGCTGAACCGCAGCCCGAGCGCACACAGCTCGCCCGCATTCGCGCGCTCGGCGATGCGATCGAACTCCGTGGGAGAGACGGTGGCGTCCATGCGCCGCGCCCTGCTGATCGGGAACGGCACGCCGGGCTGGCTCACGACGGATGCCAGGACCGTATCGTCGACCGCCGCGGCGAGCGCGAAACCGCCGGTGAAGCACATTCCGATGACACCGACACCCTTGCCTGGCGTACGAGCGGCGAGATCGGCGGCGACCGCGCGGATGAAGTCGGTGATCGGGCGGTGCGCGTTGATGGCGAACGCCCTGAACTCCGCGGAGACGCAGAGCCGCGAGATGGTGCTGACGGCATAGCCCGGGGTCATCGCCCGCCCCGGCGTACCGAAGGGTGACGGCACGACCACGGTGAAACCCTCATCGACCAGGTGGCCGGCGAGACCGAGCACCTCGGGGGTGAGACCCGGCACCTCGGGGATCAGCACGACCCCAGGGCCGCTGCCCTTTTCGTAGCAGTCGTGGGTGATCCCGCCGCCCGTGAACGGGGTGCGGACCCAGCCGGTGAGATCGGACTCGGGGGCAGAGGTCATGGTGATGATTCTGCCCCCTCGTCGCGGCACGGGTTACGCCGACGCGGACTCGCGATGCGGCAGCTTCCAGCCCGGCCGTACGTAGTGGCAGGTGTAGCCGTAGGGGTTCTTCTCGAGGTAGTCCTGGTGCTCCTCCTCCGCCTCCCAGAATTCGCCGGCGGGAGTGACCTCGGTCACGACCTTGCCGGGCCAGAGGCCGGATGCGTCGACATCCGCGATCGTGTCCTCGGCCGTGCGCTTCTGCTCATCCGTCGTGTAGAAGATCGCCGAGCGGTAGCTCGAGCCGACGTCGTTGCCCTGGCGGTCCCTGGTCGACGGGTCGTGGATCTGGAAGAAGAACTCGAGTAGATCGCGGTAGCTGATCAGTTCCGGGTCGAAGACGATCTCGACGGCTTCGGCGTGACCCTTGTGGTTGCGGTACGTGGCATTGGCGACCTCGCCGCCCGAGTAACCGACCCGGGTGGAGATGACTCCGGGGCGACGGCGCAGCAGCTGCTGCGCTCCCCAGAAGCAGCCTCCGGCGAGAATCGCACGTTCAGTTGTTCCAGACATGACTTGTCCTCTCTCGTGACCGTTCCACGGCCACACCCGCTACAACCGTGGACCCATGACGGATGTTCCGCCAGCACAGCTCGTACAAGGCAAATTCCCAGACCCATCTGCACAGCATTGCCCGATGGGTGGTCTCGTCGTGCTGGCGATCGCGTTCGCGATCGGAGCGCTCTTCTTCTTCATACGCAGGATGTCGCCGCCGAAGTGATTCCCCCGGGGCCGGGTGTGATCTAATCAGGGCGATGAGCATCTGGCTGACCCTCGCGGCGGTTGCCGTGCTGGCGTCGATCACCCTCGTGATCGTGGTTGCGCTCCGTCTGGAGCACCCCTGGCTGCAACCATGGGCCATTGCCCGCGCGACCGTGCAGCTCGCCATCCTGACGGTGATACTGGCCGGGGTGATCAGTGACCCGCGGTGGGTCGCGACCTTTCTCGTGGTGATGGTGCTCGCCGCCACGTGGGTGGTGTACCGCAGGCTTCTACTGCCGCGACGCTACATTCCGGTGATCGCGGGCATCATCATCGCTGCGGCAGCCGTCCCAACTTTCGCCATCTTCCTGACCGGCGCGGTCGATTTCTCGCCGCGCTACGTGCTCGCCGTGGGTGGCATCATCATCGGCAACGCCATGACCGTGTCGACCCTCATGGGCCGTTCGCTCACCACTCTCATCACGTCGCTTCGAGACGAGATCGAGGCCTGGTTGTCGGTCGGGGCGACCGCCCGCGTGGCCGCGCGACGAGCAGTGCGCTCCGCTGCGTCCACTGCGCTGATTCCCTCTACGGATCAGACGCGCACAACGGGCATTGTCACGCTGCCCGGCGCGTTCGTCGGCGCTGTGTTCGCCGGTGCGTCCCCTATCGTTGCCGCGGAATTCCAGTTGCTCGTGCTCGCCGGTATTCTCGCCGCGGGAGCCATCACGGTCGCGCTGTTCACACTCGCATTCGGTGCGCCCCAGGTATTGCCGCTCGGGGAGAGTCCTCTCGGTGGCAGGGCTGTTCCGGTGCTGCGTCACAATCCTTAGAGTCTCCTTAGACGAGTGTCATGAAGCTCGTGCCGTGGACTACGACGACGGAGGCGGCCCGATGATCGATACCCGGCCACGGCTGCTACTGATCGAGGACGACCCGAAGCTCGGTCCCGTGATGGAACACGTGCTGGGCGAGGTGTACTCGGTGACCCTGGTCACCGACGGGGTGCTCGGCGTCGACACCGCCCTCGCCGGTGACTTCGAGGTGATGATCGTGGACCGGCGGCTGCCCGGACTCGACGGGCTGGGAGTCATCGAAACCCTCCGCCGCAAGAGGGTCACCACACCGATGCTGATACTGACCGCCCTCGGCACCATCCAGGACAAGGTGCGCGGTCTCGACGCGGGAGCAAACGACTACCTGGTGAAGCCCTTCGAGTTCGACGAACTGTTCGCGCGGCTGCGCGCGATCAGGCGAGTGTTCACCGGTGAAGGGCCGTTCGTGCGCATCGGCCTCTGGGAGTTCTATCCAGAGAGCCGCACGGTCTATTCACCGTATGACGGCAGGACCATCCTCACTGACCGGGAGAACGCGCTCCTGCGCCTGTTCGCCGCGAACCCACAGCGCACCTTCTCCCGAGAGCAGATCCTGCGCGAGGTGTTCAGCCCCGCCGACCAGCCGGGCACCGTGGACACCTATGTGCACTACGTTCGACGCAAGACCGACATCGAACTGATCACCACCGTTCGCGGACAGGGGTACCGACTGGGAGCACCGTGAGGCAGCGAAGGAACGAGAGAGACCTCGACGACGCCGATGCCCGCGCCGTGCGGCACGCGTCCCGCGTGGTCGGGGCGCAGATCACTCTCGCGTTCACCCTGGTCGTGCTCGCCGTTCTGATCGCCGCGTTCGTGTTCGTGTTCCACCACATCTCACCGACGCGATTGTTCGATCCTGGGCGACACGAGGAGACGATCGACGTGGGCGGGATCGACATCATCACGGCCGGGGTGATCATCGGCATCGGCGCGATCATCCTCGCCGGCACGGTGAGCTGGTTCGCCACACGCCGCGCGGTGCGCCCTCTGGGCGATGCGCTGCGCATCCAGCGAGCCTTCGTGGCGGATGCCAGTCACGAGCTCCGCACCCCCCTCGCCGTACTCGACGCACGACTGCAGCAGTTGCAGCGCGGTCTGCAGCACGACGACCCGTCGGCCCCGACGGTCGCGGAACTGCGGCGAGACAGTCACACACTGATCGAGATCGTCAACGACCTGCTCGCGTCGGCGGAGGTCGGCGGTGACGCGAGTGCACGGCATCCCGTTACGGTGAATCCCATCGTCGCGCTGGCCGTGGATTCGATGCGGATCATCGCCGGCGAGAAGCAGGTCGGCGTCACAGTGAACGAGACCCGCCCCCTGGCCACCATGATGCCGGCGGCCGCCGTACACCGCTGTCTGGTAGCGCTGCTCGACAACGCCCTGGACTTCGCGCCCGTCGGGTCGATCATCCACGTGTCCCTGAGCGAGTCCCGGTCCATGGTTCGGATCTCGGTACGCGACGAAGGGCCGGGCATCACCGGAATCGATCCGGCGCGCATCTTCGACCGTTTCGCCCGCTCGAGCGACACGGTCGATGGCGGCGGATCATCCCGCACCGGCTTCGGGATCGGCCTCTCCCTGGTACGCGACACGGTCGAGCGGGCCGGGGGCACCGCGTCGGTAGCGAGCACGTCAGCGCAGGGAACGGAGATCGAGTTGCGCGTCCCCCTGACCAGGCAGGGCTAGGTTTCTTCGAGAATTCTGAGAGGGCTGAGGGTCGACTGGCGATGTGACACTCATCGGCACCATCGGGCCCCTCACCACCTCGCGCATCGCACCAGTGCGCCGCACCGCTGCCGCTCTGGGCGCGCTCGGCACCCTCGTCTCGCTGCTAGGGTCGTGGACACCGTCACTCTGGGGTGACGAGGCTGCCAGCGTTCTCTCTGCCGAGCGCTCGGTGCCGAGCCTGCTCATGATGATCCAGCACGTGGATGCTGTTCACGGCACCTACTACCTTGGCCTGCATTTCTGGATCGGGCTGTTCGGCACCTCACCGTTCTCGATCAGACTGCCGAGCGCCATCGCCATCGGCGTGTGCGTCGCCGGCATGGTCGTACTCGGTAGCAGGCTCGACTCGCTGAGAGTGGGAGTCGTCGCGGGAATCGTCTGCGCCGTGCTGCCGCGGGTGACGTCCATGGGCCAGGAGGCACGGTCTTATGCGTTCAGCGCCGCGATCGCGACCTGGCTCACGGTGCTCCTGGTCGACATCCTCGCACAGCCGCGACCGGCGCGACGCCGGTGGGTCGCGTACGGCGCACTGCTGGCCCTCGCGATCTACGTCTTCCTCTATCTGGTGCTCATCGCGGCGGCGCACCTGCTGCTCATACTGATGCGGGCCGATCGACGCTCCCTGGTGAAGAGTTGGGGCCTTGCGGCCGGTTTCGCCGTCGTCGCGGCCTCTCCACTCATCGTGACCGGAATCTTCGAGCATGGGCAGATCGCCTACCTGGCCACGCGCACCGAGGTCACGTTCGCCACCCTCGCGGTGGGGCTCTGGTTCGGCACCAACGCGTTCGCGCTGCTGGCCTGGGCGCTGATCGCCGCCGCCCTGGTGGTGCTGGTGCTCGATTGGCGATCACGCCGAGTGCGCGTCCGCCTTGCTCCACCCGCTCTCCCCGCGCCGACGATCGTGGCCATGGTCTGGCTGGTGGTGCCGAGCGCACTTCTCGTCGGCAGTCATTTTCTGGTGCCGGATTTCACGGCGCGGTATCTGTCGATGTGCGCACCGGCGGCGGCGATGCTGATCGGCATGGGCATCGTCGGCCTCGCGCGGCGGCGCCTTGTGGTGACCGTGCTGCTGCTGGCCGTCGTTGTCGGGTTCTCCGTGCCCGTGTGGGTGCAGCAACGCGGTCCGTTCGCAAAGAACAACAGCGACTGGGCCCAGATCAGTTCACGCCTGGGTGCGGTCGCGCAGCCCGGTGACGCCGTCGCCTTCGACGAATCGGTACGACCGTCCCGATTGCCACGGCTCGCTCTCAACACCTACCCCGCCGGGTTCGCGGGTCTTCGCGATGTGACGCTCAAGACGCCGTTCTCCAAGAACACGACCTGGCACGACGACGTCTACACCCTCGACGAGGCCGCTGCACTCGGCCGGCTCGACGGAGTCACCCGGCTCTGGATGGTGGAGTACGCCATCGGCTCCACGGTGGACACCGACGGGATCGCCGAGCTTGCGACGCTCGGTTTCCAGCGCGGAACGACCATCATGAATCACCGCAGCGCGATCATCGAGTTCGACCGGTGAGCATCGCGACGACCTTCCAGCGAGCGAAGCGTTTCGGCGTGAAGCTCAGGCGCGCCACCATTGCCGAACTCCGTGCATGGGCATCGCGCGGTCCGGTCAGGCCGCGCACAGTGCTCTACGAGTCCTTCGCCGGCAATGGCGCGCTATGCAATCCCGAAGCCATCTTCCGCGGGCTCCTCAGGGCATCCGACTTCCAGGACCTGACCCACATCTGGGTTCTGGACGGCTTCAGCGGGCACCGGCGGATCCGCAACGAGTTCCGAAGGAACTCGCGGGTGCGTTTCGTACGGAGGGGAACCGCGGCGTATTTCCACGCGCTCGCCACCAGCGCATATCTGGTGAACAATGCCACCTTCCCTCCCGAGTTCAGCAAACGGCCCGGCCAGCTGTACCTCAACACCTGGCACGGGACCCCGCTCAAGCTGATGGGTTACGACATGCCGAACGGCGCGTTCGAGTCGTCGAACGTGCTTCGGAACTTCCTGTCCGCCGACTACCTGCTCTCCCAGAACCACTTCATGACCGAGCAGATGTACGACCTCGCCTATCGGCTTCGCGGGGCGTTCCGCGGCACGGTGCTCGAGGAGGGCTACCCGCGGGTCGATCACCAGTTCACCGACCAGGACGGGTATCTCGCGGCGCTGGCCCGCCTGGAGGCGACCGGCCTGCAGATCGGAGTCCGCACGATGGTGCTCTATGCACCGACCTGGAAGGGTTCGTCGTTCTCGTCGCCACGCGACGACGCCCTCGCCCTCGGCGCCGCCACGAAGGCCCTGCAGGATCTGCTGGGCGACGAATACATCGTTCTGCTGAAGACCCATCAGTCCGTTCACGACCTCGCCAGGACGCGACCGGAGTTCGCGAACATTCTCGTGTCGAATGATGTGCCGTCGAACGTCGTGCTCTCCGTCACGGGCGTGCTCGTCACCGACTACTCGTCGATCTTCGTCGACTACGTGGCGAGCGGTCGCCCCGTAGTGTTCTTCACCCCCGACGCCGAGGAGTACTCGCACGACCGCGGCACCTACTTCACGCCGGACGAGCTGCCGGGGCCCGTGCTCGGCACCGTGCAGGGCGTCGCAGCTGCCATTGTCGAGAACGCCAGCGGCCGCACCGACCTCGTCTCGCAGACCGCCTACGTCTCCTGGCGGAAGCGCTTCTCGTCACTCGACGACGGCAACGCCACCGAACGCGTGATCGATGCCGTATTCCGCGGCCGGATCACCGCGGCGAGGACCGTGTCACTGCGCGATGACCCCCGCGAAAGCGTGCTGATCTTTCTGGGCGGGATGCGTTCGAACGGCATCACCAGCTCGGCACTGAACCTGCTGGGCAACATCGACCACGACCGCTTCGACGTCTCCGTGATCATCGACTGTCCCATCGGCGAACAGCAACGCGCCAACCAGGCGCTCATCGATCCGCGAGTGCGCCAGTTCCACCGGATAGGCGGCATGAACGGCAACAAGGCGCCGCATCTGCTCCGCCGGAGCACCGAGCGGCTCGGGCAGCCGGAGATCCACCGCGAGTCCTCAGGACAGGCCCGCCTGTGGGATGACGAGTGGGTGCGCTGCCTGGGGGACGCCCAGTTCGACTCCATCGCCGACTTCAGCGGTTACAGCCCGTTCTGGGCGACGCTGATGCTGCACTCGCCGGGCGGCATCCGTTCCATCTGGCTCCACAACGACATGGCGGCAGAGGAGCACCGTGTGATCCGCGGTCGGGCACGGATGGCGCGCGGCCTTAGGGCCGTGTTCGCGCTCTACTCCCAGTTCGACCGGCTCGTCTCGGTGTCGCCGAGCCTGCGCGATGTCAATCGTGACGCGCTCGCGGGCCGCTACGGCGTCGATCCCGATCGATTCACCTTCGCCCGCAACCTCGTCGATGAACCTCGCGTTCTGCGCGGGCTCGCCGAGCCGCTTGCAGAGCTTGAGTTTCCCGAACCGCAGTGGATGCACGAGCTGCGCGAGCACAGCACTGCAGCCTGGTTCGTGTCCGTCGGCAGATTCTCGACCGAGAAGAACCAGGCAAGACTCATCCGTGCGTTCGCCATGGTACGAGAGTCGCGACCGGATGCCCGCCTCGTCATCGTGGGCTATGGACCCCTGCGCGACCAGCTCACCACGCAGCTCGAAGCGCTCGGTCTGGTCGGAGCTGCGTTCATCGTCGGCCCGTACCAGAACCCGTTCCCGATCCTCGCTGCCGCGGACTGCTTCGTGCTGTCGAGCGAATACGAGGGTCAGCCGATGGTGCTCCTCGAGGCGGCGATCGCCCGCCTGCCGATCGTTTCGGTCGCTTTTCGCTCGGTCGGCGACGCGCTAGCCCGCGGCGAGATCCACGTCGTCGAGCAGGACGACCGCGCGCTGGCAGACGGGATGCTCGCCTTCTTGCGCGGCGAACTGGCGCCCGCATCACTCGATGTGAAGGCGTACAGTGCGGATGCCGTCGGCGAATTCGTGCGTGCCGTGCTTCCTCAGAGCATTCTGAGACCGGGCGCGGCAGACTCACCGGCATGATCTGGATCATTCCGGTTGGCGTCGTGCTCATCGCGGCGCTCGCCGCCGGGCTGTGGTTCTCGGTCGCGATCCTCTCCGAGGTGGCCATCGAGCTCGAACCCGATAGCGACCGCTAGGGGCGCGAGGCCAGAGCGGTGCGCTCTGTCCGTCTCCAGCGCGCGGTCAGCGCGACGACCAGCACCACGATGATCCCGGCCAGCGTGAGGCTCACCGGCCCGGTGCCCCAGGCGAGTCCGCCGCGTGCGTGCGAAACGCCCATCCAGTCGGCGAAGGACGCCCCGAGCGGACGGGTGACGATGTACGCGAACCAGAACGCAATAACCGCGTTGAGCCGGAACCAGCGGAATGCGATCGCCGGAATGGCGATGACGACGGCGAACACGATGCCCGAGGCCAGGTATCCGAGATGCAGCGTCGTCGCGGTGAGGTCACCGGCCGCCGTTCCGAGGGCGAAGGTGACGAGCACCGTCGCCCAGTAGAAGGCCTCGCGGCGTCGGGTGGTGATGCTGTGTATCGACAGCGTGTGCTCGAGGCGAAACCAGGCCACGAACACCGCGGCGAGCAGGGCCGCGAAGACGACCGTGGACACGACGTATGGCACACCGAGCACGATGTGGGTGACATCCGCGGCCATCGTGCCGAACACGCTCACCATCGCCACGGCCAGCCAGTAGACCCAGGGGATGTAACGCCGCATCGCGAACTGGAGGGTCAAGGCCGCGGCGAACACCACGAACCCGATCAGCACGGCCACGACCGGGTCGATGCTGAAGACGAAGAAGTCGGATGTCGTCTCGCCCATGCCCGTGGTGAGAACCTTGACTATCCAGAACAGGACGGTGATCTCGGGTACCTTGCTCGCGGTCATCCTCCCACTCTGCCAAGAGCGTTCTAAGACTCCTGTGAATCATCTGGGGACGCGATGCTCAGCCTTGGACCATGAGTCTTTCTGTCATCGACCCCACCGGCCTTCTCGACCCGCAGGCCATCATCACGGGTGCTGGCACCTGGGGCCTCGCGATCGTGTGCGCACTCGTGTTCGCCGAGACGGGGCTGCTCATCGGCTTCTTCCTGCCGGGCGACACACTGCTGTTCTTCACGGGCGTGCTTGCGTTGAGCGGCGCGATCACGCAGCCGCTCTGGCTGGTCATCCTGCTTGTCGCGATCGCAGCGGTGCTGGGGGACCAGGTGGGCTATTTCATCGGCCGGCGCTCGGGACCGGCGATCTTCGACAAGCGGGAATCGGGGCTGTTCAGCCGCATGAGCGTCGACCGGACGCACGCGTTCTTCGACCGCTTCGGTTCGGTCTCCGTCACGCTTGCCCGGTTCGTACCGGTCGTCCGCACCTTCGCGCCGGTCGTGGCCGGCGTCGGGCGAATGCCTCAGCGAATCTTCACCGCCTTCAATCTGCTGGGCGGAGTGCTCTGGTCGGTCATCGTCATCTGCCTGGGCTTCGGGCTCGCACACATCCCTGGCGTCACCGGCTTCGTCTCGTCGTACATCGACCTCGTGCTCGTCGGCATCGTCGTGCTCTCCGTCGGGCCGATAATCGTGCGGGCCATCGTGATACGGAGGCGGCTCGCGCGCGCCCAACGCTAAGACGCGAGTGCGGACCGTGCTCCTGGTGTCATCGTGATCGCGTCCGCGCGGGAGACCGTGATGAGATCGATCGGCCAGCGGGCGGTTGCGATGTCGGCGAAAGCCGTCCCCCCGGAGAGGATGGCGGTGGCGAGCACGTCGGCAGTCACGATGTCGTCTGCGATCACGGTCACCTGCACCAGCTCCTCGGGCGAGGCCGACGTTGTGCGCCAGATGTGTTCGCCTCGCTCCCCGATTCCGGAGGTCGCCACGGCACGCCGGGAACCGGCGAGCAGGATCGAGCAGAGCAGCCGGGTGCGATCGACCGGGTCGACGATCCCTATCGTCCACTCGCTGCCCGGGGCGACCAGCACGTCTCCCCCGACGTTCAGGCACCAGCGCGAGAGCCCGGCGAGTTCGAGTCCCGCCCGCTCGATCGCCAGCGCCTTCACGATCCCGTCGAGATCGACCACGCCGTCCGGGCGGTTCGGGGTGAAAGCGCCGGCAGTCAGCGCCCGCCAGTCATTGGCGTCTGCGAAGGCGGACCGCACCACCTCCGAGGCGTCGGTCAGGCGGAGCTCGCCCGACGCGATGCGGCTGAGTTCCGAGTCCGCTCGGTACAGCGAGAAGGTGCGGTCGTATTCGTCGAACACCGCCTCAACCGGCCCGGCGTCGAAGGGCTCCCCCGAAAGGTCGAGGGAGGCCATCGTTCCCATGGTCGGGAACGTGTGGTTCACAGGTGTGCTTTGTCGATCGCCGACTGCGCCGAGCTGACGTACCCCTCGGTCGTGTATGTCGCACCGCTCACGTTTTGAACCTTAGCCGACTGCGCCTTCAGCACTTCGGAGCGCAGAATGGGCGCGGCATAGTTGCTGATCTCGACGGAACGACCGCCCTGGTCGGTGAGCTGAAGCGCCTTCACGTCGGTGATCTTTCCCGCCGACACCACGATCTGTACCTGGACGTTACCGAACGGGGTCGACTCGGAGGCCCCGGTGTATGTTCCGCTCGCCGCACTCGCGGCGGCCGGCGCCGACGCGCTCGGCGTCGCGGAGGGTGTCGAAGTCGGTGAGACGGACGGCGTCGCCGACGGCGATGAGGTCGTGCTGGAGCTCGCCGTCGACGCGTTCTCCTGCGCGGCGAAGCTCGCCGCCGCCGCGTGGCCGAACTGCCAGCCGATGCCGAGCACCGCCGCCGAAGCGAAGATGCCTCCCAGTGCTGCGCGTGTTCTCACCAGTCGAACCTTTCTGTGTGGAGCTGATGCTCGGGTATTCCATTGGCCCGCGCCTCGGCCTCGACCAGGTCGAGCCAGGCCGTGGGGCCGCAGATGTAGAGATCGGACTTCTTCAGGTCGGGGAAGATGCTGCGCAGGGTGACGCCCCGGCGGTTGTCTTCCCCGGTCATCCACCGGCGTCCGGACCGCGATCGTGGCCCGACCATCGTGTAGACGTGTGCACCCTTGGCGCGGGCCAGGTCGATCACCTCGTCCCACAGGTAGGTCTCTTCCTCGGTGGACGCCCGCAGCAGGATTGTCGCCTCGCCGGGCAACAGGTTGGAGTCCTCCAGAAACGCGCGCACCGGGGTGATGCCGATGCCCGCAACGACGACCGCGAGTCTCGGTGCCGTTCGTCCGGCATCCGTGAAGACCCCGTACGGTCCCTCGAACCACACCCGGGTGCCCACCGGGACGCTGCTCACCGCATTGCTCCCGGTGCCGAGGTTGCGAACCGTGATTCGTGCGGCGCGATCGGTGGGCACGGCCGACAGCGAGATCGGATGCGAGTGCCACCAGGTGCGACCGGTCCAGAACCGCCAGATGAAGAACTGCCCTCCGGCGGAGCGCAAGGCCGCGAGATTGCGGCCAGACATCGTGATCGAGACCACGCCGGGAGCGACCTGCTCGACCGCCGACACCCGCATCCCATGCCGGATGCTGGAGAGCAGCGGCTCAGCGAACCGGTAGGTCGCGATGGCGCCGAACGCGAGGATGTAGAGCGCGATCCAGTACGCCCGCTGCAGCGTGCCGTTGGCGAGCATGCCTCCGACGCTCAATTCGTGCGGCAGGGCCACGAGAACGGCCACGTAACTGAGCAGGTGCACCAGATGCCAGCCTTCGTAACTGAACTTGCGACGGACCGCTACGAGGGAGGTGATCACGACCGCGATGAGCAGGCCGGTGCCGATGAATGCGATGGGCATGTCGGGGATGGCGAGCATCTGGCCGATCTCGGCGATCGGATTGATGCCGGAGGCCATGCCGTAGCCGATGAGCAGGAGCGCGGCGTGACCGAGGATGAGGTACAGGGCCGGCTTGCCCAGACTGCGATGCACACCGATGGCGCGGTCGTGACCGACCGTGCGATCGATGATGGGGATGCGAGCGGCCAGCACGATCATGACCAGGATGAAATCGGTGCCGATGAGTCCGGCGATGATCCCGAGGCTGGTGAACACGTCGGCCGCCGTGCCGAATTTACCCGCCCCGCCGTAGGCCAGGTAGAGGGCGACGGCTGCGGCCGCGGACGCCCACAGGAGCACGACCATCAGGTCGGATCGCCGGGTACGCCGCTGGTACTCCTTGGCGTGATCGAGACGCGGGCGCACGGGGCCGCGAGCCATTGTGCGCTGACCTGTCGATCCGCTCATCGCCGCCCCTCTCATCGCTGTCAGCAAACGTTCACGATTCAATAAGGATGTCGTGAACGGCTAAGCGGAAGCCGGGAGGATGGGGCCGCCAGGAAGAGAGTTCTTACATCTTGACGGCCGGAAGCGCGACCCGCACCGAGAAGCCGGGCTCGAGGTTTTCGATGGCCACCGAACCGCCTGCGGCCGAACTGAGGGCGTGGACGAGCGCGAGTCCGAGCCCAGAACCTCCGGTCGAACTGGCCCGGGAGTCGTCAGCGCGCGAGAACCGGTCGAACGCCCGCGCGAGGAAGTCGGGAGGCATGCCAGGCCCGTCATCGGTCACGGTGAGAATCAGCTGCGACGCGTGCTGCTGCAGCGACATGGTCACTCGCCCCCTGGTCCCCGCAGCCGAGAGCGCATTCGCTGTCAGGTTGTCGATGATGCGGGAGAACGCCGTCGGTGACGTACGGTATGCCGCACCTGCTTCAGGAACGCCCAGTGAATAGGCGACGTCGGCGTCCGTCGACAGCGCAACCAGCCTCGCCCGGTCCACGCCGTTCATGAACTCGTCGACGAGGCGGTCTGCCGTACTGGTCGAGAGGTCGAGCTCACCGGCATCGAGCCTCGACAGGGCGAGCAGGTTCGCAGCCAGCGCCGACAGTCGTGTCACCGACCGCTCCGCGGCGAGGACCTGGGCGGCGAGCGCCTCCGCGTCGCCGAAACTGTCGTGCGCCAGTTCGAGCTGTGTCGTGAGTGCCGCGAGCGGGGTGCGGAGCTCGTGCGCCGCGTCGGAGAGCACCTGTCGCTCGCGATCGGTGGTTCGCCGGACACGGTCGAGGAATGCGTTCAAAGTGTTCGCGAGCGCCGCGATCTCGTCCTGCGCCGGCCCGACCGGCAGCCTGCCGGAGCCGTCACCGGACTCGAGCTTCTCCGCCTCCAACCGCATCCTGGTGACGGGACGGAGCGCGGCCGTCGAAAGCACCCATGACGCGAGTCCGAATCCGGCGAGAAGAGCCAGTCCCCCGACGATGAGTATCCGGTCGAAGGCCGACAGGGTCAGCTCGTCGGACGCTTCACTTCTGGCCGCCCAGAGTGCCCAGACCCCATCGCCCGTCGTCACTGCACGTCCGACGACGCTGTAATCGGTGCGATCCGCGCTGATAGTCAGCTGAGCGTTCGTCGCTGTTCGGTGATCGACCGCCTCGTGCAGATCATGAGTCATCGAATCGAATCGAACGGTGCCGGAAGGATCACGGATGTAGACGAGGGCGCCATTGGCCGAGTCATCGCTCAGCCCGGATGGGTTCCTCAGGATCTCTGCCGCATAGGTGGTCAGGTCGCTCGCGGCGAGCGAG
>JAZJYU010000059.1:0-6799 GCA_040390225.1 Actinomycetota bacterium | reverse complement strand
TTCGCCCCTGATCCTGGGGTCGTGGTTCGCGCCCCTCCTGACTCTGGGTGCGATGGCGCTCCTCCATAATTTCATCGCCTTTGCTTACTGGATCTTGGCGACGAAAACTCGCGGCGAGCGAGCTGTCGGTGTCCTGGAGGATGGATTTCACCTCCAGGCGCACCGCGACCATGGTCGCCCCGAAGAAGACCGCGGCGACGAGAACGCTGCCGATCGTGATTCGCACGCGGATGGACCAGCGGGAGAACACGCTCACGCCTCCCGCGGCTGGTCGAGCTTCAGCTCATAGCCCAGACCGCGCACCGTACGAATGCTGAACCCGGCAGAAACGGTCTCCAGTTTGCGCCGCAGGTACTTCACGTACTGGTCGACGATCGTCGGATCGATGTTGCGCACTGTGCCCCACACCTCCTGAAGTATCTCGGCGCGCGCGACCGCGCGTCCCGCGTTGATCGCCAGGAATCGAAGCAACAGGAATTCTTTGGAGCTGAGTGGGAAGGCCTCGCCCTCCGCCGTCGCGCGCACCGTCGACGAGTCGAGTGCGATCGACCCGGCCCGCACGACCGACTTCGGGGCGGCGGCGTCGCGGCGCACCAGGGCACGGATGCGAGCGGCGAATTCCGCGAACGCGAACGGCTTGGTCAGGTAGTCGTCGGCACCCGAGTCGAGTCCGAAGACACGGTCCTCGACTGCATCCCGGGCGGTCACCAGCAGTACCGGGAGCGAGTTCCCGTGGTTGCGCAAGTGCCGGCAGACCTCGAACCCGGACATCTCGGGCATCATCACATCGATGGCCGCCGCCGAGAACTCGCCTCCGGCCGCTTCGATCAGCGCGTCCATGCCGTTCGTCACCACCGTGACCTGGTAACCCTCGGCCGTGAGGCCCTGGGCGATCAGTGCGCTCATCTCCTCGTCGTCCTCGACGACGAGGATCCGAGGACCGGGGGTCACGCGATCCCGCTGGTCCCGAGCAGCGCGCCGATGGTGAAGGTCGCGGCGAGTGCGGCGGCACCGCCGATGACGACGCGGATCGCCGCGCGAAGCGGACGGCTGCCTCCGAGCCGGGCACCCAGCACGCCGGTGCCCGCCAGGGCGACGATCACGACGATGAACGTGATCGGCACTCTTACGCTCGTCGGCGTGAGCATGATGACGAGGAGCGGCAGAACCCCTCCGACCAGGAAGGCGACGGCCGATGCGAAAGCGGCGTGCCAGGGACTGACGACATCGTTCTGGTCGATGTTGAGTTCGGCCGAGAGGTGTGCGGCGAGCGCGTCGTTCGCCGTGAGCTCCTTCGCCACCTGCATCGCTGTCGCCGCTGTCAGGCCACGCGACTGGTAGATGCCGGCCAGCTCAGCGAGTTCCTCTTCCGGGCTCTCCTCGAGTTCGCGCTTCTCTTTCGCGATCAGGGCGCGCTCGCTATCGCGCTGCCCGCTGACCGAGACGTACTCACCGAGCGCCATCGAGATCGCACCACCTATGAGTGCGGCCAGTCCGGCCGTGAGAATCGGCGCGTTCGCGCTCGTCGCGCCGGCGACACCGACGACGATCGCAGCGACCGAGACGATACCGTCATTCGCGCCGAGTACTCCGGCGCGCAGCCAATTGAGGCGCTGGGCGATGCCGGGAAGATGCGGTTCGTCCGGCTGCATGACGAAGTCGGTTGTGGTCATGCTTCATCGAAGCAGCCACGGGTGCGATCGTCTAGCTAGGGAAGGCTGGCCTCATTCGATCGCACGCAGCGCGCGGTCCACGAAGAACGCGATCACGAGCAGAGCCGCGGCGGCCAGCCACGCGGCGAGCACGAGAAGACCCAGGCCGTCGATGCGGGTCTCGGTGGGCGCGAGGGACTGCCCGGCGAGCACGACACTGGCACCCGAGCGCCGCACGACGACCGCGAACCGCAGCCCGTCGCTCGTCTGCCACGTGACATGATCGCCCGCGCTCGTGCGACCGGCGGCCACGACACCGGGGGGAACCGTCGCCAGGGTGCCGCCCAGGTATCCGGTGCCGTCAGCCGCTCGGCCGTTCACGTCGTACACGACGTAGAAGAGCGCGGTGCTCGTCGCGAGATCGACCCGGTCCTCGGCGGCCGGGCGCGGCGTGACGCCGGCGACCAGCTGGGAAGCGACCTGGCTGGCGAGCCGAGCGGGCGCGTCATCCGCTCCCTGTCTTTCCACCTGCTGCATGACGACGTAGATGGTCGCGAACACGGCGGTGATGACGAGCAGGGCGGCGAACCAGCGAACCAGGCGACTCATTCACTCACCGTATGCCGGTACCGCGGGTGGCCGCATCATCCTCAGGATTGATTGCCATCGGCTGCTGGCCGGCGCACTCGAACCCGACTTAGTAAGGCAACCTTTGAAGTTTACCTTCATAGATGCTACAGTCGAAGCATGAGCCGGGAACGGGCGATCGAGGTCGCGGATGAGTTGCGCGCCGTCGTCTCGGCGCTGCGGCGACGCATGCAGTCCGAGGGGTCGAGCGGCGAATACACCAGCTCTCAGCTGACCGTGATCGCCAACCTCGCAAAGCACGGCCCCGCGACCGTCACCACCCTCGCGGCGGTCGAGAACATGCGGCCACAGTCGATGGGGGCCATCGTCTCTTCGCTCGAGACGATCGGCGCCGTGACAGGCTCGCCGCACCCGACCGATGGCCGCCAGACACTCTGGTCGCTCACGCCGGGAGCGCTCGAGGAGTACAACGCCGGCCGTGACGCACGAACCAACTGGCTGCACTCCGCGGTGAGCTCCGAGCTCAGCCCCCGGGAACTGGACGAGCTCGCCCGAAGCATCGCGGCGCTCCGCCGTGTACTGGACAGATAAGAGACGATCACATGCCCATCACCGAACTCGACCACACCGCGGCGCTCGTCGTCATCGACCTTCAGAAGGGCGTCGTCGGTATCGAGGCAGCCCATCCGGTACCCGAGATCGTCGCGCGATCCCGCCAGTTGCTCGACTCGTTCCGGGCGCACCACCTGCCCGTGGTACTGGTGAACGTATCCGGCGCTCCCGGAGGGCGCACGGATGCCGGCCGCGCGACCACCGCCGGCTACCCCGACGGTTGGGACGAGCTGATCGACGACCTCGACCAGCACCCCTCCGACCACCTGGTCACCAAGTACAGCCGGGGCGCGTTCACCAACACGGGCCTGCACGAGAAGCTCGCGGCACTCGGCGTCACCCAGGTGTTCGTCATCGGCATCGCCACCGGATCCGGTGTCGAAGCGACCGCGCGCCAGGCGCACGAGTACGGGTACAACGTGGCTCTCGTCACCGACGCGATGACGGACCGCAGCATCGACGTGCACGAGCACAGCGTCCGCGCGGTCTTCCCGCGCATCGCCGAGACCGGAACCACCGCCGATGTGCTGGAACTGCTCGCGGCGCGCTCATGACGACCGGCACCGAGGTGCCCGCCAAACCCTTCGGCTGGCGCTTCACCGCTCCACTCCTGCTCGGCTCGACGCTCAACCCGATCAACACCTCGATGCTGGCGACGGCACTCGTCGGGATCGGCCTCGACTTTCACGCGGGGCCAGGCACGACCGCGTCGCTCGTCTCGATCCTGTACCTGTCCAGTGCGGTGTCCCAGCCCACGATGGGCAAACTGTCGACAGTCTTCGGGCCGCGGCGGATCTTTCTCATCGGGGTGGGCATCCTGCTGGTCGCGGGCCTCATCGGAACGCTGGCGCCGAGCTTCGCATTCCTGCTCGTGTCGCGCGCCCTGATCGGTATCGGTACCGCCGCCGCGTTTCCCACCGCGATGGCGCTGGTGCGCAAGCGCGCCGACGGCCTCGGCACGGGAGTGCCGACGCGCGTGCTCGGCAACTTCTCGATCGCGGCGCAGGTGACCGCTGTCATCGGCCTTCCGCTCGGCGGTCTGCTCACCGGCGCGTTCGGATGGCGCGCGCTGTTCGCCGTCAACATCCCGCTGGCGATCATCAGCATTGTTCTCACCTTCGTCGGCGTCGCCAAGGACGATCCGGTTCCGGAGGAGGGGCGCGAGAAGCTCATCGTCTCGCTCGACCTCCCCGGCATCGTTCTGTTCGCGGGCACGATCACGGCGCTGCTGTTCTTCCTCGGCGACCTGAAGCATCCGGCCTGGTGGCTGCTCGCCGTCGCCGTTCTCGTCGCCGTCGCACTGGTGCTGTGGGAACGGCGGGCGACGCGACCGATGATCGACGTGCGGATGCTGGCGCGGCGTAAGCCCTTGCAACGCACCTACCTCAGGCAGGTGCTTCTCTCGCTCGGCACCTACGCGATGCTCTACGGGGTCAGCCAGTGGATGGAGCAGAGCCGCGGGCTGAGCGCGTCCGTCGTTGGCCTGGTTCTCATCCCGCTGTCCGTGCTGAGCATCATCGTCGCCCGCTTCGTCTCGGGCCGGGGCTGGGTGCGCTGGCCGTTGATCCTTTCCGGTGCAGCACTGGTCGCGGCCGCTGCGGTGGGCGCGCTCGTCACCGACACGTCGCCGATCTGGGTTCTGATCGGGATGTCGCTGCTGGTAGGCCTGACCAACGGGCTCGGCGGTTTCGCCAACCAGGCCACCCTCTATATCGAGACTCCGCCCGACGAGATCGCGGTCGGCGCGGGCCTCCTCCGCACCTCGACGAACCTGGCGGCCATCTTCTCATCCAGCGTCATCGGCCTCAGCTTCGGGGCGGTCGCAACCGATGCCGGCCTGCACGTGCTCTCGCTGGCTCTCGCGGCGATCGGCGTGGTGATGGTGCTGCTGACACTGCTCGACCGGAGGATCCCGGCCAACGCGAATCCGCCGGAGGCGGCAGAGCCGCGCTGAACAGCGCTCGAGCCAGACCGGCCCCGCCCTCAGGCGCCCCGAGCGAGTTCGAGGATCTAGGTGCGCTTCGCGGGGCACCCGATCACATGATCGTCGACCATCCCCACGGCCTGCATGAGCGAATAGACGATCGTCGTGCCCACGAACGAGAAGCCGCGCTTCTTGAGATCTTTCGACAACCGGTCGGACAACTCGGTGTGCGCGGGCAGTTCACCCACGCCGCGCGGGCGGTTGACGATCGGCGCACCGTCGACCCAGCTCCACAGGTAGTCGGAGAACGAGCCGAGGGCGAGAATGGCCGCGGCATTGGATCTCGTCGAGAGGATCTTGGCGCGGTTGCGCACGATTCCGGGGTCGTCGCGCAGCTGCTCCAGCCGGGCATCCGCCAGCGCGGCCACCCGGGCGATGTCGAAGCCCTCGAACGCCGCCGCGTAGCCCGAACGGCGTTTCAGCACCATCGACCATGACAACCCGGCCTGTGCCCCTTCGAGCGTGAGCATCTCGAACAGGTGCTGGTCGTCGCGTGACGGCACGCCCCATTCGCTGTCGTGGTACGCCCGCATCTCCTGTGAGCTGTTCGCCCATGCGCAGGTTCCGTCATCGGGATCGAAGTTCATTCGGCGACCATATCGCCCGCGGACGACGTTCCCCGCGCCCCTATACGTCGCCTCGGCTGGAAGTTCAACCGGTAGAACCCGGAATGCCGAATCGGGTTCACTGAAGCCATGACGAACTACACGCACGACGAACAGATCGAGGTAGTGAAGCTCAACGAGACGGACTGGGTGATCTACGATCGCCTGCAGGAATCCGTCACGGGATGCGGGGTCGTCGGCTTCGTCAACCACGTCGCGGGCGTCTACGAGCTGCTTCAGCTCAGCGCCCCGACGGAACCGCAGTTCTTCTCGGCACTGCACGACGCGATCGATGTGTTCGTGCCTCTCCCCGCGGTCGCCTAGTAATTCCGGCCCTCCCGGCCTACCGTATGCGGCATGCATGCGGGAACCCGGGGTGACGACGCACCGCGACTGGTGACCGTCAGCCTGTCGAGGTCGCTCGGCCGCATCTGGATCCGGTTCAAGCTCGACCGGCCGCTGCCGCCTGACCCGGCACCGCTCATGCTCTGCCTCTATGTCGACGGCGGACGGCCGAATGACAGGATTCAGTTCGGCCTCACCCTGGCGAGAGGCGAACTGCGCCGCTATTTCGTGATCGACCAGGCCGTGCCGCACCTGCACGAACTGGCCGGTGATGGCTTCGCCATGGGTACCACGGTGATCGTCGCGCCGTTCGACGAGCACTGGCTGGCATCGGTGCGCCCGCCCATGCGGTTCAGCGCTCTGCTCATGTACGGGGCGGATGACGTGCACGCCGACGTTCCGGTCACCGTGCTGAACGAGCTGGCTTAGCCCACCCCGCCCGTTTTGAGCAGCAGACCCAGTACGTAGGTGACCGCTGCCGCGCCGAACCCGATGAGCAACTGGCGGATGGCACGCCGAAACGGCGGACCGCCGGAGAGCACGCCGACGACGGCACCGGTGCCCAGCAGCGCGAGTCCGACCAGCACGGCCGCCACCACGACGGCGGTCACTCCGCCCAGACCGAACAGGTACGGGATGATCGGGATGATCGCACCGGACGCGAAGAAGCAGAAGCTGGAGACGGCCGCGCCGAGACTCGTGCCGACCGATTCATGCTCGTCCCGCTCCTCGGTGACGGCGAGGCTGTTGTCGCGAAGCACCTCCGCCGCATGCGCATCGGCTTCCGCCTCGCTCATGCCGCGGGCCCGGTAGACGAGGCTCAGTTCGTTCGCGTTGACGTCGAGGTGCGGAAGAGCGGTGTCACTGTCCGGATCGGGCGCAGACGCCTCGAGCAACTCCCGCTGCGAACGCACCGACACATACTCGCCAGCGCCCATCGAGAGCGCGCCGGCGAGCAGACCGGCGACGCCCGTGAGCAGCACGACGTGGGTGGGCACGCCGCTGGCGCTGAT
>JAZJYU010000058.1:6668-7178 GCA_040390225.1 Actinomycetota bacterium | reverse complement strand
CTCTCGGAATATATAAGGAGAGGCTCTCGCAGAGCGCGCTCTGGGCGGAGATGCAGAAGGTTCCGGATGCCGAGGCCGCCGCGGTAGGCGCCTGGCTGGAATCGCGTGGCATGACCTTCCTACTCGGCGAGGACGAGACGACGGATCTCACCCCCGCCCAGCTCACCTGGCAGTACAAGATGTATATCGCCATCCTGCGGATCAGCGACGACTACGGGCTCGACGGGGTGGGCATCCAGTACCAGCAGGGTCTCAAAGACATCTGCCCGGCATCCGACCTGGCGGAGGGTCTCATCAACAATGTCGACCGTCCGCCCGTGACGAGTCGTGATGGCGCCCGCGTGCTGTTCGAGGGCCGCGTGGTACTCCGGCAGGTCTTCCTTACCGCGCAAGCCAAGCTGCTTCATAAGGTCGAAGGTCGGTTGGTATAAGAACGCGGAGGGCTGTCCGGGATCGGGAAGCCGCTCGACAAGACCGCGAATCATCAAGCTCCGCAATATGATGAGAGAA
>JAZJYU010000058.1:0-6658 GCA_040390225.1 Actinomycetota bacterium | reverse complement strand
GCCGGGCGCTCCCGCTCGCCAATGAGGCGGATTGGGGCGTCGCCGTCGATGCGCTGGTGACCAACCGGGTCTGGACCGCGATGGGTCTCGATCCGGCGACCACACTCCACGATGTGCGGTGGGGTGAGGAATTCGACGGGCAGTTCGTCTGGGTGTTCGAGATCTCCGGCTCCGTTCCCCCGTCGCACCTCGATGGCGGCTACGCGGGTGCGGTGGGTTGGCGGCAGAACCCGATCTACTTCCCGCTGGGCGGATCCACGATCAAGGGCGTGTCGCGGGCGGGGGAGGTCGTGTGGTCTCGCCTATACATCGAGGGCGGTGTGCTGCACCTCGACATCGGCAGGGCGAGTGCCGTCGAGCTGCCGGCGGTCGAAACCGAACGCCGCTGGCAGGCGACCAACCCGGAGTGGCCGATCATGCACGTGGTGCTGCACGGAATCGATCGTGACCAGTTCATGGCACGACACAAGGCCAACCACGCCCAGCTGGTCTACGCGCCGGATGCGGAGACCGCCGATCGTGCCCTGGCGGCCAAGGCGGCACTGTTCGCCTGCCTCGGCGTGCAGGTGCACCTGTGCGGGGACGTGTCATTGCCCCGCTAGGCCGCTGGGCGGCGTGAGAGTCAGCCGGCCGTCGCACTGGCGATCGCGAGCACCGTGATCCACCCGATGATGCCGACGTAGATCGTGCGCTCGAAGACACCGAAGAGACGACGGAGCGGCGCGGATGCCGTGGCGAGAATCACCCCGGCACTCCCCACTGCCATGACCCAGGTGAAGACGGTCGCCGCCGGCGAGAAGCCCGCCCAGTGCGGATCCGCCGCGATCGGTCCGGCGGCCAGGAAGCCTGCGGCTGTCGCAGTGGCGAAGGCGGCGATGGCGAGCAGGTTGTGGATTCGGCCGGTGCGTGTTCTCGCCGCGCCGGCGGCATCCATCGGCGACCAGCTGATGAGCAGCCGGGCCACGCCGAAGATGATCAGGAGGATCACCGCGGGGAGCGTGCCCCTGAGCGCGAGTTGCAGGATGAGGGCGGTCGCGAGGCCGGCGATGCCGAGCGCGATCGTGGCGACCCGATACCAGCGCCGGTATGGCGAGATGCCGTACTCGCTGACCGCGTTCCTGATGGGGGAGAGGCCCGTAGGGGCGATGTGCAGGTAGCCGAGGCTGGCGATGGTGACGGCGACGCCGACGATGGCGATGATTCCGGTGAGCGGGATGAGGTTCATGCCGCAAAGCTAGCGGCGCGCACCGGCGCGCACCATCCATCCCGCGGTCACTCCCGTATCCTTCGTCCGGTGGATGCCGGCACGAATCAGAGCTCCTTGCGGCGGAACGCTGCGGCCGCGCCCACGACGAGGATGACCGACACCGCGAGCGACGTGAGTACCGGCCACAGGGCGGATGGCGAGGTGCCGCGTGTGGCGAGGGATGCGGCCTGGCCGGCGAGACCGGCCGGGGAGTAGTCGCTGAGCGGTTTCCAGATCGAGGCGATCGAGAGCACGGCGAAGGCGCCGATCCCGGCCCCCGAGGCTCCCGCTGCCGATCCGATCGCGACCGAGAGGAACGTGAGCAGCGCGATGTAGAGCACGGCGAGGACGAGCCAGACGGCGGCGGCCGACCACAGCGGGCCGGCGGGGGCGGTGCCGAACACGCCGGCGGTGATCGCCCAGGTGACCAGGGTGCCCGCGCAGAGCACGATGGCGACGAAGGCGCAGTTGACGACCACCTTGACGACGACGAAGGCGGTGCGCGACAGCGGCTTGGTGAGAACCAGGAGGGCGGTGCCGCCCTTGAGTTCTGAGGAGACGATGCCGCCGTAGATGATGATGAGGGCGAACAGGGTGATCTGCGACAGGTTCTTGACCCACCCGCCGTACGCGTCGAGGTAGGTCGGCGTCGGGAGCACGAGGTGGCCGAGGGCTGTTCCGCCGACAGCACCGACGATCTGCGGGGTGAAGCGGGCGACGAACGGGCCGCTGGCCGCGAAGAACAGCATGATGGCGGGCAGCACCCAGATGCGCCAGGTGTGGAGGATCTCCCGCACCTCCTTGCGCGCGAACACGAGAGCGCCGTTCACGACTTGGCTCCTCCGACCAGTTCGACGAAGACCTCTTCGAGGCCCATCTCGCCCGCCTCAATCCGCACGAGCCCGGTCTGCTGGGCGGCGATCAGTGCCGGGATCCTGTGCCGCGCCGCCTCGACGTCCGACACCGTCACCCCGATCTCGCCCTCGGCTCCGACGGTCACGGATGTCGCCCAGTCCTGTTCCCCGATGGCGGCGGCGACCGCGGCGGCGCCATCGGTGACCTGGATCACCACCTTCTGCTGTCCGTACCGTTTCTTGAGGTCGTCGATGGGCGCATCCGCCACGATGCTGCCGTGGTCGAGAATCGCGACCGAGTCGCAGACCCGCTCGACGTCGCCGAGGATGTGCGTCGAGAAGAACACGGTGGTGCGGCCGCGCAGCGACGCGACCATGTCGAGCACGTCCTTGCGGCCGATCGGGTCGAGCGCGCTGGTCGGCTCGTCGAGCAGCAGAAGGCGCGGCGCGTTGATCAGTGCCTGCGCGATGCCGAGTCGCTGCTTCATGCCTCGCGAGTAACCCCCGATCCGGGTCTTCGTGCCGGCCAGTCCCGCGAGGTCGAGGAGCATGTCCACTCGCTCGCCGAGCAGTTCGCCCCCGAGCCTGAACAGGCCACCGGCGAAGACGAGGAATTGCCCGGCGGTCATCCAGTCGTAGAAGGCGGGCACATCGGGAAGGAAGCCGATTTCCGCCCGCACCGCATTTCCCGCGGTTGCGACATCGTGACCGAGAACCGAGATGGTGCCCTCACTCGGGCGCGCCAGGCCGGTCATCAACCGGAGCATGGTGGTCTTGCCCGCGCCGTTGGGCCCGAGGAAGCCGAAGATCGACCCTTCCTCGACAGTGAGGTCCACCGAATCCAGTGCCCGCTTCGTGCCGTAGGTCTTGGTCAGCGCGCGCGCCGCGATGGCGTCGTTCATTCTGCGCCGGAGTCCTCGCGTCGCCCGTAGAGTGCGTCTGCCACGGGCGCGGCATCGCCCCGAGAGATGGAGGTCGGGGCGACATTCTCGGCCGGCGGGGCGCCTTTACGTCCGATCGCGAAATAGAGGATGGCGCCGATGAGGTTGATGAACACGATGAGCGCCGCCCATACCCACTTGTTGCCGAGCGTCACCCGCTCGACCGGCCGGCGAACGAGATCGACGATGGCGATCACGTCGAGCACCACCTCGGCGGCGGCGACCGCCCCGAGCGTCACCAGAAGCCCGGTCGGCAGCGCAAAGAGGTTCGCCGCCGTCATCGATGCAACAGTTCTAAACATGTCTATATTCAATTGACAAAGTTCGCAGTTGTCAATATAAGATTTACGAATGATCGACGAATTCGTCACCATCGCCGGCCGACTCCAGCGCGAGGTCGCCGCGGTGGTGGCCGCGCCGGTGCTGAGTGACGAGCACGATCCGCTACATGCCGTTCGTGCGTCCGTCGAGATTCAGGCCGACGCAACAGCGCTGCTCGCGGCCGCAGTTGAGCGTGCTCGCGGAACGGGGCGCACCTGGCAGGAGATAGGCGACGTGCTCGGCATCTCGCGCCAGGCCGCCTTCCAGCGCTTCGGCAAGCCCATCGACCCGCGAACCGGAGAAACCATGAACACCACACCACTGCCCGAGGCGGCTGCCCTCGCCGGGACGGTCATCGACGAGCTCGCCCGTGGCAAGTGGGAGGTCGTCATCGATCGGTGCGACGACACGGTGCGCGAGAGACTGAACGCGGAAGGACTCGCCGTCGCCTGGGCGCAGGTGATCGGGATGGCCGGAGCCTACGAGCGTCGCGGCCAGACGGAGGCGACGCGCGCGGCCGACATCACGATCACCAACACTCCGCTCGCGTTCGAGGCGGGAGACTTCACCGCTCGCATCTCGTTCCGGGATGACCAGACCATCGCCGGCCTCTTCATCCTCGCCGTCTGACGGGCTGCTCAGAACAACGGCCATGGCACAGCGGGCATATCGCCGCGAGGTTCAGGAAATCGGCCGTCGGTCAGCAGCCGATCGCAGCGGCCGGCGAAGGCTGCCAGCTCAAGGTCGCTGACCAGCGCCGAGAGCGATGCTCCCAGCGACCCGCCGAGCTGGGTCAGCACGCTTTCCACACCGGCGAGCTCCTCGGGCGTGAGCGGCTCGCCCACCCAGCCCCACAGCACGGTGCGCAGCTTGTGCTCGACATGAAAGGTGAGTCCGTGGTCGACGCCGTGGCGGTGACCGCCCGCCATCTCGAGGATGTGGGCGCCCTTGCGGTCGGCGTTGTTCACGATGACGTCGAACACGGCCATGCGCCGGAGAGGACTCGTGTCTTCGTGGATGAGAGCGACCGGGCGGTCGTCTTCGTCCGTTCCGTCGAAGACGAAACGCCAGCCGGCATCCGGAACCTGGTCGGCCGGAACCAGGTCGACGGCATCCTGCGCGGCGTCAGGCTCGCACCAGAGCTGCACCATGCCGGGCCCGAGCGGGCCGTCACGCAGCCAGGTGCGCGGAACGATGTCCCAGCCGAGAGCCTCCGAGACCAGGTAGGCGGCCACCTCACGATTGGCCAGATCGTTGCCGGGGAAGTCCCACAGAGGTGCCTCGCCGGCGATGGGCTTGTAGACGACCTCGGTGCCGTCGATGGCACCCAGAAACGTCGCATTGGACGCGGTACTGATCCGACCCGTGAGCTCCAGCTCGCCTGAGTCGAGGTCGGCGGTCACGGGCAGACGTGCCCGTCGGAATCCATGGGTTCGCCGCACAGTGGGCACAGCGCGCGGCCGGCGCCGACGATCTCGAGCGTGCGCTTCGCGAAGGCGCGGGCGGTGCCGACCGGGATGCGCACCAGAAGCACCTCGTCGGGTTCCGGCACATCCTCGTAGTCCGCTGGTTCGGCGTCGACGATCGGGTACGCCTCGATCACGACCTGCGCCGTCGCCGGGTCCCAGCCGAGACTGATCACCCCGGTGCGGAACTGCGGATCGACCGGCTGCTCGAGCGGGTCGTTGTCGACCAGCTCTGCCGGCGTTCCCGCCGGGATGCTGATCGGGGTGTCATCGGCATCGGCGAGCGCGTCGAGCAGTTCGTCGATCTTCTCAGCGAGAGCCGCCGACTGCTGCTTCTCGAGCGCGACGGCGATGATGCGCGCGCCAGCGCGTGCCTGCAGATAGAACGAGCGCTCGCCGGGTGCTCCGACCGTGCCGACGACGACCCGGTCGGGCCAGTCGAACCCGTGGACGATGGAGGGCATGCCCATGATTCTACGAGCCGCCGCCCACCGGCGCGTCGGCAGGTGGCGGGGTGGTTGCAAGCCAGGAGAGGTCACCGGACCCGGTATTCATCGCGACCACATCCGGCCGGCTCGCGCCGTAACGGACGATGGAGACGGATGCCGGCGACACGCCGATGCGCTGGAACAGATCCAGGTGCATCCCCAGCGCGTCCGCGAGGATCGACTTGATCACGTCGCCATGGCTCACGGCGACCCAGACCGCGCCCGGCCCGTGCTCCGCCTCGAACCGGGCGTCGTGCTCGCGGATCGCGGTCACCGCCCGTTCCTGCATACCCGCCATCGACTCACCGCCCGGGAAGACGGCCTGTGACGGCTCGGTCTGCACGACGGTCCACAGTGGTTCCTTCGCGAGCTCACCGAGCGAGCGGCCCTGCCATTCGCCGTAGTCGCACTCGGTCATGCGGTCATCCACGATGAGCGTGGGCGGGGTGACCTGCCGCTCGAGGATCAGCGCAGCCGTCGTTTGGCAGCGTTCGAGCGGACTCGACACGAGGCCGGCGATCGGCACGGCCGCGAGCCGTTCTGCCGCACGAACGGCCTGCTCGTGACCCAGCTCGTCCAAGCCGACCCCTTCGGCCCGTCCGGCCAGGACGCCGGCGACATTCGCCGCGGTCCGGCCGTGCCGGACGAGGATGACTGTGGCCATCTGTCAAGCCTAGACAGCCGATTTCGGTGGGGTGTCGAAAAGCGGTCTGTCCCGTTCGTCGTATGGGTGACGGCTTCCGCCGGGAGTCGTCACCTTCAATGAAAGGACTCACCGTGAACGACCAGAATTTCCCCTCTGACGCGGGTGCCGAGATCTACCTCCTCACCGTGCTCGGAACGCCCAAGGGTGTCGCCCCCGACAAGTCTGCAGACCTCCACAACATGACGGCCGGCAGCGCCGCAGGGGTCGCCGCGGCGAAGGCGCTGGGCGACCTCAGTCACAACGTGTACATACCGGCTCTCGCCGAGACGCGCCTGCTGTTCCTCGACACCTGGAACAGCGTGCAGGGTCTCGGCCAGTTCTTCGCCGACAAGGGCACGCAGGAGGGGGCCGGCGCGCTCTGGGCCGACTATCAGCCGGCCCTGTGGATGCCGGCCGAAGGCTTCGGCAGCTACAGCCTCCCCGCACCGTCGGGGCGGTCCGCCGGCGCCGTCGGCCTGATGCGCGCCCCCGTCAGCTCCTACGCCGCCGCCGCTGCGGCATTCCATGCAGACTCCGTCGCGAAGATCAACGCCTCGCGACAGCACGGGATGGTCGGCCACAGCCTCTGGGTGCCGGTGCCGATGGGCCCGGGACAAACACCTGCCACCGAGGTTCTCGGAGTCGACTACTGGATCG
>JAZJYU010000057.1:39392-49386 GCA_040390225.1 Actinomycetota bacterium | reverse complement strand
GCTTCACCTCGTGTTTCGAGAACAGGGCGAGGGTCTGCTGAAGCAGCAGCGGCGCGACATCGGTGCCGTTCTCGATCGCCGAGCTGAAGGCCGGCGGCGTCTTGTCCACGAACCCGGATGCCTCGAGCATGTACAGGGGCACCGGCTCGGTGATCGCGACTCCGGTGCCGCTCGCGGACGCCTTCAGCCGTGCCTCAGAGTTCTCGAGCGTGGCGAGAGCCGCGTCGAAGGTCTTCTCCCTGGCCGCGAAGTCCGCCGCCTTCGACGAGTCGAGCGCTGACAGGGTCGCGGTGAGCTTCGCCGCAACCTTCTGCACGCCGGGGAAGTCGTACCAGACATGCTCGTTCACGTCGTGGATGATCGGGTCCTCCGTCACACCCGTGAGCTTCACCGCGTTGAGAACCTTCACCGTCGGATTGCTCGCCGCCTTGAGCATGGTGTCGACGAAGTCGTCGTAGCCGCCCCCGTTCTCGATCACGACGTCGGCCTTCGACAACGCCAGCTGCACCTGGGCGTCGGCCTGGTAGGAGTGCGGATCCTGGCTCGGGTCGGTGATGATCGAGGTGATCGTCGCGTCGTGCCCGGCGATCTGTTTCGCGATGTCGCCCCACACGTCGGTGGAGGCCACGATGCTGATGCCGTGCGGAGCGGGGGTCGAGGCCGCGCATCCGGTGAGGAGCAGGGCTGAGGTTGCGATGATTGCTGCAGTGCGCATGCTTGTGCTTTCTAAGGAGCATCGATAACGGTAATGAGAATTGTTATCGATAGCATACACACTAGTCGAGCAGGAGGGCCGGCTCCTCGATGACCGCCGCGACATCGGCCATGAACCGGCTAACGACATCCCCGTCCACGACCCTGTGGTCGAAGCTGCCGCCCAGGGTCGTGACGAATCGCGGCCGCACCTCGCCATCCACCACCCACGGCTTCTGCTTCACCGTGCCGAACGCGACGATGCCGACCTCGCCCGGGTTGAGAATCGGTGTGGCGAAATCCATGCCGAACACACCGATGTTTGTCACGGTGATGGTGCCGTTCGCCATGTCTTCCGGCGGAGTTTTACCGTCGCGCGCCTTCAGCGTGAGCTGCTCGATGGCGATGGCGAGGTCGCGCAGTGACAGGTCCTGCGCGTCCTTGATGTTCGGCACCAGCAGCCCACGCGGTGTGGCCGCGGCGATTCCGAAGTTCACGTAGTGCTTGACGATGATCTCGCTGTCGGTCCACTGGGCGTTGACCGTGGGGTTGCGGCGCACCGCCCAGATCATCGCCTTCGCCACGATGAGCAGCGGTGAGACCTTGATGCCGGCGAAGTCGACCGAGTTCTTCAGCCGGGCGACGAACTCCATGGTGCGGGTCGCGTCGACATCCACGAAGATGCTCACGTGCGGTGCCGTGAACGCGCTCGTCACCATCGCGGTCGCAATCGCCTTGCGCACACCCTTCACCGGAATGCGCTCCTCGCGCTCCTCGGACCAGGCCGGCGTCTCGATGTTGTGGAACAGGCTCGCCTGCGAAGCCTGGCGTACCACGTCGTCGCGGGTGATCTCGCCGGCGAGGCCGGTCGCGATCACCTCGGCGAGGTCGACGCCAAGGTCCTTGGCCAGCTTGCGGATCGGTGGTTTCGCGATGATCGCCGCTGCGGATGCCGCGGGCACGGACGCGGGGCGGGTGGCAGCCTTCTGTGCCGAAGCCTTGGGCACCGGTCCGGCCGCCGGCGCCGCCGAGCGGTTCCGACGCGACGAGATCGCTCCCTTCAGCCCGTAGCCGACGAGCACGGCGCCGCCGCCTTCTGCGCCGTCGGCTTCTGCGCTTATGCTCGCCGCGGTGTCGGCGACGACGGAAGGGGTGGGAGCGGAAGGCGCGTCACCCTCGGCGGTGACGGAGATGATGGGGGTGCCGACGTCGACCGTCTGTCCCTCTTCGACCAGCAGCTCCTCCACGACACCGGCGAATGGCGAAGGGAGCTCGACGAGCGACTTCGCGGTTTCGATCTCCACGAGCACCTGGTTGATCGCGACCGCGTCACCGGGAGCGACCCGCCACGAGACGATCTCGGCTTCGGTCAGGCCTTCGCCGACATCCGGTAGTTCGAACTGCGAGGTGCTCATTGTGACTCCAGTCTCAATACGCCAGTGCGCGGTCGACGGCCTCGAGTACGCGGTCTGCATCGGGGAGGTAGGTCGATTCGAGCTTCGCCGGTGGGAACGGGGTGTCGAAGCCGGCCACCCGCAGCACCGGGGACTCGAGCGAGTAGAAGGCTCGCTCGGTGACGGTCGCCGCGATCTCGGATGAGATGCTGACGAAACCGGGGGCCTCCGAGGCGACGACCAGCCTGCCCGTCTTCTGCACGGACGCGATGATCGGCTCGTAGTCGATCGGCGACAGCGACCTCAGGTCGATGACCTCCAGGCTGGTGCCCTCGGCGGCGGCCAATTCGGCCGCCTGCAGCAGCACGTTCACCATCGCGCCGTGACCGACCACTGTGACCTCGGTGCCCTCGCGCACGACCCGGCTCGAGTGGAGCGGAGACGGGCTGGCCGAGAAGTCGACGGGGCCCTTATGCCAGTAGCGGCTCTTCGGTTCGAAGAACAGCACAGGATCCTGGGATGCGATCGCTTCCTGGATCATCCAGTAGGCGTCGTTAGGGGTGCTCGGACTCACGAGCCGCAGCCCCGCGGTGTGGGCGAAATACGCCTCCGGGCTCTCCTGGTGATGCTCGACCGCCCCGATGTGGCCGCCGTACGGTACCCGGATGACGACCGGCATCGGCACCTTGCCCTCGTGACGGGCGGTCAGCTTCGCCAGCTGGGTGGTGATCTGGTCGAAGGCGGGGAAGATGAAGCCGTCGAACTGGATCTCGCACACCGGCCGGTAGCCGCGCATCGCGAGACCGATGGCGGTGCCGACGATTCCCGACTCTGCGAGCGGGGTATCGAAGACACGATTCACGCCGAACTCGGCCTGCAGCCCCTCGGTCACGCGGAACACGCCACCGAGCGGGCCGATGTCCTCGCCCATCAGCAGCACCTTCGGGTTGTCGGCGAGCGCCTTGCGCAATCCGGCGTTCAGCGCCTTCACCAGAGGCAGTTCTTCGGTCTGGGCCGAATCGCTCACGCGCCACCCCCGAAGGACGCCTCATAGTCGGTCAGCCACTGCTTCTGTTGCTCGGTCACGGGGTGGTACTCCGTGTAGACGGTGTCGAAGAAGTCGTCCGGCGACGGCGGGCCGAGCGCAATGGTGCGCGTGCGCAAGTCGGCGGCGAAGTCCTCGGCCTCCGTCGCCGTATCGGCGAAGAAGGCATCGCCCTCGCCCCGGCCGCGAAGGTAGGCCTCGAAGCGGGTGATCGGGTCCTTCAGCACCCACTCGTCGACATCTGCGTCCTGACGGTACTTGGTGGGGTCATCGCTGGTGGTGTGTGCACCCATCCGGTAGGTGATCGCCTCGATCAACCGGGGCCCACCGCCCTCGCGCGCTTCGTCGAGATTCTTTCGTGTCACCGCGTAGCTGGCCAGCACGTCGTTGCCGTCGATCTGGATGCCGGGAATGCCGAATCCACCGGCGCGGAGATACAGGGGCACGCGCGACTGCACACTCACGGGCACCGAGATCGCCCATTGGTTGTTCTGCAGGAAGAACACCGTGGGGGCCTGGAAGCTGGCGGCGAAGACCAGCGCTTCGCTGACATCCCCTTGGCTGGTCGACCCGTCGCCGAAGTAGACCATCACGGCCTCGTCCCGCTCCAGGTCGCCGGTCCCGGTCGCCCCGTCAAGGGTGACACCCATCGCATAGCCGGTCGCGTGCAACGCCTGCGAACCGAGCACGAGCGTATAGAGGTGGAAGTTGTTGTTGGCCGAAGGATCCCAGCCGCCGTTGCTCACACCGCGCATTACCCGGACCACGTCGAGCATGTCGAGCCCGCGGATCATCGCGATGGAGTGCTCGCGATACGACGGGAAGATGTGATCCTGCGGCCGGCTGGCCCGTGCCGAGCCCACCTGCGCGGCCTCCTGCCCCTGGCTCGGCGGCCAGAGTGCGAGCTGGCCCTGGCGCTGAAGATTCGTGGCCTCGAGGTCGAAACGGCGGGTGATGACCATGTCCCGATGGAATTGCCGTAGCTCGTCGTCGCCGAGCGCGTCAATGTACGGAAGATACTCGGCGGCGCCTGCGTCGGACTTGAGCTTTCCGTCAGCAGACAGCAGCTGAATCATCCGGGGTGTTGTGGGCACGCGGTCTAATCTAACGCGGTGACCGCGGCCGCAGTTGGTAGATTGCGGACAACCTCCGCCGCAGCCCTTAGGAGTTTCTCCACAGACTGGGTTTCGCCGATCGAGACCCGGATTCCGTCATCGCCGAGCGCGCGAGCCACTATTCCGTGCTCAGCGAAGATCTCCGCCGCCCGCTCTGTCATCCCACCCGTCTCAAGCCAGACGAAATTCCCCTGCGGCTTCGGCACGTGCCAGCCCTGGTCGACCAGGGCCCGCCACACCTCATCGCGCAGCATGGATAGATGAGCAACTCGTTCGAGAAGCACCTCCTCGTGCTCGAGCGACGCGAGGGCCCCACGCTGAGCCGGCTCGGTGACTGACAGGGGAATCGCTGTCGTGCGGGCGGCGTCGAGCACGTACTCGGGGCCGACGGCGTAGCCGATCCGCAGGCCGGCCAGACCGTATGCCTTGGAAAAGGTGCGCAGCACGACTAGGTTCGCGTACTGCATGAGCAGTCCGCGACCATCGACCGACGACTCGTCGGTGACGAATTCCGCGTATGCCTCGTCGAGCAGCACGAGCACGCTTTCGGGGATCTCAGCCATGAACGCATCGAACTCATCGGCGGTCACGATCGTGCTCGTGGGATTGTTCGGGCTGCAGACGATCACCAGGCGGGTGCGATCCGTGACGGCTGCGGCCATCGCCGGCAGGTCGTGCCTGCCCTCCGAGTCGTTCGGCACGGTGACGCTGGTGGCGTGCGCGACCGCGACGAGGCCCGGGTATGCCTCGAAGCTGCGCCACGCGTAGATGACCTCATCCCCCGGACCCGCTGCGGCCTGGATCAATTGGGCCAGGATCGACACGGATCCGGCGCCCAGGTGCACCTGTCCGATGCCGACGCCGAACCGCTCACCCAGCCGGGTGCGCAGTTCCAGTGCCAGCGCATCCGGGTATCGGTTGATCGATGATTCGGCGATCGCATCAAGCACCGCTGGGATGGGTTCGAACGGGTTCTCGTTCGAGGACAGCTTGAACGCGTCATCGGCGGCCGGCTTGCCCTGGCGGTAGGCCGAGAGTGCCGTAATATCGGCGCGAAGTCGAACGCGAGGCGTCCCTGCTGTACTCACCCCGCCAGCTTATAGTTGTCGCATGGCACGCTTCCTGGTCCGGCTGATCATCAATGCGGTTGCGCTCTGGCTCACAACGCTCATCGTCAGTGGCGGGATCGCGGTCGAACCCTTCGCCTCGGGAGTCGTCCCGACAGTGTTCACCTACCTTCTGGTCGCCCTCATCTTCGGCATTGTGAACGGCATCGTCGGTACCCTCATCCGCGTGGTCGCGTTCCCGGTCTACGTGCTGACGCTCGGGTTGATCGCGCTCATCGTGAACGGCCTGCTGCTTCTGCTCGTGGCATGGATCTCGTCGCTCATCCATTTCGGTCTGGTCGTGAACGGTTTCTGGTGGGGCGTGCTCGCCGCGCTGGTGCTGGGCATCATCAGCTGGCTGATCGGGCTCATCCTGCGTCCGCTCACCGCGCCGCGGGCGGCGAATCGCTAGTCACGCTTCTCTCCCGCACCGAGGTGTAGTACTCGCTGAGGACCGGTGTGGCCCCCGCGGTGAAGTCGTCGAAGCTCCGTGTCACCGCGCCGACCCTCGGGTCGCCGGACACGTCGGTGAGAGCGGCAGTCTTCTCGTATTCGGGCAGCAGGTGCACAGCGAAGAAATGCGGGTCTCGCGCGAGTTCCAGCGGACCGACGTCGCGCGTCACGATCACCGGATCGGAGTGCGCCCATCTACCGCTCAGTGCGGGGACGATGTCGTTGCTGTGCTCAAGGGCGATCCACGGGACACCTGCCGGAACGGCCGACTGTGCGGCAGGGGCTCCCAGGGTGAACAATCCCTTCACGTTGTACTCGCCGGAGCTCGCAATTCTCGCAGCAACGAGTCCACCCTGCGAATGGCCGGTGATGAGCACGGGCGAGTCACCCGTGATGCCTGACTCCTTCATCGCATTCTCTACCGCGACTATCGATCCGGCCTCGCTTCCCTCGATTCCGGCCAGGTTGCTCGTCATGTCCCAGGGCTGGTCATCGGGCCCGAGACCGAAGTCCCGCGTGCCGGCGATGTAGACCTCGTAGCTCTTGCTGCCATCCGGCCTCTCATACGTGTCGATGCGAACCTGATCGGTCGTGCCCTTATCGGGAATCCTGCCCGCGCGATCGGCCCACCCCGTTGGTATTGCCTGGGGCGCGGTGTCGCTCGACGAGCGAGCGGTGATGATCGGAGTCTCCTGCAGAAGACCGTCGGTGCGGCCCAGGTCTCTGATCGCTGCGATCGAAGTGGACAGGCCCTGATCCCCGGCGACTCTGTGCGACGGGTCGGACCCCAGCGGTAGCCTTAGCGCACCGGTGCCGAACTCATCGGCGCTCATGACCGCCAGTCGCACCACGAAGGCGCTGTCGCGTCGCTCGACGAGAAGCTTGATGGGCGCCAGCCACGGCGACGAGCCTGAACTCGACCCCGCGGAGCCCAGTATCGCGGGCCACAGCCTCCGCCCGAGCTGGATCATCAATGGGGTGAACGGGGCGAGCTGCACCCCCAGTTGGTACGCGATACCGGCAGCGACCTGCTCGGCCGTCGTCTGGGTCACGCGCTCCGCTTCTCCATACGCCGTGGCCGCACCATGGAGTGCGGTTGCGAGTGCGGCGGCCGAGGCGCGGGCGCGCGCGAGCGTGAGGAGGGCTGCATCCATCTCGAGGTCGGCCGCCATGACCGGCCCGAAGCCGGGGAAACCAGCCGACGATGGACCGACGAGGCGCTCGATAGACGCCACCTCGCCCATCCCGGCAGCCAGTTCCGTTTCCGCGCGAGCGAGAGCGGCCACCGCCGTGAACAGAGTGTCTGTGCCGACCTCGACCGAACCGCCGCCGCTGATCACGATCACGTCACCCATTCGTGGTCGCCATCACGAGGGCGGCAGCACGACGGCTCGCACTCGCCGCCAGCGCGAGCTGTTGGTGGGCGCGCGCGAACTCGGTCATGAGGTGTTCGAGGGCCACGCCATAGATGATCGCCGCCGGCCCTCGCCAGACCAGTTGCGAGAGGTGCGGCAGCCGCCGCCGCACCTCCTCCAGCCGAGCTGCGAGCAGTTCGAGCCGTTTGGCCTGCATCTCCAGCAGAGCACCGCTCCGCGCCTGTGTTGCGTTCATGTCGCTCCCTTCGCCTGACATCGTGCTCGGCTTGCCTCCGCCGGTCACCCACCTCACCGCGGCCGGTGGCCAACTCGGGCAGTTGCGAACCTCGGGAGGAGTGGGCGGTCACGATCTCGCGTTCTGCGGGACAATGGACCCATGAGCTTCGACCGAACCCTCGACGAGTCGGCGCTCTTCAGGATCTGTTTCGTCTGTACCGGCAACATCTGCCGGTCGCCGATGGCCGAGGTTGTGTTCGGTTCGCTCGTCAAACATGCCGGCTATGAGGGCGCGATCACCGTCATTTCCGCGGGTACGGGCGACTGGCACGTCGGCGAGCAGTCCGATCAGCGCACCATCGACACGCTCGCGGCCCGCGGTTACGACGGCACGCACCACCGTGCGAAGCAGTTCGACCCGGCCTGGTTCGACAGTCTCGACCTCGTCGTGGTGTTCGACCGGAGCCAGGAGCGCATCCTGCGGGCGTGGGCCAACAGCGATCAGGATCGCAGCAAGGTGCAGATGCTGCTCAGCTTCGATCAGGAGCAGGCCGCACTCGTAGACGTGCCGGACCCGTACTATTCGGACGCCGCGATGTTCGACAGTGTGCTCGGCATGATCGAGCGCGCGAGCGCGGCCCTGTTCCGCCAGATCGAACCAGGAATCCGACAGGGAGCATCGTGAGCCCACTTCCCGATCAGCCGCTCAGCCCTCTCGACGGCCGATACCGCCCGGTGGTTTCGGCACTCGGAGAGCACCTTTCCGAGGCCGGCCTCAACCGTGCCCGCGTGCAGGTGGAGGTCGAGTGGCTGCTCTACCTCACCGACCATGAGTACTTCGGCTCGGCCCGACTGGATGCCGAACAGGCCCGCGCGCTGCGCGCGCTCGCCGCGGACTTCGGCCAGGCCGACATCGATGAGCTCGCCGCCCTCGAGGCGACCACCCGCCACGACGTGAAGGCGGTCGAATACTACGTGCGTGCCCGCCTGACCGCTCTCGGCCTGACGGATGTCGCAGAGCTGACCCATTTCGCTTGCACCAGTGAGGACATCAACAACCTCTCATACGCGATCACCATTCGCGCTTCGGTGCAAGACATCTGGCTGCCCAAAGCGCGCGCCGTCGTCGACGCGCTGGCGCAGCGCGCGACCGACCACCGCGCCGAGCCGATGCTCGCCCACACCCATGGCCAGCCGGCGACGCCGACCACCGTCGGCAAGGAGTTCGCGGTGTTCGTGGCACGCCTGCGCCGCATCCTCGCCCAGGTGGAGGAGACCGAATACCTGGGCAAGTTCAGCGGGGCCACAGGCACTTTCGCCGCTCACGTCGTCGCCGCCCCCGCGATCGACTGGCCGGCGCTCTCCCGCGAGTTCGTCACCTCGCTCGGGCTCGACTGGAACCCGCTCACCACCCAGATCGAGCCGCACGACTGGCAGTCCGAGCTGTACCAGCGCATCGCCCACTTCAACCGGGTGCTGCACAACCTGTGCACCGACGTCTGGGCCTACATCTCGATGGGCTACTTCACGCAGATCCCGCAGGCCGGCGCGACCGGGTCATCGACGATGCCCCACAAGATCAACCCGATCCGGTTCGAGAACGCCGAGGCCAACCTCGAACTCTCCTGCGCACTGCTGGACTCGCTCGCGGCGACCCTTGTCACATCCAGGCTGCAGCGCGATCTCACCGACTCCACAACCCAGCGGAACGTGGGGGTCGCGCTCGGCCACTCCCTGCTCGCACTCGACAACATCCAGCGCGGACTCAACGAGGTCGCGGTCAATTCCACGGCCCTCGCCGCAGACCTTGACGGCAATTGGGAGATTCTGGGCGAAGCGATCCAGACCGTGGTCCGCGCCGAGGTGACCGCCGGCCACAGCTCGATCGCCGACCCATACGCGCTGCTCAAAGAGCTGACGCGAGGCAAGCGGGTGGGCGCTGCGGAACTCCGCGAGTTCATCCAGGGCCTGGATATCGGCGCCGCGGCCAAGAATCGCCTGCTGGCACTCACCCCCGCCGGTTACACCGGGCTGGCGAGCGAACTGGTCGATTACCTCGACTGATCGGCGTCAGTGCCCCGTGGGGCCCTGGTCACCTGTGTTCTTCTCCTGAGCGTCCTGCTCCTGGATGTCGGACTGCTCGAGCTCATCAGGCTTCACCGCGAGCGACAGCATGGCGATCACCACGAGCGACACGATGAACGCGACGCCGAAGAACACGAGAGCGAGCACGATCTGCCGGGTGCTGCCGAACACGACGAGTCCGATGAAGATGGCGATGATGGCGGCCATACCCACGAACTCCCACGGGCGGAGGCGGTCGTGCCGGCTCGGTGCGGTGCTCACGAGACGGACCTGCTTTCCACTGGAGTGGTGACTTCGGCCGCCTGCGTTCCCCATCTCGCGGAGAGGCCGGCGATCACCAGGAATACGGCGCAGATTCCTGCGTAGAGGCCGAGGATGCCGACCACGATGACGGACGAGTCAAGCACCCGGGTCACGCCGTCCGGATCTTTGAACGCCTGGCTGAATCCGGGCGGAACGAGCAGAAACGCGATCGCCAGAATGACCGTCAGGCCACCCACCGTCATCCAGT
>JAZJYU010000057.1:4174-39382 GCA_040390225.1 Actinomycetota bacterium | reverse complement strand
CGAACCGGCCGCGAGCACGGATGCCACTCGCCAGCTCGAGAAACCCGGTGACGATCGCGAACGCCGTGAAGAGGAAGAACACATAGGGCACACCGCCCGTGCGGAACACGAGAGCCAGTACGCCGAACACGAGAGTGACTGCCGCCTGGGCGATGAAGAAGGGGCGAGCACCGCTGCCACCGAGCCGGTACCAGGCGAGCAGTCCGAGCAGCAACCCTGCAACGATGCCGAAGACGCCGAAGGTCAGAAGCCCGAACGACGGCGCGTGGTTGGAGGTGAAGGCGATCACCAGGGCGATGGCCGCGAGGGGCACCGCGCGAACGACGGCGAACAGCCAGTAAGCGGCGCGCTGGCCGGCCTCGTGCTCCGCCGAGTCACGAGCGATGTTCTGCGCCACGGGACCTCTTCCTGAGTCGGCAACGCCGTTCAGTTTACGCTGCCTCGGCTGTACCCTTGCCCAGCGGGCGGGGTCAGGCCGGAGCCATGTCCTGGAAGCGCGAGTAGTGGCCCTGGAACGCCACGGTGATCGTGCGCGTCGGTCCGTTCCGGTGCTTGGCGACGATGAAGTCGGCCTCGCCGGCTCGCGGATTGTCTTTCTCGTACGCGCTTTCGCGGTGAAGCAGGATGACCATATCGGCGTCCTGCTCCAGCGATCCCGACTCGCGCAGGTCTGAGAGCGCGGGCATCTTGTCCGACCGCTGCTCAGGGCCGCGGTTGAGCTGTGAGAGCGCGATGACCGGAACCTGCAGTTCTTTCGCCAGCAGCTTGAGCGCGCGGGAGAATTCGCTCACCTCCTGCTGGCGGGACTCGACGCGCTTGCCCGACGTCATCAACTGCAGGTAGTCGATGATGACCATCTTCAGGCCGACCTTCTGCTTCAGCCTGCGGCACTTCGCGCGGATCTCGACGAGGGTCATATTCGGGCTGTCGTCGATGTAGAGCGGGGCATCGTTGATGCGACCGCGCGTCGCGGCGATGGTGGTCCAGTCGCGAGTGTCGACGGTGCCCTTACGCATGTTCTGCAGCGGCACGGACGCCTCGGCCGACAGCAGGCGCATCGCGATCTCGGAACGGCCCATTTCGAGCGAGAAGATGATCGACGGCATGTCGTGCTTGATGGATGCCGCGCGAGCGAAGTCGAGCGCGAGCGTCGACTTGCCGAGGGCTGGGCGCGCGGCGACGATGATCAGCTGCCCCGGGTGCAGGCCGTTTGTCAGTTCATCCAGTTCGGAGAAGCCGGTGGGCACACCGGTGAGCGAGCCGTCGCGACCCTTCGCGGCCTCGATCTCATCGATGGCCGTGGTCACGGCCACCGTGAGCGGCACGAAGTCCTCGGCCTCGACCCCGCCGGTGACCCCATAGATCTCGGCCTGGGCGTTGTTGACCAGGTCGACGACCTCGCCCTCGCTGGCATACCCCATCTGCACGATGCGCGTGCCGGCCGCGACCAGCCGGCGCAGAACCGCCTTCTCGGAGACGATTGACGCGTAGAAGCCGGCGTTGGCGGCGGTCGGCACCAGCCCGGTGAGGGTGTGCAGGTATTCCGCGCCGCCGGCCCGGCCGATCTCACCGCTCTTCGTGAGCTCGTCGGTGACGGCGATCACATCCGTCGGCTCGCCGTGCGCGTACAGGTCGTGGATCGCGTTGAAGATGATTTCGTGCTTGGGGATGTAGAAGTCGATGGCACGCACGGTCTCGATGACGTCGGCCGCGGCGTCTTTGCTCAGCAGCATGCCGCCGATGGCGCTCTGCTCGGCCAGCAGGTCGTGCGGCGGAGTGCGTTCCGTCGAGCGGTGATCGGTGCCGCGTGGTTCACCGCCGGAACTCGCACCGGCCAACCCCAAATGGGCAATCGACATCTCACACCTCCCAGTTCGTCGCTTCACGTTCTATCGCGTGCCGCAGACATTCACGGCGTTGACCGGCAGTCGACGTTCAATCCCCCGATGACGCGGGGACCACACTATGGACGCCCGGAACGTCGCTCAACCCAGCCTGTGGATGAAAATGTGCATAGAAGGGGAGAAACGCCGTGTGTCGTGTGAGCAACCTGTGGACTGAGTTGTGGAATCAGAACCAATTTTGGCTCTGATTATGCCTCTGACCAGCGTTTTAAGTGAGATCACCCTGTGTGTAGAAACATGTTTAGAGTGCGGGTTGAGGGTTGGGCCCGTTCGCAACACCCTGTGTACAAAGGTGAGGCGATGGGGGCCGCGATGACACCAAAAAGGGGGTAGGACGGGCCCTCGCCCGCACTACCCCCGATGTGGTACGGAATGCTACTTTGCGGCGACCACCTTGATGGTGATCGTGGCCACGAGATCGTCGCGAAGACGAACGGTCGCCTCGTGCTGGCCGACCGACTTGATCGGGCTGGTGATCTCGATCTTGCGCTTGTCGACGCTGCCGAGCCCAGCTGCCGACACGGCGTCGGCGATGTCCGCGGTCTTGACCGACCCGAACAGGCGACCGCCCTCGCCGGCCTTGATCGCGAGCGTGACGGTGTTCGCCTCGAGCTTGGCCTTGAGGTCTTGTGCTTCCTCGATGGTGGCGTGCTCGCGTGCGACGCGGGCGGCCTTGATCGACTCGACCTGCTTCTCGCCACCCCTGGTCCAGGCGACGGCGAAGCCCTGCGGAATGAGGTAGTTGCGGCCGTAGCCGTTCTTCACCTCGACGACATCGCCTGGGGCACCGAGACCGGTGACCTCATGCGTGAGAATCAACTTCGACATCTGACAAGCTCCTTAACGGCCTGAGCCGGCGTATGGCAGTAGCGCCATCTCGCGCGCGTTCTTGACCGCGCGGGCGATGAGGCGCTGCTCCTGCACGGAGACACCGGTGATACGGCGAGCGCGGATCTTTCCACGCTCGGAGATGAACTTGCGGAGGGTGGCGACGTCTTTGTAGTCGATGACGCCGACGCGAATGGACTTCGCGGGGGCGGCGTTCTTGCCACCCTTCAGTGTGCGGAGTGGCTTGCGCCGGTCCCCGCTGCTCTTTCCAGCCATGGTTTTCTTCTTCCTAAAGAATCGTTAAAACGGTGTCTCGTCGTTGTAGCTGCCCGGCGTGTTCCACACGTCGCCGCTCGCGGACTCGGCCGGGGGCGCAGCCGCCCACGGCTCATCGGCTACCTGGCCGCGGCCACCACCGGCGCCACCCTCACGGGATGACGACGTGCGGGTGACCTGCGCGGTCGCGTAGCGCAGGCTCGGGCCGATCTCGTCGACCTCGATCTCGAAGCTGGTGCGCTTCTCGCCCTCTTTGGTCTCGTACGAACGCTGCTTGAGCCGACCGGTCACGATGACGCGCGATCCCTTTGTGAGGGATCCCGCAACGTGCTCGGCGAATTCACGCCAGACGCTTGCCCGGAGGAACAGCGCTTCGCCGTCCTTCCAGTCGTTCGACGCCCGGTCGAACGTGCGAGGGGTGGAGGCGATGGTGAAGTTCGCCACCGCGAGCCCGTTCTGCGTGTACCGCAGTTCAGGGTCGCTCGTGAGGTTGCCCACGACGGTGATGACGGTTTCGCCGGCCATCAGCCTTAGGCCTCCGCGGGAGCGGCAGCGACGGGCACTGCGACGGGTTCGGGGGTGGTGGCCGCCGGCTTCGCTTCGGTGACCGGCTTCGCGGGGGCGGCCGCCTTACGTGCGGCCTTCTCCGCTGAGAGCTTCGCAGCTTCGGCGACCTGGGCGATCGCCTCTTCGGCACGCAGCACCTTGGTGCGCATGACGGCCTCGGAGAGCTTCAGCTGGCGGTCGAGTTCGACCGTCGCGTCGGGGTTGGCGGTCAGCGCGACGACCGCGTAGATGCCTTCCGACTTCTTGTTGATCTCGTAGGCGAGCCGGCGACGGCCCCAGATGTCGACCTTGTCGATGGTTCCACCGTCATTGCGGATGACGTTGAGGAACTTGTCGAGCGATGGAGCGACCGTGCGCTCATCGATCTCCGGATCGAGAATTACCATTAGTTCGTACTGATGCATGACTAACCCACCTCCTTTGGACTAGAACGGCCACAGACGATCTGTGGCAGGAGGGTATTGGCATCGTTGCCGCGGACTGCGCTCATAACAAGCGCAGCGGTAGTAGACAACCTGCCTAGTGTAGTCAGTGAGAGCCCGGTCTATCAAGGAGCACTACCCCTATGCCCGTCAAGGTCGCCATCGCCGGCGTCGGCAACTGCGCCAATTCGCTCATCCAGGGCGTCACCTACTACCGTGACGCCGACGAGACGACTGTCGTACCCGGACTCATGCACAGCCGTTTCGGGCGGTACTCCGTTGGCGACATCCAGTTCGTCGCCGCCTTCGACGTGGATGCCGCCAAGGTCGGTGCAGACCTCGCGGAGGCGATCTGGGCCAGCGAGAACAACACTCTGCGGTTCGCCGAAGTAGCGAATACCGGCGTGACCGTGCAACGCGGCCCGACCCTCGACGGATTGGGCGAGTACTACCGCGAGATCATCGAGGAATCGGATGCGCCCGTCGTGGACGTGGCAGCGGTGCTGCGCGACTCCGGTGCCGACGTGCTGGTCTGCTATGTGCCGGTCGGTTCGGAGGAGGCGGCGAAGTTCTACGCCCAGGCCGCCATCGACGCCGGTGTCGCGTTCGTCAACGCACTCCCCGTCTTCATCGCAAGCGATCCGGTGTGGGCGAAGAAATTCACGGATGCCGGGCTCCCCGTAGTCGGCGATGACATCAAGAGCCAGCTGGGCGCCACCATCACCCACCGTGTGCTCGCGCGCCTGTTCGAGGAACGTGGGCTGGTGCTCGACCGCACCTACCAGCTGAACGTGGGCGGCAACATGGACTTCAAGAACATGCTGGAGCGGCGGCGTCTCGAGTCGAAGAAGATCTCGAAGACGCAGTCCGTCACGAGCAACATCGACGCCCGGCTGAATTCACGCGACGTGCACATCGGGCCGAGCGACCACATCCCGTGGCTCGATGATCGCAAGCTCGCCTTCGTGCGCTTGGAAGGGCACGGCTTCGGCAACGCGCCGGCCTCGATCGAGTACAAGCTCGAGGTGTGGGACTCGCCGAACTCGGCCGGCGTCGTGATCGACGCCGTGCGAGCGGCGAAGATCGCCCTCGATGCCGGACTCGCGGGACCGGTCGAGGCGGCATCCGCCTACTTCATGAAATCGCCGCCGAAGCAGTACCCCGACCCCGTGGCCAGGGAATTGCTCGAGCACTTCATCCGCGACAATTCCTAGCCGCGGGATGCCCACCAGGCTCTGAGCCGTTCGGTCGCGGCCTGCTCGCCGAGCGGGCCCTCCTCCAGCCTCAGTTCGAGCAGGAACCTGTAGGCCTCGCCGACCTCCCGGCCGGGCTTCAGCTCGAGGATCGCCATGATCTGCTCCCCGTCGAGATCGGGGCGGATGGCCGCGAGCTCTTCGTCCTCGCCGAGCTGTGCAATCCTCGCTTCGAGGTCGTCGTAGGCGTGGGCGAGCCGCTCCGCCTTGCGACGGTTACGCGTGGTGACGTCGGCTCGGGTGAGGATGTGCAGCCGGTCGAGAAGAGGACCCGCGTCGCGAACGTAGCGGCGCACCGCCGAATCCGTCCACGCGCCCTCGGTGTAGCCGAAGAAGCGCAGGTGAAGTTCGATGAGCCGCGAGACGTCCGCCACGGTCTCATTGTCGAAACGCAGTTCTTTCAGGCGCTTTCGCGCGAGCTTGGCACCAACCACGTCATGGTGGTGGAACGTGACGACACCACCCGTCTCCGTGCGTTTCGTGGCCGGCTTGCCGATGTCGTGCAACAGCGCCGCGAGGCGCAGCGTGAGATCGGGCGCATCGCCGGGATGCCGCTCCTGTTCCAGGTCGATCGCCTGGTCGAGCACGGTGAGACTGTGCTCGTAGACGTCCTTGTGGTGGAAGTGCTCGTCGACCTGAAGGCGAAGCGCGGGCAGTTCCGGCAGCACGTATTGCGCGAGTCCCGAATCGACGAGCACTTCCAGGCCCGCGCGCGGCGCCCCGGTCTTCAGCAGCTTCGCGAGCTCGTCGCTCACCCGTTCGACTGAGACGATGGTGATCCGCTCGGCCATCGCCGACATGGCCTCCGCGGTCGGCGCGGAGATCGTGAACCCCAGCTGCGATGTGAATCGCGCGGCACGCATCATCCGCAGCGGGTCGTCGCCGAACGACACCTCGGGCGCGCCCGGGGTCGATAGCCGATGCGCGACCAGGTCTTCGAGTCCGCCTGACGGATCGACGAGCACCTGCCCTGGCAGCCGCAGTGCCATAGCGTTCACCGTGAAGTCGCGTCGTGTGAGGTCGGCCTCGAGCGAGTCGCCGAACTCGACGGCCGGTTTGCGCGTCTCGCCGTCATAGGAGTCACTGCGGTAGGTCGTGATCTCGACGGTGTGACCGTCGATGCGCGCCCCGATGGTGCCGAAGGCGCGCCCGATGTCCCAGTGCGCGTCGGCCAGCGGCTTCACCACCTCGAGGATGCGGTCCGGTGTCGCGTCGGTGGTGAAGTCGAGGTCATGCAGTTCGCGCCCGATGAAGGCGTCGCGCACGGGACCGCCCACGAGCGAGAACTCGAAGCCCGCGGCCTCGAAGGCCCGGGAGAGCCGGCTGATGTGGGGGGATTCCGCGAGGTCGGATAGTCGCCGGATGGCGGAAGCGACGCTCTCCATGGCACCAAGACTAGTCGGGGGCCGGCCCGCGACCACGGTGACCTCAGAGCGCCTGCCCCTAGAATCGCTGGAGGCCCGGCAACCCTGCGTCGGCCGCCCAACCGTGCTTATGAATCTCATCCCTCAGTTCGCAGTCGTGGCACTGGCCATCGGCGTGATCGGGGTGCCCGCGACCGCTCACGCGGCGCCGGAGCACGCGGCGACCGTCGTGTTCGCCGCCGGTGACTACGGCGTCATCGAACCCGGCACCGATCTCACGGTGAGCGGCACGGTCGTCAACACCTCTGCCGACGACATGCTGCCGGGCACCGCGACCGTGTACCTCACGCGTGGTGCCGTGTCCACGCGAGCGGACCTCTCGTCGTGGCTTGATTCGAGCGATCAGGTGGCGGCGGACAAGCTCGGCGACGCCGTCGCGTCGGTCGCGACGCCCGCCGTTCCGGCCGGGCGTTCTGTCAGCGTCTCGATCCAGGTGCCATCGGCCGCCATCGGCATCGCGACCGACGCGGCCTGGGGTGCCCGCAAGCTCGCCGTGGTCGTGACCGACGGAAGCGGTGATGCCGCGCAGTCGCGCAGCAGTGTGGTCTGGAACTCGGCGGCAGGCTACACGGCCGTTCCGCTGGCCGTCGCCCTGCCGCTCACAGTGCCCGCGCCAACGACCGGGCTGATCCCGGCCGCGACGCTCGCCACATACACGAGTGCGACGGGCATCCTCACCCGGGAGCTCGACGAGGCTATCGACCGCCGCGTCGCCATCGGCATCGACCCGATGATCATCACCTCCATCAGGATCCTGGGAACCGACGTCCCGCCGACGGCACAGAACTGGCTGGACCGGCTGGCGGCGGCGACGAACGAGGTCTTTCCGCTCACCTACGCCGATTCAGATGTATCGGCCATGAGCCAGGCCGGAGTCGCAACCGTTCTGGCGCCGACGAGTCTCACTATCGACCCTCGGCTGTTCCCGGGCTACACCGTGCCGCCCACCGCATCTCCGACGGCCACGCCCGTGCCCAACCCGACCGCGACCCCGGCGCCGGCCCTTCCCACCCTCGCGACTATCACAGACTGGAATTACACGCCCGCACTCTCTGGCCTCGTATGGCCCGCGCGCGATACGGTCACCGAATCCGACTTCGACTGGTTGCAGTCCCGGGGGTACCTCACCACGATCATGGACTCGGGCAACGTCAGCTATCCCAGCCTCGACTACACGCCCGGAGCACGAACGACGGTCGACAAGCAGGCAACGGTCGTTTCGGACGCGCAGATCTCCCGGGAGTTCCAGGCCGCAGCCGAGGCCGCCACCGACGCCTCGTGGCAGCTCGCCATCGCGAACCTGGCTTCAACGCTCGCCGTGGTCGCCAACCAGCACGCTCCCAGCGCGCGAACCCTGCTCGCCACCCTCGACCGCTCGGCCCCCGACTCCGACGTGCGGCTCGCCCAGACCATGCAAGCGCTCGGAACCATCCCGTGGACCGGATTCGGCCGCCTCTCCGACGTCGTGACCGCGGCATCCGGTGTCACCGCCACGCTCAGTTCGAAGCCCGAGTCCGGCGATCGGATCGCCGAGGTGAAGGCGATGCTGTCATCCGAGGCGAGCATCGCGAACTTCAGTTCCATCCTCAGCGACCCGACCGTGCTCACCGGCGAGCGCCGGCTGAGTCTGCTGGCCGCGCTGGCGAACACGTGGAGCGAACAGGGCAGCGCGTGGCGTCCGGTCGTCGACAAGTACACCGCCGCCTCCGATAAGACGCTCAAGTCGGTGAAGATCGCCCAGACCGGGTCACAGGCATTGCTCTCCGACACGGTGAACCTCGGTGTCGCAGTGACGAACGAACTGCCATGGCCGGTGAGCCTGCTGGTCACGGTCCGCTCGCCCACCGGGGTCATCGAGGTAGAGAACAGCCATGTACCGCTGACCGTCGAAGCCAATTCGCAGGCCAAGGCATCCGTGCCTGTCAAGGCACTCGCGAACGGGAACAACATCGAGCTGAGGGCCTCCCTGACGAGCCTTGCCGGCGTTCCCATCGGCAGCAGCGCGAAACTCTCGGTCAACGTGCAGGCGGGCTGGGAGTCCGCGATCACCGGCATCTTCGCCGGTCTCGTGATCGCCGTGTTCGGCTTCGGCATCTACCGCAACATCGTCAAACGCCGAAAGCGCACGAAGCAGGCAGCCGATGCCGCCCCACCGACCGCGGGCGAGCCCGAGTGAGCGACACGGTCGGCAGCGCCGACCCGGAGGACGAGCCCGGCACCGAAGCCATCTCCTCCGGCGGAATGGGCAGGGCGAGCGCGATCCTCGCCGCCGGCACGATCGTGTCGCGCGTGCTCGGTTTCGTGCGGGCGGTCACCCTCACCTCAGCGATCGGCATCGTTACCGCGGGCGACGCGTTCGCGGTCGGAAACCAGCTCCCCAACAACATCTACGCCCTGATCGCCGGGGGGGTGCTCAGCGCAGTGCTGGTTCCCCAGATAGTGAAGGCCGCCGCGCATCGGGATGGCGGCGAGCAGTTCATCAACCGGGTGGTGACCCTCGGTATCGTGATCTTCGCGATCGTCACGATCGCCGCGACCGTGGCCGCGCCGCTGCTGGTATCGGTCTACGCGCAGGGGTCGACCTCAGGCCGCGGCTTCACGCCGGCCGCCTTCGCACTGGCCACGGCCTTCGCATACTGGTGCCTGCCGCAGATCTTCTTCTACGCGCTGTACAGCCTGCTCAGCGAGGTACTGAATGCGCGGCGCATCTTCGGCCCGTTCACCTGGGCTCCGGTGCTGAACAACGTGGTTTCCATCGCCGGGCTCATCGTGTTCATGGTGATGTTCGGCACCGCCCAGCAGAATCAGGAGGTTGCCGTCTGGGATCCGAGCCGCATCACGCTGCTCGGTGCTACGACGACCCTGGGCGTCGCGGCGCAGGCACTCATCCTGTTCCTGTTCTGGCGCAGGGCGGGGCTGCGCTATCGCCCGGACTTCCGCTGGCGCGGCGTGGGCCTCGGCGCCACCGGCCGTGCGGCCGGCTGGCTGTTCGGCATGATCCTCATCACCCAGCTGGCCGGAATCGTGCAGACCCGGGTGTCGACGATCGCGTCGGGCAACGGTGCCTCCGTGCAGGTGCTGCAGCAGTCCTGGCTGTTGTTCATGCTGCCCCACTCGGTGATCGCCGTCTCGATCGCCACGGCCTATTTCACGCGGATGAGCGGGCACGCCGCGAAGGGCGACCTGCCCGGTATGCGCGGCGACCTGTCGTCATCCCTTCGCACGATCGGCATCTTCAACGTCTTCGCCGCTGTCGCGATCTCGGTCGTCGCCTTCCCTCTCGCCCGGTTCTTCACCGACACGGGTTTCAGGGATGTCAGCGGCATGGGCGACGTCATCCTCGCGTTCATGCCGGGGCTGATCCTGTTCAGCATGCTGTTCGTGCTCCAGCGAGTGTTCTATGCCCTCGGCAACACGCGAACGCCTTTCTTCATGCAGTGCGTGCAGTCCGGCCTCTTCGTCATCGGTGCACTCGCGTGCATCTCCCTGCCGACCGAGTGGATCGGCGTCGGCATCGCAGCCGTCACCTCCGTCGCGGGCAGTGCCCAGGCGGTCGTCGCCATCGTGCTGGTCCGGCGCAGGATAGGCGGCATCGACGGCCGGATCGTCTTCGTCCGGCACCTGCAGTACCTCGGGCTTTCGCTCGTCGCCGGCGGGGTCGGGCTGGTCGTCGTGACCGCCCTGGGCGGCTTCTCGCCAACCGGTTTCGGTCAGGGCGACAAGGTGGGTGCGGTGGTCACCGTGGTCGCAGCCGGGGCCGCGATGGCGGTCGTGTACGTGGCCCTGCTCGCAGCCTTCCGCAATCCCGAGCTGTCCGCGGCATCCGGGGCACTCGTCGCACGGTTCCGCCGCCGGAAGTGATGCCTGGCGCCTTCTGAGGGTGCGGAATAGGCGCTGGATAGGATGTGTTGTATCGGTCGGAGCCGCGGGCTTCGCAACCATCTTTCGAGGAGCATCAGGTGCGCCAGACAATCATCATCGGATCCGGTCCTGCCGGTTTCACCGCGGGCATCTATGCTGCGCGTGCGAACCTCAAGCCGCTCCTGATCGCGAGCTCGGTCGAGTCCGGCGGGGAGCTCATGAAGACGACCGAGGTCGAGAACTACCCTGGCTTTCCCGACGGCATCCAGGGTCCAGACCTCATGATGAACTTCCAGCAGCAGGCGGAGCGCTTCGGCACGGAGATCGTGCTGGACGATGTGGTCGACCTCGACCTGGACGGTGTTGTCAAGAAGGTCACCCTCGGCAACGGCGACGTACATGAGGCTTTATCAATTATTTTCGCGACGGGTTCCGCCTATCGCAAGCTCGGCATCGACGATGAGGAGCGGCTGAGCGGCCACGGCGTATCGTGGTGCGCCACCTGCGACGGGTTCTTCTTCCGCCAGAAGACGATCGCGGTCGTCGGCGGCGGCGACTCGGCTATGGAGGAGGCGACCTTTCTCACGAAGTTCGCGGACAAGGTCTACGTCATCCATCGCAGCGAGACGCTGCGCGCGTCGAAGACCATGCAGGACAGGGCTATCGACAACCCGAAGATTGAATTCATCTTCAACAAGACGGTGCAGCACATCTACGGCGATGGCGCGGTGAAGGGCGTCGGGCTGGTCGACACCGTCGATGGCAGCGAGACCACCCTCGACCTCGATGGCCTGTTCATCGCGATCGGGGCCGACCCACGCACCCACCTGGTGCACGGCAAGCTGGACTTCACGCCGGAGGGCACTATCGCGGTCGAAGGCCGCAGTTCGCGCACGAGCAAAGCCGGCGTATTCGCCGCCGGTGACGTGCTCGACCCGACCTACCGCCAGGCTGTCACCGCTGCGGGATCGGGAACCGTGGCAGCGCTCGACACCGAGCACTACCTCGCTTCCCTCGACAAGAAGCTCATCGCGCAGGCGGTCGCCGACCACCAGCCTGAAACCGTATCCGCTTAGACCTTTCCAGAAAGAGAGAGAAGACCCATGTCAACCGCAAAGGATGTCACCGACGCCAGCTTCCAGGCCGACGTGCTCGACAACGAGAAGCTCGTGCTCGTCGACTTCTGGGCCGAATGGTGCGGTCCGTGTCGCGCCGTCAGCCCGATCCTCGACCAGATCGCGTCTGAACACGACAACATCGAGCTGGTGAAGGTGAACGTCGACGACAACATGGAGATCGCCGCCAAGTACCAGATCACGTCGATCCCCGCCATGAAGCTCTTCAAGGGCGGCGAGGTCGTCAAGAGCGTGATCGGCGCCAAGCCGAAGCCGGCACTCGAGGCCGACTTCGCGGAATGGCTCAGCTGAGGCGGCCAGCAGGCAGCCGGTAAGGCCAAAACCCGCCCCCTGGCATTGGGGGCGGGTTTTTTCCTGTTCACGAGCTAATCTGGAACCTTCCTGCCCACGACCCACCTGGAACAACCATGACCACCAGCGGCAACAACCAGCACGCATCGGGGACCAACCTCGACCCGTGGTACGACCTCTACGCGGAGCGCACGGCCGGGCTGGCCGCCTCCGAGGTCCGTGCGCTGTTCGCCGTGGCCTCGCGACCCGAGGTGGTTTCGCTCGCCGGAGGCATGCCGTTCGTCTCCGCGCTGCCGACCGACCTGATCCACGGCGCCTTCGAGAAGGTCATGCGCGACGAGGGACCGGCCGCACTGCAGTACGGCTCCGGCCAGGGAATCCCCGGTCTTCGCGAGCACATTCTCGAGATCATGGCGATCGAGGGCATCAGGGCGAGCGTGGATGACGTGGTCGTCACAACCGGCTCGCAGCACGCTCTGGAACTGGTCACCAAGCTCTTCATCGATTCCGGCGACGTCGTGCTCGCCGAGGGACCGAGCTACGTCACGGCGATGGTCGTGTTCAAGTCCTTCCAGGCCGAGGTGCAGCACGTCATGATGGACGAGTACGGGCTCGTGCCCGAGGCGCTTCGCTCCCGCATCGCGGAGTTGCGTGCCCTCGGCAAGCCCATCAAGTTCCTGTACACGATCCCGAGCTTCAGCAACCCGGCGGGCGTCACGCTCACCTGGGAGCGCCGACTCGAGGTTCTCGAGATCTGCCGTGCCAACGACATCCTGGTGCTCGAAGACAATCCGTACGGCCTGCTCTATTTCGACGCGCCGCCGCCGCAGGCCATGCGATCCGTCGAGGAGGAGGGCGTCATTTACCTCGGCACGTTCTCCAAGACGCTGGCGCCAGGCTTCCGGGTCGGGTGGGCGCTGGCGCCGCACGCCATCCGCGAGAAGCTGATCCTGGCGAACGAGGCGGCCGTGCTGTCACCGAGTTCGTTCGCCCAGTACATGATCACCGAGTACCTCACGACGGCGGACTGGCGCGCCCAGATCAATACCTTCCGCGGCATCTACCACGAGCGCAGGGACGCGATGCTGTCCGCGCTCGCGGAGTACCTGCCGCAGCTCAGCTGGACGGTGCCGAACGGCGGCTTCTACATCTGGCTCACGCTGCCGGAGCATCTCGACTCCAAGGCGATGCTGCCGCGAGCGGTAAAGGAGCTCGTCGCGTACACACCGGGCACGGCCTTCTACGCGGACGGCAATGGGCGGAACAATATGCGGCTGTCGTTCTGCTACCCGACGCCGGAGTTCATTCGCGAGGGCATACGCAGGCTATCGATAGTCATCAACGGCGAACTCGACCTGCTCACGACCTTCTCGCAGACCGCGCCGCTGAAGATCGTACCGGTGAAGCCGGCCTACGACAGCCCGCCAAGCAACATGGCCTGAAAGTTGGACAATCCGCGATGAGCGACCTCACACCCAGGACCGTAGTCGTGCTCGCCGGCGGCATCTCGCACGAACGCGACGTCTCGTTGCGTTCGGGCCGTCGAGTGGCCGACAGCCTGGCTCAGCACGGCATCTCCGTCGAACTCCGCGACCCCGATGCCACCCTCCTGTCCTACCTGACGGCGACACGACCAGACGTGGTCTGGCCCGCTCTCCACGGGGCGAGCGGTGAAGATGGCGCGCTACGTGGCCTCCTCGACCTGATCGGCATACCGTATGTCGGCTCGACCTCTGACTCGGCGAGGCTGGCCTGGGACAAGCCGACCGCCAAGGTGCTCGTCTCCCGTGCGGGCGTACCGACGCCTCGCTCCATCACCCTCTCGCGAGACTCGTTCCGCGAGCTCGGTGCGCAGAGCGTGCTCGACAGCCTCGAACGGGAGATGCCGGTTCCGCTCGTCGTGAAGCCCGCGCAGGGCGGATCGGCCCAGGGTGTGACCCTGGTCGATGACCGGGACGACCTGCCCCGCGCCATGGTCGACGCGTATACGTACTGCGATGTCGCGCTCATCGAGCAGCGGATCGTGGGGACGGAGATCGCGATCGGTGTCATCGACAGCGGCGACGGGCCGGTGGCACTGCCTGCCGTCGAGATCCAGCCGCTCTCCGGCGTGTACAGCTTCGAGGCCCGCTACAACGCCGGTGAGACGCGTTTCTACACACCGGCCAGACTGAGCGACGAAACCACGGCTCGGGCCGCGGAGATGGCGTTGCGAGCCCACCGTACGCTCGGCCTGCGGCACCTGTCGCGCGTCGACCTCATCGTCGACGCCGCAGGAACGCCCTGGTTCCTCGAGGCGAACGTGTTGCCCGGCCTCACCGAGACGTCACTGCTGCCCCAGGCGCTCGAGGCGGCCGGCCACGACCTCGGTTGGGTCTATTCGGCACTGGCCGAGGCTGCGGTGCGCGAAACGCGCTCCTAGCCGAAGCCGGGTTCGTTCAGCTCGGCCAGAATGCGGTTGAGGTCGGCGATGGTGGCGAAGTCGATCACGATGGCGCCCTTGCTAGCACCGAGGGTCACCTTGACCCGGGTGTTGAGGCGGTCGCCCAGGTGCTCGGCGATCTCATCGAGCTGCCCCTGACGTCTGCCCGCGGTCGGCTTCGCCGGCCGCACCGGCTTCGTGGTGACCTGTCCGGCAGCGGCCTCGGCCGCGCGCACGGAGAGATCTTCGTTCACGATCTTGTCCGCCAGTCGTTCCATGGTCACCGTGTCACCGGCCGAGAGGATGGCCCGGGCATGGCCGGCGCTGAGCACCCCGGCGGCGACCCGGTTCTGAATCGACGTGGGCAGCTTGAGCAGCCGCAGGGTGTTGGTGATCTGCGGCCGTGAGCGGCCGATGCGGGCCGCAAGCTGGTCCTGGGTGATACCGAAGTCGGCCAGCAGCTGTTCGTACGCCGACGCCTCCTCCAGCGGGTTGAGGTTCGCCCGATGAAGGTTCTCGAGCAGGGCATCCCGCAGCATCGCCTCGTCCGCGGTGTTCTTCACCACGGCAGGGATGCTGTCGAGCTTCAGCTGCTTGCTGGCCCGCAGCCGCCGCTCCCCCATGACCAGTTCGTACTGGGGCATGCCGGGCGGTGCTCCCACGATCGGGCGGACCACGATGGGCTGCAATACGCCGACCTCGCGGATGGAGGCGACCAGTTCGTCCAGGTCCTCCTTGACGAACTCCTTCCGCGGTTGGGCGAAGTTCGGCACGATGTCGTCCGGGGACAGGTTTGCCAGCCGGGCGCCTGGAACCGCCACCAGCGGGTCTGCGGCATTCTTCGCCGACGTCGGGAAGAACACGTCGACGGGGCGCTCCGGGCTTCCCTCGTCGGTCGGGATGAGGGCGCCGATTCCCCGGCCGAGGCCGGTGCGCTTCGGGGTGGCCATCAGGCGGGGGCTCCACGGTGAGCGATCTCGGCGGCTGCCTCGAGGTACGACAGCGAGCCGGGCGAGTATGCGTCGAAACTGATCACGCTCTGACCATAGCTCGGCGCCTCGGAGATGCGAACCGAACGCGGGATGACGGTCTCGAGAACCTCCGCCGGGAAGTGCTCGCGCACGTCGTCGACGACCTGGTTGGCCAGGTTGGTGCGCGAGTCGTACATGGTCAGCAAAATCGTCGACACGCTCAGGCGCGGGTTCAGGTGACGCTCGATCAGCCGGATGTTGGTGAGCAGCTGGCTTAGTCCCTCGAGGGCGTAGTACTCGCACTGGATCGGGATGAGCACCTCCTGGGCCGCGACGAAGGCGTTGATGGTGAGCAGACCGAGCGAGGGCGGGCAGTCGATGAAGACGTAGTGGAACGGCTCAGCGCTCTGAGCGAGAAACCCTTCGAGTGCCGTGCGCAGCCGCTGCTCGCGAGCCACCAGCGACACCAGCTCGATCTCGGCGCCGGCCAGGTGGATGGTCGCCGGGATGCAGTACAGCGCGTCGAATTCCGGGCTCTTCTGCACGACCCCGGCCATCGGCTCGTCGTTGATGATCACGTCGTAGACGCTGATCGTCTCGGAGCGATGCTCGATCCCGAGTGCGGTGGACGCGTTGCCCTGGGGGTCCAGGTCGATCACCAGCACGCGTGCTCCGTTGCGGGCGAGTGCGGCCGCGAGATTCACCGTGGTGGTCGTCTTACCGACGCCGCCCTTCTGGTTGGCGACGGTGAAGACCCGGGTCTTCGCCGGAAGTGGGAACTGGTCGGCCTCGAGCGCCTGCTTGCGCCGGCTGATCTCCGAGAGCTCTCGGGCGAGCGGGGTGTCGTCGAAACCGGACACGTCGGCAGGCCTTTCGTCAGGATGTTTCACGTGAAACCTTCTTGGATGTCGTGGTGCGGCCGGAGCGCGCAGTGGTGGAACAGGGTCCGTGTGGACCGACGAAACACAGCTTCATCGGCGCCGGCACGCTGCAGGATCGCTGTGCGATCCCCTTAGCTCCAGCCCGCATCTCCACCGGAGGTCAGTCAACTGTAGCCCGAAAGACGCGGGTGATCTCGGGTAGCTTCCCTTCGCCGAGTTCGAGCACCTCGACGGTGCTGAGCCGCGCCTTGCGGATCGCTTTCGCCGCGGACTGTATCTCGGAATCCACGCTCGCGCCCTTGAGGAAGAGCAACTGGCCGCCTGTCCGAACGAGAGGTGCGGTGATCGGGATGAGCTTACTGAGCGCGCTCACAGCCCGCGCGGTGACCTGATCGAGCCCACGCGCTGGAGCGTTGGGAATCGCATCGCGATCCCCTGACACCGGCGCCGATGGGGCTGTGCTTCGCCAGTCGGAGTGGAGATCTTCGGCCCGCGCACGAACGACCTCCACGTTGTCCAGCGCCAGGTCCTTCGCCTCTGACCTGAGCCAGTCGACCCGCCGCTCCATCGGCTCGATGAGCACGAACTGCACGTCCGGCCGGGCGATCGCCAGCACGAGTCCCGGCAGGCCGGCACCACTTCCGACGTCCCCCACTCGTCCTGGAAGCACCAGGGGAGCGAGCAGCGCGCAGTTGAGGATGTGACGCGTCCACAGGCGGGGAAGCTCAAGCGGACCGATCAGGCCGAGCTCTTCACCCCGACGGGCGAGGTCGTGCGTGAATGCCCGAGCCCGGTCGATGCTCGCGCCGAACATCCCCTCGGCGACGGCGGGCTCCGCCTCGAGAGTGATCGGATCCGAGGTCAATGTTTCACGTGAAACTATGCGCGGGTGATGACCGTGTGGCGGTCCGAGCCTTCGCCCTCGGACTCCGAGACGAACCCACGAGCCGCAACGAGATCATGCACGAGCTTGCGCTCATATGACGACATAGGCGGAAGTGCGGCGGACTCGGCACCGCCCGCGAGCCGGTCGACCGCGCGATCGACCAGCGCGGAGAGCTCGGCTTCCCGCGTCTGGCGCGAACCGCCGACATCCAGGATGAGACGCGAGAAGACCCCCGTCTTCGCCTGCACGGCGATGCGGGTCAGCTCCTGAAGCGCGTTCACCGTGTCTGGCTTCGACAGCAGCCGCAGGTTGCTGTCCTGGCTCGAGTTCACCGAAACGTAGGCGCGGCCATCGCGCGCGTCGATGTCGATGTCGCCGTCGAGGTCGGTGATGTCGAGCAGCTCTTCGATGTAGTCGGCCGCGATGTCACCCTCCTCCTCGAGCTGGGTGAGGGAACGAGGTGCATCTGAGGCCGGTGTCTCCGCCGTCTCGACGGTGTGCGATTCGACCTCGGTGTCGGGGATGGTGTCTTCCACGGGACTGCTCGCTTTCGGTGGTGAAGGGGAAAAGACTAGCGCTTCTTCTTGGCGCGGTTCTTGCTCACGGGCTGCACGCGCTGGTTGCCCGGCTTCGGTCCTTCGATCGCAGGGGCGACATCCTCGATCACGCTGAAGCCCGCTCCGCGGCGCTGTGCGCGTCGCGCCATGCGCGACTCACGAGCGAGTGCCGCTTCACTTCCGGGCGTCGGCATGTTGCGGATGACGAGGAACTGCTGACCCATCGTCCAGATGTTCGTCGTCAGCCAGTAGAACATGACGCCCAGCGGGAAGCTGTATCCCGAGAACGCGAACACCAGGGGGAGGATGTACAGCAGGATGCGCTGCTGGCGGAACATCGGGCTGGCCTTCATCTCGGCCGACTGGTTCTTCGACATGAGCTGCAGCTGCGTGATGAACTGCGACGCGGTCATCAGCACGACCATGGTCACCGCGATCACGATCACCGCGACGTTGCCGTTCGCCGTGCTGATCGCCAGGTGCAGCGGAGCGATTCCGAACAGGGAGGCGTGGCCGAACGAGTTGGAGAGCGACTTGTTCAGCAGGCCGATTCCATTGATGCCCGTCTGTGCGTTGTGCAGCACCGAGAACAGGCTGAAGAAGATCGGCATCTGGATGATGAGCGGCAGGCAGGAGCTCAGCGGGTTGGTACCGGTCTTGCGGTACAGCTCCATCGTCTCGCGCGACATCGCCTCCCGGGAGAACTGGTCTTTCTTGCCGCGGTATTTGTCCTGGATCTTCTTGAGCTGCGGCGCGACCTCCTGCATCCGGCGCTGGCTCTTGATCTGCCGCACGAAGATCGGGATGAGCGCAGCACGGATGACGAGCACCAGACCCACCACCGAGAGCACCCAGGTGAGACCCGCATTCGGGTCCATGCCGAGGAAGGTGAAGAGACCGTGCCAGGTCACAAGAAGGAACTCGACCACCCACTTGATCGGCCACAGGATGGTGCCGAAGAAGTTCGTGAAGTTAGTGACGATGTCTGCTATCACTTAGGCGACCTTTCCGTGGTCTGCTCGTACGACGAATCCAAACCGGGTCACGTCGTACTTGTGTACGTGACGCTCGGGCACATCATCCACTCCGCCGGCGGCCCATGGATGGCACCGGGCGATTCTCAGTGACCCGAGTGCGACACCCTTGACGACGCCGTGCTGCTGGATGGCGCCGAGTGCGTACGCGGAACATGAGGGGTAGTAACGGCACACGTCACCGTAGAGAGGTGAGATGGCCAATCGGTAAAGACGAAGAATCGGCACGCAGAGATTGCGCGGCAAGAGCAGCAGGAACGTCAGAACCTGGTTCATGCCAGCCCCACACCTTTACCGACAGCTTGTGTCACTTCTGCTCGCAGGGTAACCCAGTCAACCTGCGCTGCGCCTGGCAAAGCGCGCACCACGATCTCGATGCCGTCGCCCACCGCGGGCAGCAACTCTCGGCTCATCGCCTTGAGCCGGCGACGAACCGTGTTGCGAGTCACGGCTACACCCACGGTCTTCGGAACGATGAAGCCGAATCGGCTCGGACCGGCGCCCGCTCGCGAGACATACACGATGGTGTTCGTTCCGTTCACACGGCGCCCGCGACGTACCAGTCGCCGATAGTCATCGGCGCTGACGAGCCGGTTGGTCCTTGCCAGCATCCGTCGGCCAGCGACTGTCGCTTACGCGACGCTCTAGGCGGACAGCTCGGTGCGCCCCTTGCGACGGCGAGCGCTCAGGATGGCGCGGCCGGCGCGGGTGCGCATGCGAAGACGGAAGCCGTGCACCTTGGCACGACGTCGGTTGTTCGGCTGGAATGTTCTCTTGCTCATGATTCGTTCTCCACGTGTCGGAACTCCGTATGGCCGGCCCGGATAGGAGAGCAGCAAGCCCAAGGAAGTACAGGTTAGCCAGTGCGGCTGAAGTCAACCGATTAAAAATACGTTCTTAATCGCCCGCGGTCAAACGGCCGGCGGTGCAACCGGTCATTATCCACACTGCATCCGGCTCCCCATGGCAACGACATGCCGCCACAAACTAAGGTGGGTCACTACACAGACGGTGGATAACCCTGTGAGTAACTCACCTGTAGCCGAACGAGGAAACCATGGCCGAGACCGCTGACACCACCGAAGAGATCTGGCGGTCGGTGTTGACGAGCCTGCGTGAAGACGAGCGGATCACGCCTCAGCTGCAGGGTTTCCTCTCACTCGTCGAGCCGCGTGGGGTGATGGCCGGCACGCTCTATCTGGAGGTTCCGAACGACCTCACCCGCGGAATGCTCGAGCAGCGCATCCGTCTTCCCCTGTTGAACGCCATCACCGCGCTCGATGAAGACCAGTCGGTGAACAACTTCGCGATCGTGGTCAATCCTGAGATTGGGCATGACGCCCTGGAGCAGGCGAGTCCCGCGGCCGAGCAGGCCTACATCGAGGAACCGGTGGCGATTCCCTCCGACAACTCGAGCACCCCCCGCCGAGCCGACTCGCGCCTCAACCCGAAGTACAACTTCGACAACTTCGTCATCGGGGGTTCCAACCGATTCGCCCACGCCGCTGCCGTGGCCGTGGCCGAGGCCCCGGCCAAGGCGTACAACCCGCTGTTCATCTACGGCGACTCCGGGCTCGGAAAGACCCACCTCTTGCACGCGATCGGTCACTACGCGGAGAGCCTCTACCCGGGCATCCGGGTCCGGTACGTCAGCTCCGAAGAATTCACCAACGATTTCATCAACGCGATCGCCAACAACCGCGCGTCGGTGTTCCAGTCCCGCTACCGCGAGATCGACATCCTGCTCATCGATGACATCCAGTTCCTCCAGCGAGCGGTGGAGACCCAGGAAGCCTTCTTCCACACCTTCAACACACTGCACGACCACAACAAGCAGGTCGTGATCACCAGCGACCTGCCACCGAAGGCCCTCACCGGATTCGAAGACCGGATGCGGTCGCGCTTCGAGTGGGGACTGATCACAGACGTGCAGGCGCCTGACCTCGAAACCCGAATCGCCATCCTCCGCAAGAAAGCGCAGAGCGAAAAGCTGCAGGTCAGTGCCGAGATCCTCGAGTACATGGCGACCAAGGTCTCATCGAACATCCGTGAGCTCGAGGGAACTCTCATCCGGGTCACCGCGTTCGCCAGCCTCAACCGCACTCCGGTCGACATGGCTCTTGTACAGACGGTGCTGAAGGACCTCATCACGCTCGACGATGACAACGTGATCGCGCCGGTCGACATCATCAATCACACCGCCGAATACTTCAAGCTGAGTGTCGACGACCTGTATGGCTCTTCTCGATCCCAGGCGGTGGCGACCGCACGACAAATCGCGATGTATCTCTGCCGCGAGCTCACGAACCTCTCGCTTCCGAAGATCGGTCAGCTCTTCGGCAACCGTGACCACACCACGGTGATGTACGCGAACAAGAAGATCAGCGAGCTGATGAAAGAGAGGCGCTCGATCTACAACCAGGTGACGGAACTCACCAGCCGGATCAAACAGAACCATCGATATAGCAAGTTCTAGGCCATCGCTCGGTAACAACCCACATGTGTAAACGGCTGTGGATAACTGTGGAGAATCGCCGGTGGGGCTGTGCGAATCCAGGACAGTCCTGTGGATTGTCATCTGCCCCTGTCACTCTGTTTCCGGCGATAGAGGGCGATTGACCACAGGTCGCCCACATCTCACACCGCTGTAGTTCCCAATCCGTTCGGGAGTCCAAGCCGGTTATTCACAGTTCCCACACCGGTTAAGAAGAATGTTCTTTTAAAGATCAATTGATGGGTCGAATAACCCTTGGGTCACCGCGGCGAAGCGCTGTGCCAGTATTAACCTCCCGGATCAACTTCTACGTACGGCAAGGGGTGTCATGAAGTTCCAAGTCAATCGCGACGTCTTCAGCGAGGCCGTCTCCTTTGCCGTGAAGCTACTGCCCCAGCGCACCACACTTCCGATCCTGAGTGGCGTACTCATCGAGACGACCGACTCCGGTCTCACCCTCTCGTCATTCGACTACGAGGTATCGGCCCAGACCGAGATCACCGCCGAGGTCGAAGAGCAGGGCAAGATCCTGGTCTCTGGGCGTCTGTTGGCGGATATCGCGAGCCGCCTGCCGAACGCACCGGTGCGTTTCTCCACGGAAGATGGGCGCATCTCCGTCACCTGCGGTTCTGCGAACTTCACGCTCCTCAGCATGCCGGTCGAAGAGTATCCGACTCTTCCTCAAATATCTGCGCAATCCGGACTTCTGCCGGCCGAAGCGTTCTCCACGGCCGTATCGCAAGTGGCCGTTGCCGCTTCGCGTGACGACGTGACTCCTGTCATCACCGGTGTGCAGCTCGAGGTGTCGGAGAACAGCCTGACCCTCGTGGCCACAGACCGATACCGGGTCGCGGTTCGCGAGATCGAATGGGATCACGGCGACAACACTTCTACCGAACCCGTCACGGCGCTCGTGCCCGCTCGCACTCTTCAGGAGATCGGCAAGACTTTCGGTCATAGCGGCAACATCTCGGTGGCCATCACCAACACCGATGACCGCGAACTCATCGCATTCAGTGCGGATCACAAGACGGTCACCTCACTTCTCATCAAGGGCAACTTCCCGCCGGTACGCCGGTTGTTTCCCGAGACTGTGGACAACTACGCGGTCGTCAACACCGGCGAACTGATGGAAGCGGTTCGCCGAGTGTCCCTGGTGCTCGAGCGCGAGGCGGCACTTCGCTTCACCTTCACCATCGATGGAGTCACCCTCGAGGCGATCGGGTCGGAGCAGGCCCAGGCGTCCGAGACCATCGACGCTCATCTGAACGGTGATGACGTGGTCGTGTCGCTGAAGCCGGCGTTCCTGCTCGACGGTCTCGGTGCCGTGCACTCGGAATTCGTGCGTATCTCGTTCACCAAGACCGAGAACCCGAACAAGCCTGGACCGGTTCTCATCACCAGCCAGTCGTCGAAGGACCAGCCGGGGGCGGACAATTACAAGTACCTCCTCCAGCCCAACCTGTTGTTGCGCTGACCACATCCGCTTGAAAGAAGCATCCATGCACATCGGTCTCGTCGGTCTCGGCAAAATGGGCAACAATATGCGCACCCGCTTGGAGAATCACAAGATCGAGGTGACCGGCTTCGACTCCAATCCCGCGGTCAGCGACGTGAAGTCCATCGCAGATCTCGCGGCCGCGCTTCCCAAACAGAAGATCGTGTGGATCATGGTGCCGTCGGGCGCGATCACCACCGCCGTCGTGACCGAGGTGATCGAGGTGCTCGGCGAGGGCGACATCATCATCGATGGGGGCAACTCCCGTTTCACCGAAGACATCACGCACGCGGCACTGGCGAACAAGAAGGGCATCCACTACATCGATGCCGGCGTGTCCGGCGGGGTGTGGGGCTTGAAGAACGGTTATGGATTGATGGTCGGCGGCGCGAAGGAGGACGTCGACGTACTGATGCCTGTCTTCGATGCACTACGGCCCGAGGGTCCGCGCGAAGAGGGGTTCGTTCACGCGGGCGATACCGGTGCCGGGCACTACGCGAAAATGGTCCACAACGGGATCGAGTATGCGCTGATGGAGGCCTACGCCGAGGGATACGAGCTTCTCGACAAGCGCAAAGACATCATCAAAGATGTGACCGGTATCTTCGAGGCCTGGCAGCGAGGCACAGTAGTGCGCTCCTGGCTGCTCGAACTGCTGGTGCTGGCTCTGAAGGAAGACCCCGAGTTCGAAGACATCGAGGGGTACGTCGACGACTCCGGCGAGGGGCGGTGGACCATCGAAGAGGCTCTCGCGAATTCGGTTCCCGTACCCACGATCAGCGCCTCGATCTTCGCCCGCTACGTCTCACGGCAGGCCGGAGAGTCCCCGGCGATGAAAGCGGTGGCAGCCCTGCGCAACCAGTTCGGCGGACACGCGGTGAAAGTCGCGCCTGTCGCCGCATCAGTCAAGGCCGCACCCAAGTCATCCTGATCGCGTGAAGGTCACCCACCTGAGCCTCTCCGACTTCCGGAACTACGAAACCGCGGAGGTCGACCTCGTGGCCGGCCCGAACCTGTTCGTCGGCAGCAACGGCCAGGGCAAGACGAACCTCGTCGAATCGCTCGGCTACCTGAGCACTCTGGGATCTCACCGGGTTTCCGTCGACCACGCCATGATCCGCCAGGGGAAGCCGTCTGCGATCGTTCGGGCACGGCTCGAGAACGGCGAACGTCAACTGCTGGTCGAGGTGCAGCTGAACCGGTCGTCGGCGAACCGTGCGCAGGTGAACCGTGCGGTGATCAAGACGAGGGAGCTGCCGCGATATTTCTCGAGTGTGCTGTTCGCACCGGAAGACCTCGCGCTCGTGCGCGGCGAACCTGCCGGCAGGCGGCGGTTTCTCGATGAACTGCTCGTGTTGCGAACCCCACGACTGTCAGGGGTGATGGCCGATTACGATCGCGTGCTCCGGCAGCGCAACACGCTGCTTAAGTCCGCACGGTCGTCGGGTCTCAAGGAGACGCAGCTCGGTACCCTCGAAATCTGGGATGACCGGCTCGTCTCCCTCGGAACGGAGCTGGTCGAGGCGCGCTCGGCACTCGTCGCCGAACTGCAGCCCGAGGTGTCGGCGAGCTATATCTCGGTGGCGGGCGAGGATCACCACGCTACGCTCGCCAATCAGCTCAGCATATTCGCCGGACCGGCCGATCTCGACGATTCCGGCGAGCAGACGATGACGGGCTTGCGTCGCGACCGCCTGACGGCGGAGGAGATCACCGGTGCATTCCGCGCAGCCCTGGTCAGGTTGCGAAGGAGTGAACTCGACCGGGGGATCACCCTTGTCGGCCCCCATCGCGATGAACTCGTGCTCGAACTCAACTCACTGCCGGCGAAAGGCTATGCCAGCCATGGTGAGTCCTGGTCGTTCGCGCTCGCTCTCAAGCTGGCATCCGCGACCCTGCTGCGCAGGGAATCCGCCACCGGCGACCCGGTGCTCATGCTCGACGATGTCTTCGCCGAACTCGACCAGTCGCGTCGCGCTCGACTTGCTGCAGCTGTCGCCGGCTTCGAGCAGGTGCTGATCACCGCCGCCGTGTTCGATGACGTTCCCCTAGAACTCACCGGCAATACGGTGCGCATCTCCCACGGAACGATCGAGGGTCCGGAATGACGGACGACCAGAGCGAGCAGTCAGAGACCCGTTCGGTGTATCTCAGATTTCGCCGCATCTTCGGTGACGGAAGCTCCAGATCGTCGGACGCCCGCAAACGGGCGACCAGGGAGCCGGGGTCGAGCACAGCATTCGGATCCGGGCGGGATCCGGAGGGCCTCGGGTCGGTGGTCGACGCGCTGACCAGTCGGCTGGGCTGGAATTCGCCGCTCGCGCAGTCTGAGCTGCTGTCATCCTGGGCCGAGATCGTGGGTCAGGAAACCGCTGAGCACTCCTCACCGGTCTCGGTCGACGACGGGGTTCTCGCGATCCGTTGCGACTCGACGGCCTGGGCGACCCAGCTACGGCTCATGCGCGTTCAGGTGATGACGAAGATCGCCACCAGGTACCCGGACGCGGGTATCTCGTCCGTACGTTTCGAAGGCCCGGGTGCTCCCTCTTGGAAAAAGGGTCCCAGATCAATTCCAGGGCGCGGCCCGCGCGATACTTACGGCTGACTAGGCAAAATCGGTCGCCCGGGCCACCAAAACTCCCCAGACGGCGGAATTTGCCCCGTCGCGCCGATTGCTTTGGTAGAATCGATGAGTCGTCAAGACAGCATCCGGCACGGGTGCCCGGTCGCGAACGACATTTCGATCTACCTGGCAGGAGCCTAATTTCACATGGCAGCACATACCGCGGATTCCGAGTCTGAAGACAACTACGGTGCTGATCAGATCCAGGTGCTCGAGGGTCTGGAAGCCGTGCGTAAACGGCCCGGCATGTACATCGGATCGACCGGCCCCCGTGGCCTCCACCACCTGGTCTACGAGGTGGTCGACAACTCGGTCGACGAGGCCCTGGCCGGGTTCTGCGACACCATCGTCATCACCATGCTCAAGAGTGGCGGCATCCGCGTCGTCGACAATGGTCGCGGAATCCCGGTCGACCTGAACGAGTCTCAGAACAAATCGAGCGTCGAGGTGGTCATGACCATCCTCCACGCCGGTGGCAAGTTCGGTGGAGGTGGATACTCCGTCTCGGGTGGCCTGCACGGTGTCGGTATCTCGGTGGTCAACGCACTCTCCGTGCATATGGAAACCGAGGTTCGTCGACAGGGAGCCGTCTGGCGGATCAGCTACACCAACGGTGTTCCCGACGCCCCGCTCACCCGGGGTGAGGATTCCGATGAGCACGGCACCACGCAGACGTTCTGGCCGAGCCCCGAGACTTTCGAGACCGTCGAGTTCGACTTCGAGACTCTCCGTGCCCGGTTCCAGCAGATGGCCTTCCTCAACAAGGGTCTGTCGATCACTCTCATCGACGAGCGTGAAGGAGTGGACAACCCCGAGGTCACTTCCATTACCTACATGTACGAGAAGGGTCTCGTCGACTACGTCGAATACCTCAACTCGTCGAAGAAGCTCGAGCTCGTTCACCCCGACATCATCTCCTTCGAGCAGGAGGACGCTGAGGCGGGGATCTCGCTCGAAGTCGCTATGCAGTGGACGAATTCCTACCAGGAGAGCGTGCACACCTACGCGAATACCATCAACACGCACGAGGGCGGAACGCACGAAGAGGGATTCCGCGCCGCGCTCACCACGCTCGTCAACAAGTACGCGCGGGAGAAGGGGATCATCAAGGAGAAGGATGACAACCTCACCGGCGACGATGTGCGCGAGGGCCTTACCGCCGTCATCTCCGTGAAGCTGGAAGAGCCGCAGTTCGAGGGGCAGACCAAGACGAAGCTCGGCAACACGATCGCCAAGTCCTTCGTGCAGCGCGTCGCCGGTGACCAGTTGGGCGACTGGTTCGACCGCAACCCCACGCAGGCGCGGGATGTGATCCGCAAAGCGATTCAGGCATCCGCTGCCCGGCTCGCCGCGCGCAAGGCGCGCGAGCAGACGCGGCGCAAAGGCCTGCTCGAGTCGAGCGGCATGCCTGGCAAGCTGCGCGACTGTTCGAGCAACGACCCGTCGCTGTCCGAGATCTTCATGGTGGAGGGCGACTCGGCCGGCGGCTCCGCGGTGCAGGGCCGCAATCCCGAGTTCCAGGCGATCCTGCCGCTGCGCGGCAAGATCCTCAACGTGGAGAAGGCCCGGCTCGATCGTGCGCTCGCCAACAACGAGGTGCAGTCGATGATCACCGCGTTCGGCGCCGGTGTCGGCGAGGACTTCGACCCCGAGAAGGCCAGGTATCACAAGATCGTGCTGATGGCCGATGCGGATGTCGACGGCCAGCACATCACGACCCTGCTGCTCACTCTGCTGTTCCGCTACATGCGGCCGCTCATCGACCTCGGTTACGTGTACCTCGCGCAGCCGCCGCTGTACCGCCTCAAGTGGAGCAACTCCCCGCACGAATACGTCTACAGCGATCGCGAACGTGACGCTCTGCTCGAGGCGGGGATCGCAGCCGGCAAGCGCGTACCGAAGGAGAACGGCATCCAGCGTTACAAGGGCCTGGGCGAGATGGACTACAAGGAACTGTGGGAGACCACCATGGACCCGGCCACGCGCACTCTGCTGCAGGTGACCCTCGACGATGCTCTCGCCGCCGACGCGATCTTCGACACGCTCATGGGGGAGAACGTCGAATCGCGGCGCAGCTTCATCCAGAAGAACGCCAAGGACGTTCGGTTCCTCGATATCTAGAAGAGGTGGTCGAGCCTGTCGAGATCTCATGAAGAGAAACTCGCGGGTGAGATCTCGACAAGCTCGATCCGCTTGAGAACAGAAGAGACTTATGGCTGACGTAGAAGAACCCGCCGACGAGCAGATCGCCGGCGCAGCGCAGATTGAGGGGCGCGAAATCGACCTCGCGCACGACAAGATAACGCAGGTCGATCTGCAACTCGAGATGCAGAGGTCGTACCTCGATTACGCGATGAGTGTGATCGTCGGCCGTGCGCTGCCCGAGGTGCGCGACGGCCTGAAGCCGGTGCACCGCCGCGTGATCTACGCGATGTACGACGGCGGTTACCGCCCCGACAAGGCCTTCTCCAAGTGCACCCGTGTCATCGGCGACGTGATGGGCCAGTTCCACCCGCACGGCGACTCGTCGGTGTACGACGCACTCGTGCGACTGGTGCAACCGTGGAGCCTTCGATACCCGCTTGCGCTCGGCCAGGGCAACTTCGGTTCCCCCGGCAATGACGGCGCCGCCGCACACCGGTACACGGAGACCAAGATGGCTCCGCTCGCCATGGAGATGGTGCGGGACATCGAGGAAGAGACCGTCGACTTTCAGGACAACTACGACGGTCGCACCCAGGAGCCCACCGTGCTCCCGAGCCGGTTCCCGAACCTGCTCGTGAACGGCTCGGTCGGCATCGCGGTCGGCATGGCCACCAACATCCCGCCGCACAACCTCCGCGAGGTCGGTGAGGGTGCGCTCTGGCATCTCGCGCATCCGGATGCGACCCAGGAGGAGTTGCTCGCCGCGCTCGTTCAGCGCATCAAGGGACCCGACTTCCCCACCGGCGCGCAGATCCTCGGGGTGAAGGGCATCCAGGATGCGTACCGCACCGGCCGCGGATCGATCACCATGCGGGCCGTCGTCAACGTCGAAGAACTGCAGGGTCGCACCTGCCTCGTGGTGACCGAACTGCCGTACCAGGTGAACCCCGACAACCTCGCGCTCAAGATCGCGGAGCTCGTGAAAGACGGCCGCCTCAGCGGTATCGCCGACATCCGGGACGAGACCTCCGGACGCACCGGTCAGCGCCTCGTCATCGTGCTGAAGCGCGACGCGGTTGCGAAGGTCGTGCTCAACAACCTCTACAAGCACACCCAGCTACAGGAGAACTTCGGCGCCAACATGCTGGCGATCGTCGACGGCATCCCGCGCACGCTGGCGCTCGACGGATTCATCACCGCGTGGGCCGAGCACCAGATCGACGTCATCGTGCGTCGCACGCAGTACCGGCTGCGCAAAGCGGAGGAGCGCGCGCACATCCTGCGCGGCTACGTCAAGGCGCTCGACGCGCTCGACGAGGTCATCGCGCTGATCCGCAACTCGCCGACCGTCGAGGACGCTCGCGACGGACTGATCACGCTGCTCGAGATCGACGAGCTGCAGGCCAGGGCGATCCTGGACATGCAGCTGCGCCGCCTCGCCGCGCTCGAACGCCAGAAGATCATCGACGAGCTGGCCGAGATCGAAACCGAGATCGCGGAGTACCACGTGTTCCTGGCCAGCCCGCAGCGCCAGCGCGACATCGTGAGCGAGGAGCTCACCGAACTGATCGAGAAGTACGGCGACGACCGTCGCACCGAGATAATGTTCGGCTTCGACGGCGATATGGGCATGGAAGATCTCATCCCTGAAGAGGAGATGGTGATCACCGTCACCCGCGGCGGCTACATCAAGCGCACCCGCAGCGACAACTACCGCAGCCAGCACCGCGGCGGCAAGGGTGTGAAGGGCGCGCAGCTTCGGGCGGATGACGTGGTCGAGCACTTCTTCGTCACGACGACGCACCACTGGCTGCTCTTCTTCACCAACAAGGGCCGGGTATATCGCGCGAAGGCGTACGAGGTGCAGGAGGCCGGCCGCGACGCGAAGGGCCAGCACGTCGCAAACCTGCTCGCCCTGCAGCCGGACGAGGAGATCGCCCAGATCCTCGACATCCGTGACTACACCGCCGCCCGCTACCTCACGCTCGCCACTCGCGGTGGGCTGGTGAAGAAGACGGCGCTGCTCGAATACGACACGAACCGCACCGGTGGAATCATCGCGATCAACCTTCGGGAAGACGACGAGCTCGTCTCGGCGATGCTGGTCGAAGAGGATTCAGACCTGCTGCTCGTCTCACGCAAGGGGATGTCGATCCGGTTCACCGCCTCCGATGAGGCCCTCCGCCCGATGGGTCGCGCCACCTCGGGCGTGATCGGCATGCACTTCCGCGAGGACGACGCACTGCTCGACGCCTCGGTTGTCGGCGATACCGGCTACGTCTTCATCGTCACCGAGGGCGGTTACGCCAAGCGAACCTCGGCGGACCAGTATCGAGTCCAGGGTCGCGGCGGGCTCGGCATCAAGGTGGCGAAGCTGGCTGAGGCTCGCGGTGACCTCGCCGGCGCGCTTATCGTTGACGAGGACGACGAGGTTCTCGTGGTTCTCGCAAGCGGCAAAGTGGTACGCTCGTCTGTCGCCGAGGTTCCGGCCAAGGGCCGTGACACCATGGGCGTAGTGTTCGCTAGGTTCGCGGACGAAGACAAGATCATCGCAGTCGCGAAGAACAGTGAACGCAATCTGGACGCCCCCGACCAGGACGCAACCGAAGAGACAGTGCTCTCTGAAGGAAGTGCTGACGGGGACACCCAGCCTGGGAAGGACGAAACGATAGATGAGTAGCGTCGCCGAGAAGCTCCAGCGCAAGTCGCAGCGAGCAGCGCAGACCCGGCAGGTCCGTCTCAAGCTCGTGTATGTCGACTTCTGGTCGGCGGTGAAGCTGTCGTTCCTCATCGCCGTGGTGCTGGGCATCATCCTCATCGTCGCCAGCATCCTGATCTGGCTGGTGCTCAACACGACCGGGATCTTCGGCAGCCTGAACAGTCTGCTGCAGGAGATTCTGAACCAGAAGGGCTTCAACATCACGTCGACGTTCTCACTGCCGACTGTCGCCCTGTTCGCGTTCATCATCGCGATTCTGGATGTCGTGGTCGGCACGGCGCTCGGGGCGATCACGGCGCTGCTGTACAACTTCAGCGTGCGCATCACCGGCGGCCTGCTGGTCGGTTTCACCAACAACTGACTCGCGCTCGAAGCGCAGCTTCGGGCCGGGTCAGATCGAGTAGCGGCCCCTTCCGGGCCGCGTATCGAGATCTTCGCCTACGAATTGGTAAGTGTGGGCCGGTGCGATACTCTCGTATCTGCCTTACGGGGATATAGCTCAGGCGGTTAGAGCGCTTCGCTGATAACGAAGAGGTCCCAGGTTCAAGTCCTGGTATCCCCACCCCTTTTTCACACGGGGCCTTAGCTCAATTGGTAGAGCGCCTGCTTTGCAAGCAGGAGGTCAGGGGTTCGATTCCCCTAGGCTCCACCCCACCCGCCGACTCCAGCCCCGCCCGGCGGATAGAATCCGTCACATGTCCGAAACCACCGCGCCGCCCATGATGTCCTTCAGAGATTCCGTTGTGACGTGCGTGCGCAAGTACGCCGAATTCACCGGCCGCGCGACCCGTCCCGAGTTCTGGTGGTTCATGCTGTTCACCGTGGTGGTCGGTTCGGCGCTCGGGGCACTCAACTTCTCCACCCCGAGCGGGGTCTTCGCTGTCGGCACGACCCTGGCATCCGTCTGGTCGATCATCACGCTGGTGCCGTCGCTCGCCGTGGCCGTGCGGCGGCTTCGGGATGCCGGGCGTCAGTGGACGGAGCTGTTCTGGATCCTGCTGCCGATCGCCGGCATCATCGTGCTCATCATCCACTGGAGCGAGCCGTCGAAGACAGACGCCGCCGCTGCATGATCCCGTACGAAACAGCGGCGTGGCACGACCTGTTTGTGGCGGCAGGAGGGGCCGCCGCCGCCCTCGACGGGCTGCTCGTCGTCGCGGCCTCGATCAACGTCAAAGAGATTCTCGCCTCCCCCGGTCTTCCCCGGCTCGCTGCGCGGGCACTCGGGCTCCTGCTCTCGCTGCTGCTGATGTCGCTGTTCGTGCTGACCCCCGGGCAGTCGAGCACGGTGCTCGGGATCGAGATCGGAGCGCTCGGCCTGGTGCTGGCTGCGGCGATGACCTACTCGGTGATCCGCAGTCACTTCCCGGTTGAGCGGTGGAGCTGGACGGCACCGACGCTCGGGGCGCGTATCGTCGACGGCGTGCTGGTGCGGGAGCCGCACCCGCTCGAGAACCCGGACATCCCGTTCTCGGAGCTCGAGGACCTCTTCCGCTCCATGCCGCTCTTGACCTGGACGGCACCGACGCTCGGCCTCGCGCTGGCGGCGAGCATTCCGATGATCGTGTGCGGCGTCTCGCTTGTCGTCGGGGCGGGTGGCGGTCTCTACTGGGCGCTCGGCGAGCTCGTCGTCGGGTTCAGCTGTGCGATCTACTACGCGTGGATCCTGTTGATCGAAATTCTGCGCTAGTAGCTGGAGGTCGCGGCGGTCGAGGAGTCCGTCACGATCGCGATGCCGGCGCTCGTGCCGAGCAGAACGGCGCCGGCGTCGAGCAGCGCGACAGCCTGGTCGTAGCGCTTGATGGAGCCGGATGCCTTCACCAGTGCCCGCCCCCCTGCCTTCTTCACCAGGTAGGCGATGCTCGCGGGATTGGCGGTTTCGATCTGCCCGCTGCTCGCGTTCTTGAGGTACGCAGCGCCGGCCTCGATGGCGAGCTCGACCGCGGTGTCTTTCTCCGCATCCGTCAGCAGCGGCAGCTCGAGCATCACCTTGATCGGCACGCCGGACGCCTGAACGACCCCGGCGATGTCGTCGCGGAACTCGTCGAACATTCCGCTCTTCAACCAGCCGACCTGCACGCCGATGTCGATCTGCTGCGCACCGAGCCGCACGAGTTCCGCCGCTTCAGCGGCCTTGCCGGCGCTCGTCATGACGCCGACCGTGGGGAAGTCGAGGGCGGAGGCCACCAGGATCCCGGTGCCCGCCAGTTCCGTCGCCGTCAACCGGACCCACGATCCGGGCACCATCGCGGCGCTGAACCCGTATTGCACGGCCTCGCGAGCGTGGGCGAGCATCTCGTCTCGGGTCGAGCCGACCTCGATCTTCGTGTGCTGGATGAAGGGGGCGAGATCAGCGGGTGCGAGTGTCATCGGTCCTGTGTGTTTCGGTCGGGCAGCGGCGGAAGATCGCCGAGGCGGGGCAGTGCGGGTATCACCTCACGATAGGCGACCGCGTGAGAACCCGCAGCAGCGGCCCAGCGCGCTGCGGCGACCGGGTCGAGTCCAGCACAGAGTGCGACTGCCAGCGCCGCGGTGAAGGAGTCGCCGGCGCCCGTCGTGTCCACGATGGTGGGCGGAGCAGGCGCGGTGACCGCCGTCGCCGTGCTTCCATCGTGCACGATCACGCCGTCTCCCCCGAGGGTCAGCACGACGAGGGCGCCCGACTCGGCGGCCAGGGCTTCGGCCAGGTGGGCCGGTTCGAGGTCTCGGCCCAGCAGGGTCGCCGCCTCTCCTCGGTTGGGGGTAAGGATGTCCACGCCGCGCCAGAGCGCGGCCGGTACCGAGCCGGCCGGCGCCGGGTTCAGCAGGGTGCGCACTCCCTTCGCCCGGGCCAGCGAAACCAGTTCGGTGGCGAAGGGCGCCGGTATCTCCATCGACACCACGAGCAGGTCGGCATCGGCGATGACGGGCGCGAAGGCGCGGGCGTCGTCGAGCGTGAGTTCGTCGAGCGCGCCTGGCGCGATGGCGATGCTGTTCTCACCGGCGGAGTCGACGAGGATGAAGCCTGTCATGGTGGGCGCAGTGCCGGTCTTCACCGATGCATGGCCGACACCCTCGGCGTCCCAGAGCGCGACGGCGTCCGCTCCCGCGGCATCCGGTCCGATCGCCGTGAGCAGATCCACCCCGGCCCCAAGTCGAGCCATGCCGATCGCCTGGTTCGATCCCTTGCCACCGGGACCGGACGACAGCACGCCACCGCTCACCGTCTCGCCGGGTCGGGGGAGCGAAGGGACGCGCATCGTCATCCCGACGCCGTACCCGCCGGCAACAGCGATGCGCACCGCGCTAGCTCGCGGCAGGTTCCTCGGCGTCGTCGTCGGACGACACCCAGAGCTCGTCGTCGGCCCGAAGCGTCTGCCAGGCCGCGTACGCGACACCGGCGACCGCGACCAGTCCGAGCCCGATCAGGATGTACCGGCCGGGGCCCGCCTGCTTCTCCTCTTTGACTCCGAAGCGGGCACCCACATCCGTGCGGGTCTGACCCACCTTGGCGATCGCGGCCTTCACACGCGGGTCTTTGGCGACCTCGAGCAGCGCCAGAGCCGACGCGATCGCGGACGACACGGCGGGCAGCACATCGTTATTGACACGCCCACGAGCGGACTCGGCCGCATCATGACCGAGGTCGGAGGCGTGGTGACCGGCGTCGCGCACCACGCGACTGGCGTGCTCCAGGATGTCCTTCTGGTCATCCCACAGATCGGACGCCGCGGAGCGGAGCTTCTTCAGTTCCTTCTTGCGCTTGCGGGACAGTTCCATCAGGACCTCCGGTCGGTCAAACGTGGGCAGGACCAATACTTTCACGCCTGCTGGCAAGCACATAGCGAGAGCCTGTGCATCGCCTGAACGTCGAGTGATGCTGTGAAAGAATGAGGCCATGGCATCACACACCCAGGTAGCTACGCTGCACACTACGCTCGGCGACATCAAGGTCAATCTCCTCGGCAACCACGCGCCGAAGACCGTTCGCAACTTCGTCGGACTCGCCGTCGGCGACATCGAGTGGACCGATCCGCGCACCGGCAAGGCGACCAAGAATCCGCTGTACGACGGTGTCATCTTCCACCGCATCATCGACAACTTCATGATCCAGGGCGGCGACCCGCTCGGCCAGGGCACTGGCGGCCCGGGCTACAACTTCGACGACGAGATCCACCCGGAGCTCAGCTTCAACGAGCCGTACGTGCTCGCGATGGCGAACGCCGGAATCCAGAACGGCCACGGAACCAACGGGTCGCAGTTCTTCATCACGACCGTGCCCACCACCTGGCTTCAGGGCAAGCACACCATCTTCGGCGAGGTCGCCGATGAGGAGTCGAAGGCCGTCGTGCGCAAGATCGAGGGCGTCGAGAAGGGCCGCAACGACAAGCCGCTCGAAGACGTCGTCATCAACAGCATCACCGTCGAAGACGCGTAACCAGCCGTCATGACACAGTTGCCGGACTCCCCGGCTAACTACTGCTACCGGCATCCGAACCGCCAGAGCTTCGTGCTCTGCCAGCGATGCGGGCGAACCATCTGCCCGGAATGCCAGACACAGGCGGCGGTCGGCGTGCACTGCCCGGAGTGCGTGCGCGAGTCACGTCGATCGATGCCGTCCACGCGGCCGGCGGTCGTGACCGCCATCCGCAGTGGAGTGCGGGCGACGGATGCTCCAGTCATCACCTACGGCGTCATCGCGCTCTGCGTTCTGGTCTTCATCGCCGAGCTGCTCACCGGCACCAGCCTGCTGGGTTCCGGCGGCGGTACGGTGTATTCGCAGTTGCAGTACATTCCGCAGCTGACGGTCATTCGTCCGTGGACCATGGTCACGACGATCTTCGTGCACGCCTCACTGCTTCACATCGCGTTCAACATGTTCTCGATGTTCATCGTGGGTCGCCAGATCGAGCCGATGATCGGACGAGTGCGCTTTCTCGCACTGTTCCTGCTGAGCGGAATCGGCGGTTCGGTGGGGATGCTTCTCATCAACCCGGGAACGCTCTCGCAGGCGACGGCCGTCGTGGGCGCGTCCGG
>JAZJYU010000057.1:0-4164 GCA_040390225.1 Actinomycetota bacterium | reverse complement strand
TGCGATCTTCGGAATGTTCGGCGCTTATTTCATCATCGCCCGGCACCTGGGGGCGAACGCGACCCAGCTTCTCGTCGTGATTGCGATCAACCTCGGCATTGGATTCATCGTGCCGGGATTCGCCTGGCAGGCGCATGTCGGGGGTCTGGTGATCGGCGCCCTGGTGGCACTGGTCTTCGTCCGAACGCGCGCGCGTCGTCAGCGTGGAATCCAGATCGGGCTGACCGTTGCGATCGCCGCCCTGCTGGTGGTGCTCACCGTGGCGGCCGTGGCACTCCACGGCATCCCGACCTAGTTATCCCCACCCAGTTCCACAGTGGGGATAACTACAGCGCTGTAATTTTGCGAGCGTGCCCCGTCAGCGCCAGCGAGTGGTCATGAGGAATCCGAGGAACAGGATTCCGAAGCCGACAAGTATGTTCCAGTCGCCGAACTGCGGTATCGGAAGCTGTAGCGATCCGCTCACGTAGAAGACGATGATCCAGGCGAGTCCGATGATCATCAGGCCGAACATGATCGGCCTGAACCAGATCGGGTTCGGGACGTCGTCGCCGCCGCGGGTCTCTTCTGAACGGGCGGGCTTCGTGCGCGAGTTCGATCTGGCCATGCCGGAATTGTAGCGTGAATGCCCTTGGGCATCGTGGGAGGGACGATTCGCAGGGTCGCTGGAGGGGTGAGAGTTTAGAATCGCTGAATGAGCGACTACCGGGGGCGACGCACTACCGCGTTGTCACGACGGCGCCCGCATGTCAGCGTGGTCGGCATCCTGGGCGAACTGCTCATCACCGCCGGTGTGCTCGTCTTCCTCTTTCTGGGCTGGCAGCTCTGGCTGAACGACCTCATCGTGGGCGGCCAGGAGAACAAGGCGGGAGTGGCGCTCGCCCAGCACCTGAGTTCCGTGCCGATCAAGACTGCTCCGGCGGGGCCGGCCGACTACGGCAGCCCGGTGGTGGCTGCGGTGCCGGCGGAGGCGCAGTCCTTCGGGGTCATCTACATTCCACGGCTCGGTGCCACCTACGCGAAACCGGTTGCCGAGGGGGTCAGCACGACAGACGTTCTCGACAAGTCGGAGATCGGTCACTACCCCGGTACGGCGATGCCGGGAGGTGTCGGCAACTTCGCAGTCGCCGCGCATCGCACGACCCATGGCGCCCCGTTCCACGACATCGCTACGCTGCAGGTCGGCGACAAGATCTACGTGCAGACGGCCGACGGGTACTACACATACGTGTTCCGCGGGCTCGAGTACGTGCGGCCCACCGGCGTCGGAGTGCTCGACCCGGTACCGGAGTTCACCGGGATCGATCCGACCGACCGCATCATGACCATGACCAGTTGCAACCCCATGTTCTCGTCATCCGAGCGCATCATCGCATACGCGTCTCTGCTGTCGTGGCAGCCGACCTCGGCCGGCGCACCCGCGGAGATCGTGTCGGTCGTCACGGCGCTGGGAGGCTGAACTGATGTACGGAGCACTGTGGCGACTGATGCCGGGACCGGTCTGGCTTCGCGTTATTCTGATGATCGTCTTCTTCGGCGTGATTCTCGCCGTACTGGTGGCGTTCGTGTTCCCCTGGCTGAACACGTTCGTCAACGTCAATGATGCGACGGTAGGAACCTCCAAATGACTCGAGTGCTCGTCGTCGACAATTACGACAGCTTCGTCTACACGCTCAACGGGTACCTGCTGCAGCTCGGCGCTGAGACCGACGTCGTTCGCAACGACGCCTTCAGTGCCGCTGATGCCGCGGTCACCATCGCAGACTATGACGCGGTCTTACTCTCGCCGGGCCCCGGCACCCCGGCGGCCGCCGGAGTCTCGGTGCCAGTGGTACTGGCGGCGCTCGCAGCCGGTCAGCCCCTGCTCGGCGTGTGCCTCGGTCACCAGGCTATCGCCGAGGCTCTCGGCGCGACGGTCACCCACGCCGATGAGCTCATGCATGGCAAGACCTCCCTGATCACCCATGATGGAAGCGATTTCTACGCCGGGGTGCCGCAGCCCTTCACCGCAACCCGCTATCACTCGCTCGCCGTCGTCGACTCGACGGTGCCGGATTCGCTGGTGGTCACCTCGCGCACCACGGGCGGCGTGATCATGGGGGTGCGGCACGAGTCCGCACCGCTTTTCGGGGTGCAGTTCCACCCGGAGTCCGTGCTGACCGAGGGTGGTTACCTCATGCTGGCCAACTGGCTCGCCGTCGCGGGGCTGCCGAGCGCCCGGGAAGCTGCGAAGGGTCTGACCCCACTGGTCAACCTGGCCTAGCTGCCCGTGCAGTAGTGCAGGGTGATCGCGGAGTGCTGCGGCTGGTTGGCGCCAGTGATGGACTGCGACGTCACCTTCCCCCCACTGCAGCTGCTGTCGCCGACCGGTGTGATCTGAAGCTGCAGAGCGGTGAGGGCGGAGTTCGCTGATCCGATGTCCTGGCCGACCACTGATGGGATGTCGACCAGCCCGTCCGACACGGTCAGGTTGACGGTGTCGCCCTGACGCACCGAGGTGCCGCCCGCGGGGGTGCTGCTGATCACGGTGCCGGCAGGGAGCGACGCCGAGTGGGCAGGGGTCGAGGTGCCGAAGGCGAGGTTCGCCGCCTTCAGAGCCGCCACCGCGGCATCCTGGGTCATGTTCGCGAGGCTGGGCACCAGCACGGCGCTCTTGCCGGTCGATACCACGATGTCGATCTCCTGCCCCTTACCGACCTTGGTACCGGCCTTGGGCGTGAGGGTGATGATGCGGCCCTCGGGAACGGTGTCGCTGGACGCCTGGGAACTCACCGGCACGAGACCGGCACCTGTGATCGCCTTGGCGCCGATGTCATAGGTCTGCCCCACGACGGCCGGCACGGACACGGAGAGGTTCTCGCCCAGGGTCGTGGGCGGCAGGTTGACGACCCAGAACACCACGCCGATAAGGATGACGGCAACGGCGACGATTCCCACCCAGATCCAGGCAACAGGCGGCCTGCTCTGCGTGCGTGCCACCCGCTCGTCCTCCGGTGCGGCCAGCTGGCGCAATGCCGCCTCAGACCCGGCGGTCGCATTCGGGTTGATTCCGAACAGGGTCGCATTGAAGTCGCCGGCGCCGGGTTCGCGTCGCACGGGAACCTCGCCCTGGCCCGCGGCCTCGAGGTCATTGCGGAACTCGGCGGCCGTCTGATAGCGCTCGAACTTGTCTTTCGAGAGGGCGCGCATGACCACGGCGTCGAGCGCGGGCGAGACGCGAGGATTGAGGGTGGACGGCGTGACCGGCGTCTCACTGATGTGCTGGTAGGCGACTGCGGCGGCCCGATCGCCGCGGAACGGCGGCCGGCCGGTGAGCAGCTCGAACAGTACGACACCGGTCGAGTAGAGGTCGGTGCGGGCGTCCACGGTTTCGCCTCTCGCCTGCTCCGGCGAGAAATACTGGGCTGTGCCGAGCACGGCGCTGGTATCGGCCACGGTGGCCGAGTTGTCGGAGACGGCACGGGCGATGCCGAAGTCCATCACCTTCACCTGCCCGTTCTGGGTGACCATGATGTTGCCCGGCTTGATGTCGCGGTGCACCAGCAGGGCACGATGGCTGTACTCGAGAGCGGTGAGAACGCCCGAGATGATGCGCACCGCCTCTTTCGGGTCGATGGGCCCGTCGGCGATGATGTCTTTCAGCAGGCGTCCGTCGACGTACTCCATGACGATGAAGGGCACCTGGGTCTCCGCGCCGTTCGGCTCGGTGACCGTCTCTTCGCCGGCGTCGAACACGCGCACGATGGTGGGGTGCGCCATCCTGGCCGCCTTCTGCGCCTCTTCGCGGAACAGCACGCGGAATTTCGGGTCGGTCGCGAGGGCCGGTTTCAGCAGCTTGATGGCCACTCGGCGGCCGAGCCGGGTGTCGGTGCCCACGTGCACGTCGCTCATGCCGCCGCGGCCGATGAGCGCGCCGACCTGGTATCGGCCGGCGAGCAGGCGGGTACCTTCAGTCACGAGTCACGTCTCCTGGTGGGTGCAGAGTCCTAGACAGTGTAATGCGTGGGACTTCGCGAGCTTGGTCAGCGCGGTGTTCAATTCGGCCGGATCGACCTGGAACTCAGGCACCGCAAGCCGGCATTCGTCATAAGCCATGTCGATCACGAGCCGCTTGGTCGCGGTGGAGGGCGCATAAGGCACCGCATCGTCCTGCACGAGCAACGT
>JAZJYU010000056.1:16227-17034 GCA_040390225.1 Actinomycetota bacterium | reverse complement strand
CTACGGCGAGGTCGACGATCCGGCCAACCGCAACACGTGACTGCGTGCGTGCTCCACCGCGGCATCCAGGTCATCGAACAGGTGGTTCTCGTGGCGGAGTGACGACACCACGCCGACGGCGGTCGCAAGCTTGAGGTGGTCGGGCCGGAGACCTTTCACGAGCACAGTGATGCCGCGACGCTCCAGCTCGTGGATCATCTCGCTCACCACCTTCGCCCCGGTGGCATCGAGCACCTGCAGTTGCGACATCCGGATGATCACCACCGAGACGTTCCGGATGGCCGTCACCTGGGCGAGCATGCTGTCGGCCGCCCCGAAGAACAGGGCACCATCGAGCCGGAACAGGGCGATGCGTTCGTCCCCCGGCTGTGCGACGCCCGGCAGGGTTTCGCGGCGGACGGAGCCGGATTTCGCGAGCGAGCGGAGGGCGAAGAATGCGGCGATCGCGATGCCGAGTCCGACGGCGACGATGAGGTCGAATGACACCGTGACGACGGCGGTGACCACGAACACGATCGCGTCGGGGCGGGTGGCCCGCAGCACGGTCGCGACGGTGGAGCGGGAGACCATTCTGGTGGCGGTGACCATGAGCACGCCGGCCAGCGCGGCGAGCGGGATCTGCGAGACCAGCCCGGTCGCCAGGTAGACGATGGCGAGCAGCACGAGCGCGTGCACGACCGCGGCGCGATGCTCGACGCGGCGACGGTCCTGATCATGCAGCGGCTCCACGAGCGCGACCTGTGCGGCTATCTCCGCGAGACCGAGCCGGACTGGACGTGGCTGATCCTGCCGATGCGCTGGGAACCG
>JAZJYU010000056.1:10521-16217 GCA_040390225.1 Actinomycetota bacterium | reverse complement strand
GCCCGCCCGAGCGCAGGTTGACCGCTGTGCGGGCGATCGCGCCCGTCGCGGGCATCCCGCCGAAAAGTCCGGAGGCGATGGAGGCGAGCCCCTGCCCGATGAGTTCCCGGTCCGCGTCGTACGGCCCCGTGTCTGAGATGGATGCCGCAACGCGGGCGGAGAGGAGCGACTCGATGGCGGCGAGGGCGGCGACGGTCAGCGCCGGAACCGCGAGGGATTCGAGCTGCGGCAGGTTCATCGCGGGCCAGCTTGGCGCCGGGAGGGCGGCGGGCAGAGCGCCGATGCGGGTGAGCGGCGCCCGGGCGAGCACCGAGACGACCGACACCACGATGACCGCGATGATCGAGGCCGGGATGGCCCGGTGGATGCGGGGGAGCAGCACCATGATCGCCACGACCGCGATGACGGCGATGGCGGGCCAGAGCACTCCCGGCCATCGCACGGAACCGAGACCCTGGATCGCCGAGACGAGCGCGTTGCTGCTCGCACCTGCCCTCACCCCGAATGCGGCAGGCACCTGCTGCAGGAAGATGGTCACCGCGATGCCGAGGGTGAAGCCCTCGATCACCGGCCACGGTATGAAGGAGACGACCCGGCCGAGCTTCGTGAGCCCGGCGATCAGCACGACGATGCCGGCCATCACGCTCACGATGGCGACGGAGGCCACGCCTTGCGTCGCGACGATCGGGCCGAGAACCACGACCATGGCGCCGGTGGGACCGGAGACCTGGATGTTCGACCCGCCGAACACGGCCGCGATCACCCCCGCGACGATGGCGGTCACGAGTCCCGCCTCCGCCCCGGCCCCCGAACTCACGCCGAACGCGAGGGCGAGCGGCAGGGCGACGATCCCCACGGTGATGCCGGCGACGATGTCACCCCGCCAGGTTCTCTTCACCGACCGGTAGTCGCTCCAGCTCGGCAGCAGCGGCCGGAGGTAGTGCACGAACCTCATCGCGCTACGGCCTGCCCGATGGTGGAGTCGAGCTGCCGCTGGGTGGTGTGCAGGATGTCGATGAGCAGCGACCGTGCGACGGTCAGCAGGTCGGCGACCTGAGGGTAGGCGAGCCGGTAGAAAACCTGGCTTCCCCGTCGCTCGGCGGCGACCAGGTTGTGCCGGCGCAGCACCGAGAGGTGCTGGGAGAGGTGTGAAGCCTCCAGGCCGGTGTCGGCGAGGAGGTCGGCGACCGACACGGCGGGGGCCGCTGACAGCACCTCGAGCACTCGAATGCGCACAGGATGGGCGAGCCCCTTGAACAGGTTCGCCTTCACCTCGTACAGCGGCCGCTGGGTCGAACCGAAGGGGTCGTCCGGCGCAATGTTTTGCATGACCATGAATTGATCATGTCATCAATTGGTGAAGCCGAGACGATCGTCGCGAATTTGGTTCCCCGTGCACCGGGTCGCGCCCGCGGGGTTAGCCTGAAAGTGTGACGCTCGAGCAGACCCCAGCCCCCACCATCGCGACCGCCGGCGCCCTGCGTGCATCCGGCCACATCCAGAAGACGCTGCGTACCGAGCTGCGCGACAACCTGCTCGCCAAGCTTCGCGCAGGTGAGAACCCGTGGCCCGGGCTGCACGGGTTCGAGAACACCGTCATCCCGCAGGTGGAGCGCGCCCTCATCGCCGGACACGACATCGTGCTGCTGGGCGAGCGCGGCCAGGGCAAGACCCGACTGCTTCGCACCATCGGCAATCTGCTCGACGAGTGGACGCCGGTGATCGACGGCGCGGAGCTGGGTGAGCACCCCTACGAGCCGATAACGCACGACTCGATCCGTCGTGCGGCCGAACTCGGTGACGACCTGCCGGTGGCCTGGCGCCACCGCAGCGAACGGTACGTCGAGAAACTGGCGACTCCGGATACCTCGGTCGCCGACCTGATCGGGGATGTCGACCCGATGAAGGTGGCGGAAGGCCGCTCGCTGGGCGACCCGGAGACGATCCACTTCGGCCTCATCCCGCGCAGCCATCGCGGCATCGTCGCAATCAACGAGCTGCCCGACCTGGCCGAGCGAATCCAGGTGGCAATGCTCAACGTGATGGAGGAGCGCGACATTCAGATCCGCGGCTACGTGCTGCGACTGCCGCTCGACGTGCTGGTCGTCGCGAGCGCCAACCCCGAGGACTACACCAACCGCGGCAGGATCATCACTCCGCTGAAGGACCGCTTCGGCGCCGAGATCCGTACCCATTACCCCACCGAGCTCGAAGCGGAGATCGCGGTGATCCGCCAGGAGGCCGAGCTGGTGGCCGAAGTGCCCGACTATCTGATCGAGATACTGGCCCGCTACACGCGCAACCTGCGTGAGTCGTCATCCGTCGACCAGCGCAGCGGTGTGAGCGCGCGCTTCGCGATAGCCGGGGCCGAGACGATTGCCGCGGCAGCACTGCACCGCGCCGCTGCCTTCGGCGAGGATGCCGCGGTCGCCCGGGTGGTCGACCTGGAGACCGCCGTCGATGTGCTGGGCGGCAAGATCGAGTTCGAATCGGGCGAGGAGGGTCGCGAGCAGGAGGTGCTGACGCACCTGCTTCGGGTCGCCACTTCAGACACGGTGCGCGAGCACTTTCGCGGTATCGACTTCGCACCACTGGTCGATTCGATCGAGGCCGGCGCGATGGTGACCACCGGTGGCCGCATGCCTGCCCGTGACTTCCTCACCGGCCTGCCGGTGCTGGGGGAGTCCGAGCTGTACGACGAGGTGTTCGGCCGGCTCGGGGCGAAGAGCGACGGCGAGATGGCGGCGGCACTGGAGCTCGCGCTCGAGGGGCTCTACCTCGCCCGCCGGATCGGCAAAGATAACGATGGAACCGAGACCGTGTATGGCTAAGGACAGAACCAGGTTCAAGCGCTACGAGGGCGGCGACCCGCTGGCGGCGCCGGTCGACCTCTCCGAGGCGCTCGACGCGATCGGCGAGAGCGTCATGGCCGGCACGTCGACGGAACGTGCGATGCGTGAGTTCCTTCGTCGCGGAGGCAGAAACCAGTCGGGGCTCGACGATCTCGCGCGCAGGGTCGCGGAGCGCCGCCGTGACCTGCTGCAGCGCCACAACCTTGACGGCACGCTGCAGCAGGTGAAGGAACTGCTCGACCACGCCGTGCTGGAGGAACGCAAGCAGCTCGCTCGTGACGCGTCCATGGATGACGCCGACCGGGCGTTCGCAGAGCTGCGGATGGAGAACCTGCCGGCCTCGCCGTCGGCAGCGGTGACGGAACTGAGCGACTACCGGTGGCAGTCGCCGCGGGCGCGGCAGGACTACGAGAAGATCAAGGACCTGCTCGGCCGGGAGATGCTCGACCAGCGCTTCGCCGGCATGAAGCAGGCCCTCGAGGGTGCGACCGACGAGGATCGCGCCGCGATCAACGAGATGCTGAACGACCTGAACAGTCTGCTCGAGAAGCACCAGCGCGGCGAAGACACCCAAGCAGACTTCGACGACTTTATGAAGAAGCACGGCGACCAGTTCCCGGAGCACCCGCAGAACATCGACGAGTTGCTCGACTCCCTCGCGAAGCGATCGGCGGCGGCCCAGCGCATGCTCAACTCCATGTCGCAAGAGCAGCGCGACGAGCTGATGCAGCTCTCCGCCCAGGCCTTCGGTTCTCCCCAGCTCATGCAGTCTCTGGCCCAGCTTGACGCGAACCTGCAGGCGCTGCGGCCTGGCGAGGACTGGTACGGCTCCGAGCAGTTCGGTGGCGAGCAGGGTCTCGGACTCGGCGACGGAACCGGTGTGCTGCAGGATCTGGCCGACCTCGACGACCTCTCGGAGCAGCTTTCGCAGCAGTACGGCGGAGCGCGTATGGACGACGTCGACCTCGACAAGCTGGCGAAGCAGCTCGGCGACCAGGCGGCCGTCGACGCGAAGACGCTGCGCGAACTGGAGAAGGCGCTCAAGCAGAGCGGCACCCTTCGCAATGATTCGACGGGTCAGCTGAAGCTCACTCCGAAGGCTATGAGGCAGCTCGGCAAGGCACTGCTGAAAGATGTCGCGGCCAGGCTGTCGGGTCGCGGCGGCCAGCGCGACACCCGCCAGGCCGGTGCGGCCGGCGAGCAGTCCGGCGCAACCCGCCCCTGGGCGTTCGGCGACACCGAGCCGTGGAACATCCCGCGCACGGTTCTGAACAGCGTGCAGCGCCGTGCCGGGGGCGACGGCGGGCGGATGATCGAGATCGACGACATCGAGGTGTCCGAGACCGAGGCGCGCACCCAGTCGGCGGTCGCATTGCTGGTCGACACGTCGTTCTCGATGGCGATGGATGGCCGCTGGGTGCCGATGAAGCGCACGGCACTTGCGCTCCACACGCTGATCACCTCGCGGTTCCGGAACGACCACCTGCAGCTGATCGGTTTCGGGAGGCACGCCGAGGTGATGGACATCGAGCAGCTCACCGCACTCGACGCCATGTGGGACAAGGGCACCAACCTGCACCACGCCCTGCTGCTGGCCAACCGGCACTTCCGCAAGCACCCCAACGCGCAACCCGTGCTTCTGATCGTGACCGACGGGGAGCCGACCTCACACCTCGAGGCCAGCGGCGAGGTGTTCTTCACCTACCCGCCGCATCCGGTGACCATCGCGTACGCGGTGCGCGAGCTCGACAACTCGATGCGGCTAGGCGCCCAGACGACGTTCTTCCGGCTCGGTGACGACCCGGGTCTCGCCCGTTTCGTCGACCAGATGGCGAAGCGCGCACACGGCCGGGTCGTCGCACCCGAGCTCGACGACCTCGGTGCGGCTGTCGTCGGGTCGTACCTCGGCTCGCGCGGGGGGTCGTCGCAGGGCGGCGATCTCGGCAGCGGCTACGGCGACTGGTTCGGCAATCGCGGCTTCTGGGTCGGCTGAGCGGCGCTGCCGCTCGCGGCACTACGCCAACGGGTGGGTGAGCAGTAGCTCCGTGTTGTGGTCCTTCGGCTGGCCTTCGTGCGAGCCGGAGTAGTTGATGTCGTTGACCGAGAACTCGCGGTAGAGCGAGCCGAGCGCCGCCTGGCTCCCGTCGTCGTATGACGCCTGGTATGGCGCCGCGGATTCGATCAGGGTCGTGAACAGGGAGAGCGTGCCGTCGTGGTTGTCGCACACGTCGATGATGCGCGCCTGCTGCGGGAACTCGATGTGCGAGGCGGTGTTGATCTCCCAGAAGCCCTGTTTCGGGGTCGCGCCGGGCCGGGGCGTGATGTTGTTCGTGTGGGTGTGGCCGTTCACCCAGGCCAGCACGTTGGGCACGCTGTGGAGCAGAGCGATCACCTCGGCCCCGAGGTGGCGCGCCTCGGCAGGGGTGCGTGGATCGGGTCGTGGGTTGTCCATCGAACCGCTCGTGTGATGGCTGAAGATGACGAACAGCTCCTGGTTCGCGACGCCCGTTCGCAGCACGTTCTCCAGCCAGCGGAACTGCGCGGTGCCGAGCGAGCCGTGCGTGAAGCCGGAGCGGTTCGTCGAGTCCAGCGCGACTCCCGTCACCCCCGACGCGATCGGGAACGTGTAATAGGCGACGGAGGATTCGACGGCGGCCTGCGTGAAACCGTGTCCGACGGGGCCGGGGCCGATCGCGGTCGGGTCGAGGTGGGCGGCCATGAACTCGGCGGGTGTGAACGGCGTGCGGCGGGCATCCGGTGTCACCTGCCAGCGTGGGTCCGCCACCGCGTCCTTTCCAAGTCCCGACGGCTTCTGCGGGCCGAGGGCCGCGGCCAGCGCCGCGT
>JAZJYU010000056.1:9064-10511 GCA_040390225.1 Actinomycetota bacterium | reverse complement strand
CTGCTCGAGCTCGTCCCACTGCGCCGGGATCGTGCCGCCGATCGAGTCGTCGTGGTTGACGAACACCGAGTACCAGGGTGTCTTCAGCCCCTCGCTCGTGTGCTCGCGCACGACGCGAGCGAAGAATCCGTCGATGCGGGGAAAGCCGACCTTCTTATAGCGATCGTCCACGCCCAGTTCGGGGTTGTAGTACAGCGGGTCGCCGGAGGCCTGAACGCCTTCCCACTCGGTGAGCGAGCCGGAGTCAGCGACGATCCTTCCGCCGTTCATCACGGCGAGGAACCAGTCCAGTTCGAGCGTCTCGTTGTTGTCGGAGTTGTCGCCGGTGGAGACGACGCAGTCGAACGCCCGACCGCTGAACGGGCCTGATCCGAGATCGTTCACCCGCTTCACCAGCTGGGCGGCGGCGTGCGTTCCGAGCGTCTCCTGCGGGCGGAAGAACGGTGGGCAGGTGGCCGCCAGGAACTCCAGCCGCATCGGGGACTGGGCGTCGATCACGTGCAGGTCGGTGAACTGCACGATCGAAGCGAGACCGTCGCGGGTATCATCGCGGCCGCTGCGCGCTGGGGCGAGATCCTCGCGCACGACGAGGGGGAACCCGGGCCCGGCGACGAGCCTGCGGTACGCGGTCGTGGTGGTCGCGCCGGCAGCGTGCTCGAGGGTCGTCCCCGCGGTGCTGTATGCCCGGGAGCGTGTCACACGGATGACGCTCTCGCGTGCCTGCGCGGACATCCCGCCGCTCAAAGAGAAGAGTGCGAGGCCCCCGGCCCCGGCGAGGAGGAGTGAGCGACGGGTGACGTCTGGCACGAGGCCAACACTCTCCGGACCAGTTGGACGCAGAGTGAACTGTGTGCCCGTGTCGAGTAAACAGTCGCGTAAACAGCAGGGCGATCACCGGCCGAGCTAGTGGACCAGCGGAATCGTCGTCACCGACCTCACCGTGCCGTTCGGGTCGAGGATCACGCGCTGACCGGTGGTCGCCGTGAAGTCGAACATGCCGTCGATGGTGCCTGCGCGCTCATCGAAGGAGTGATCGCCGAGCCGGCCGGTCTGCCAGTTGTCTTCGATGAACGCGGTGATCGAGGCCTGTTCGGTCGGCGTGGAATCGATGTAGTCGGGCTTCGCGTACGGCGAGATCACGAGCAGGGGTTCGCGCGGGCCCGGTCCGCAGCGATCCCTGTACCCGCCTGCCATTCCGGCCGTCGACACGGCGTCGGCGCACATCGGCTGGTCGCCGACGATCTCAACGCGCTGACGACCAATCCCGCGGGCCTCTCGCGGCTGCAGGGCCGCCAGGCCGGCTTCATGCACGCCGAGCTCTATTCGACGGCGCGCTACGACTTCCTGGGCTATTCGCAGCCCCTAGGCGCCGCGGCGATCGGCTTCGGCGTCCAGCGTCTGGCGCAAGGCGGCCTCATAAGGCCGGATGGCCGGAACGCCAGCCCAA
>JAZJYU010000056.1:8762-9054 GCA_040390225.1 Actinomycetota bacterium | reverse complement strand
TCGCCGACGATCTCGTTCGCGATCTGCGGGTCGTTCGACCCGTTGAGGATGGGGGAGCTCAACTGGTCGTACCACCCGTCGGAGTCGTCGTAGGCGATCACGATCGCGGTGCTCGACCACTGCGGCGATTGCTGAATCGCGTTGATCTGTTTCACGAGAAAGTTCTGCTCGTCGATGGGGTCGGAGTTGGCGGCGTGCCCGTTCTGGTACGCCGCCGCCTTGAGAAAGCTGACGGCCGGCAGATCGTTGTTCGCGAGGGCGGTGTCGAACGAGGTGAGGTCGTAGTCGTGGT
>JAZJYU010000056.1:0-8752 GCA_040390225.1 Actinomycetota bacterium | reverse complement strand
AGCCGGCATGGGCTTCCAGGGCGCGCAGGGCGCGGCAGCGGGCGAACTCGGCGCCAGGTGGTGAGGATTCGCGGTCGACCGGTAATAGGCGAACGGGTTGTGGTGTGGCACGTAGTCGTTCGAGCTGTAGCCGGCGACGTTCTTGTGAATCGAGGTGCACTTGGCGGTGCTGGTGCCGTTCGACGGGGTCGACGCTGTGAACCCGCCCTGGAACCAGCCCCAGGTGATGCCCTTCGCGTTCAGCAGGTCGCCGACGTTCTTGCCGCCCATCTCGCCGACGCTGTTGGTGGACGTGCGGTTGTTGCCCGAGCAGTCGTCGAAGGCGGGGTCGCCGTCGTCGGTCGCGGTGCCGACTCCGTCCGGTCCGACCGAGGAGACGAAGACCGGGTTCTTCGCCACCGCGCCGGTGCGCGGGTCGATCGCGGTCATCCCGTGCGTCTGTCCCGCGATCAGGTTGAGCGCGCCGGGGGTGGATGGCCCGAACGTCGACCCGAAGGAGTGGTCGTTCAGCGCGTAGTGCTGGGCGTAATTCCAGAGGGCTGTGACGGTGTTGCCGTCGTAGTAGCCCATGGTCAGGCCGGCCTTCTTGAACGCCCCTCCGATGCCGCAGGTGTCCCCGGTGGTGAACTGCACGGCGAGGTCGTTCTTGCCGCCGTCGGCCGCCTGCTGTTCGGGCCCGTAGCTGTGATTCTGGTCGCAGGTGACGGCCTCGGAATGGCTCAGCCGGAACGGCGGGAACTGGTTCGGGTTCGCGGTGAGGAGGTTGTTCTGCAGAAGGTTCACCGGGGTCGGCGTTCCCGCCACGGGGGTGAACTTCACCCCGTCGGTGTTCGCGGCCTTCGGATAGGTGCCGAAGTAGTGGTCGAATGACACGTTCTCGCTGTAGATGACGACCAGGTGCTTGATGGGCGTCGCGGTCGGCGGGTCGATCGCGGCGGTCACGCTCGGTCGCGGCGCGGTCGGCTGGGGGATGCCGGTGGACGTGCACGCCGTGAAGACGCAGACCACCAGCATCGCGATGGTGATCCGTCTAGCTGAGGAGCGCGCGGCCATACCAGTCCCTATCGTCGTGGAGCCCGGGCAGTGCGAAGAAATAGCCGCCGCCGACGGGGGAGATGTAGTCGACGAGAGGTTCGTGGGCGAGCCGTTTCTGTATCGTCACGAACTGGCGGTCCAGATCGCGCTGGTAGCTGGTGAACACCAGCCCCATGTCGAGCGAACCGTTCCGGTCGATGCCGCGATCGTAGTTGAAGCTTCGGCGCAGGATGCGCTGGCCGTCCGTCGCCTTCGTGCGCGGGTTCGCGAGCCGGATGTGGGCGTCGAGCGGTGTGGCGTCGCCGCCAGGGTCGTTCGTATAGTCCGGGATGTCGTGCTCGACCCGACCCGTGAACGGTGCACCGGAATCCCGGCGCCTGCCGATCATGCGCTCCTGCTCGCTGATCGAGACGCGGTCCCAGAATTCGGTGAGCATCCGGATGACGCGCACCACCTGGTAGCTGCCGCCGGCAGCCCAGGCCGGCTCGGCCGCGCCGGTCACCCAGACCAGCTGGTCCATGAGTGCGTGGTCGCCGGCATCCGGATTCGCGGTGCCGTCCTTGAAGCCGAGGTAGTTCCGTGGTCCGCCGGACGGCCGCGGGGGCGGGCTCGTTCCGTCGATCCGCCAGCGCGGCACGAGCAGCCCCGCGCTATGCCTGGTGACGTCGCGAATCGCATGAACGACGGTGTCCGGTTCGTCCGCGGCGATCTGCACCAGCAGGTCGCCGTCGCATTGCGAACGATCGAGATCGTCGTTCGGGAACTCGTCCATGGCGCGCAGCTGTGCGGGCTTTCGCGCGGCAAGTCCAAAGCGCCCGTCGAACGCCGACGAACCGAGCGAAACCGTGACGGCCAGGTCGCCGCCGCGCACCGTCGGCCCCAGGATCCCGGAGTCGTCCGGCGGTGAGGCGATGCCGGGGTTCGGGGCAGTGCCGCCCGCGGTCAGAAAGCGTGCGCGGCCGGTCAGCGTCTTCAGGAGTGCGGCAAGCTCGCCGCGATCGCGGGTGGCGAGGTCGAAGCTCAGCAGCGCGGCAGCCGGCCGGGGTGCGCTGAGGATGCCGGCCTGGTGCGCGCCGTGGAAGGTCTCGCGTGTGCGCGCCGCATCGCCGGCGACGGCGCCCAGCGCGATGCCGCCTGCCGCCGCCATGGTTCCCGTGAGGAAACCGCGGCGGCCGACCTCGCTCACGAGGTCCTCCGCGGTTCACAGATCGACGCGACCGGGGCGAGATCGGCGGCGAGGCGGCTGATGTCGGCGACGACCAGCGTGCGTGTTGCGGCCGCGTGCACATCGGCCTGTGCCACCTCGAGGTCGTGTTCCGTCTGGTCGAGGCCGGGGTAGCGCGGCCTCAGGATGGGTTTCAGCAGGTCGAGCAGCACAGCCGTGCCGGCGAGCTCGGCGCCGACGGTCGCGAGGGTTGAACCACTGCCGTAGTCGGTCGTACCGTCGAGGTCGAAGCGCAGCCCGTCTTCCACGATCTCGTGCGCGCGTACGGAGAGGTCGAGCGGTTCAATCTGTTGCGTGCCGAAACCGGCTGACAGGGCCGCGACATCCGTGGCGAGTTCGCCGGCCGCAGGAGCGAGGGTCGCGACGGGTTCTCCCGACCACAGACCGGACTCGACGCGGTGGAAGCCGATGAATGCGGGATCGGCGATTCCCTGTGGCAGGCCCTCCGTCGTGCCGTCGATCGCGGCCCCTGCGCCACCGAAGGCGTCGTAAGCCGCCCCCAGCTGCGCCCAGGCCGAGTGAGCGCTGAGCCAGTCCGTCTTCGCTACCGGGTAGTCTCCGGCTCGGATGTCGTGATCGAGAGCGTCGACAAGGGGCACGAGCAGGGTGAGCCGGGTCGCCACCCATCGCTGGTACTGCTGTGCGAGCGGGATGAGATCCTGTTCGCTCACCGGCTTCACCGGCTTCGGCCCGCCCTCTGCGTGCCCGCCGACGGTGACCGTCGGACCGACCGCGACACCTCGGTCGGTGATGGCGCAGCGGAAGGCGTACCGGCCCGACCCGAGGTCGATGCGCAGGTTCGCCGTGGACCCGGGTGCGAGATCGTCGACGTAGGCATACACGTCGCCGGTCTTCGCCTCGGTGAGGTAGACCTCGCCGCTGGCGATGTCGTCGTTCGCCAGCGGGAAGGTCTGCTGCCCGCTGTGCGGCCGCGTCCAGCCTTCGCCGCAGTGCTCGGCGGAGACGGAGATCGTGGTGGATGCCGGTGCCGTGGTGCAGCCGCAGAGAGCGATCACCAGTGCACCTGCGACCAGGAGAGCGATCGGGGCGGGCGACACGGCTGAATCTTACTCACCGCGATCGACGGGACGGTGCGGCAGCGCTCCCGGCCCGCTGAAGGCCGTCGTGGGATTCGGACGCCCAGCGCTCGAACACGGTGTCCGCACGGGTGCCGCCCAGGCGCGACGCGAGCGGGCGGACGACCAGGTCGATGAGGGGGTCGAGCAGTTCGTCGCCCGCGGCCGTTCTCACGAATCCCTCGATGCGGGTCAGGTCCGAGACGATGAGCAGTTCGATGTTCGACTGCAGCAGCACGATCGCGGCCAGGCGTCGCTCGACGGCGGGAACGCTCCACAGCTCGGAGGCCAGCGCGGTGATCTCGTCGTGCGTCATCCCGCGGAACTTGCGGGAGGCATCCTTGATCGCCGCCCGGATGGCGCCGACCGATGAGCCGTACGCGTGAAGCGTCGCATCGATGAACTCCCCGGCTTCGCTCATCCGTCCATTGTCCCGCCCGGCTGGTCCTATCCTCGAAGGATGACCGACCTGAGCCTGCGCCTGCCGAACACCAGGCTGCGTGCCGTGCTGAACCTCGGAGTGAAACACGCGGCGGGGAAAGTGCTTCCGTCTCGATTCGCCGATCCCGAACTGTTCGCCGACTGGGATGACGATGAGCGAACCAGCGCGCTCTACGTCGAATTCGAGCACGGCCAGCTGCACCTCGAGTCGGCCGCGGACGGCTTCACGCACCACTTCCACAGCGGCACCGGCGACCACAGCGATATCAGCCCGTGGCCTCCCGCGGATACCGCCGAACTCGTCGAGTGGGCGACCCTGCTTGCCACCGACTTCCATGCGCTCATGCCGCAACTGCTGGACGATATCGGCCAGGCCGCGGCCTGGCACGATGAGGGGTTCGACCTCTACGTGTGCGAGGTTGAGGAACCGACCCGGCTCGACCTGGTCGAGATCGAGGTCGAGGGCGAGCTGATGACGCTTCCCTGGCTCGGTGCCGGCACCGTGACCAACGATCACATCGACGGCGACAACCACCCGATCGCCCTGCTCTGGAGCCCCGACGAATCGGAGCCCGACCAGCCGATCGCAGAGGCGTGGCTCGACCCCGAGGATGAGACACCGCGCTCACGCGCCCTTCCCGGGGTCGACTGGCAGGCCATCGGCATGCCGGCAGATGAGGTGTTGCCGTGGCTGGAGGGAATCTACCTCAACCACCACGTCATCCCGGATGCCGAGGGCACTTTGCTCACCGCGGTTCTGGAACGCCTGGGCGGGCTCAGCTAGATGGAACTCGCCGACTACCTGCTGTTCCAGTTCGACGACACCGTCGCGCGCCATCGCGCCCAGGTGCTCGACCTCGTTCCCCGCGATCGCCAGAAGGAACGGCTCCCCGGAGGCAACTCCATCGCCTGGGCGACGTACCACGTGGGCCGGCATGCCGCACTGGCGCTGGACGTGCTCGGGCAGCCCAGCATCACCACCGCGCTGAGTCCGCCCGGGGAGGGACTTCAGGAGGTCGAACAGGACTGGCTTGCCGAAATCAGCGCGGAGGAGGCCGATGCCTACACGACCGCGGTATTCGCCGAGGTTCGCGCCTACCTGTCGACGGGGCCCGATCTCGGCGCTCGGCCGGACGTCTCGGCGGGCCTCCGCGCCGCGGGCATCGATGAGAACGTCTACGGGTGGCTGTATCGCATGTGGGATCAGCCGGTCGCCTTTCTGATCGCCTGGCCGCTTACCGGACACATCGCCAATCACGTCGGCGAGATGATCGCCACACGCAACCAGTTCGGGCTCAGCCCGTTTCGCTGACCGGCGACGGCCGGCCGGCCACGGCGCGGAAGGCGCTGACGACTGGAGCGAGAGCGTCTTCGATCGCGCTGACGCCGACCGGGTGCTTCAGGTACGCGCGAAAGTCGGTCACGCCCGCGTGCACCAGTGCCGGCACCCCTTCCATGGTCAGGTCGAGGTCGACGGCGCCCGCGGCATCCCGCACGACCGGAAGCCGGCCGGCGACCTGCAATCCCGCCGGGTCGCGACCGGCGTCCGCGACAGCCTGCTTCATGCGGGCGATCGCGGCGGCGTCTTCGGCGTCGGGTCCCCACGGTATCCACCCGCTGCCGAACCGGGCCAGTCTTCGGATCACCGCGGGGTTGATCGTTCCGCTCACCCATACGGGCACGCCGCCCGGCTGCAGCGGCTTGGGCATCTGGTGGATGGCCTCGAAGTCCAGGTAGTCCGAGTGGTGGTCGGCACGTTCCTCGGTCCAGAGGGTGCGCAGCACATCCAGGGTGTGGTCGAGCAGCCTTCCCCGGCCATCGAAGGGCAGCCCGGCCGCCTCGTACTCCTCGCGCTGCCAGCCGACACCGACCCCCAGGTCGAGCCGGCCGCCTGACAGCACGTCGAGGGTGGATGCCGCCTTCGCGAGCACCACGGGGCGACGGAGTGCCGCGGCCAGGATGTTGGTGCCCAGCCGCACCCTGGACGTCATGCCCGCGAGCACCGACAGGGTGACCATCGGCTCGAGCCACGGCCCGTCGGGACCGGTCGGCTGGGTGCCACCGGCCTGCCCGCCGAGCTCTGGCTTGCCGTACTCGTCGAGGCGCTCGCCGAAGACGATGTGGTCAGACATGACGACGCGGTCGACTCCGGTCGAGTCCGCAGCGCGAGCCAGGTCGAAGACCGGTGACCAGTCGGGCTGCTGCTCGACCGCGTAGGTAGGAAGACTGACAGACAGCTGGGGTTCGGTCATGAGCGGCTGTCCGCGCTCCGCCCGGTGGCGAGCACGACCTCGCGCACGTCCGGAATCGGCATGACGGTGCGGTAGTCGATGAAGGAACGCAGGGTGTTGCCTCCATCCACCGTGAGCAGCTGGCCGGTCGTCCAGGACGACTCCGGTCCGGCGAGATGACGCACCGCAGCCGCGATGTCGCTCGCTTCGCCACTGCGGCCGAGCGGCTGTTCGGCCAGGAAGGCCGCGACGGTCGCTGGATCGTCGAACAGCCCGGCCGTCGTTGCAGTGCGGGTGAGGCCGGGACGAACGCCGTTCACCCTGATTCCGTACTCGCCGAGTTCATCGGCGGCCACACGAACCAGCTGGTCGACCGCTGCCTTGCCCGCGCAGTATGACGCCAGGAACCGCGAGGTCATGATCGCCGCGGTCGACGAGATGGCGACGAATGACCCGGAACCGGCTCGCAGCATCGCCCGCCCGGCATATTTCAGTGTGAGGAACACCGGCCGCACGTTCGCGTCGATGTCTGAGCTGAAGTCATCGTCGTCGGCGAGCAGCACCGGGCCGGTGCGGCCCCGTCCTGGCACAACCACCGCGATATGCAGTCGCCCGTCGTCGTCGGAGGCGGCGTCGACCGCCGTCGAGACCGAGCCGCCGTCCAGCGCATCGCAGACCGTGTAGGTCACGGCTGCTCCGTTCGTGGCCAGCGAGTCCCGCGCAGCCGCCAGCTTCGATTCGGTGCGGCCGGCCAGCGTCACGGTCGCTCCGACCCGAGCCAGCAGCCGGGCGCTCGCCAGCCCGATGCCGCTTCCGCCACCGACCACGAGCGCCCGCAGGCCGTCGAGCGGCCGGTCCGGTGCGCTCACGGGAGGTCCACTGCCCGCGTCTCGGTCCATTCCACGTGTCCGTTCCGGCTCGCGATGCCCCATTCGCCCGCAGCGTCGCGACCGTAGCTGTCGTCGTATCTCAGATGCATCACGTGGTCCGTTCCGCCGTGGTCGGTGCGAGTGAGATGGTGTGCGATGCAGTACACGATTCCGGTCGCCTCGTCGTCGGCGATCGAGTACACGGACTGCCCGACGAAATGGAAGGTGCGGTCGTACCGGGACGCCATGGAGGATGGGATCCCGGAGAGCGCGGCCCTGCCGGTGATATCGCTCGAGGGCACGTCGGTGTCGGCCGGCCGGAAGAACCGGAGCCGGGCATCCGGCAGGAAAGTGGCGGCGAAGAGCACGTCGTCGTGATCGTCAACGCCGAGCGCGTAGCGCGCGGCCAGGGTGCGGAGCGCCAGTTCGTCGACGACCCTGTCGATAGATGTCATTCGTATCGTCCCAATGAATACATAGATAGAGACCTTGCCTGATTGAACCAGGAGTCGGGCGGCAGCGCAATGGGTGGGCTGCGAAAGGTTAACGGTCGGCAACGCATTGCTGAACGTTCGGAAACTGACTGACCCACTGACGGAACGCTCCCGGCGCGCGATAGTGTGACGAACCATGAGCGCCACCGCGAAACGTGCGATCGCGATCGGCCTCGCGGTCCTTTTGATCGTGGGGATCGTGTTCGCGATCTTCGGCGGGCGGTTGTTCGGCAGCTCGAAGGCCTCCGGTTCGGGGCCTCTCACAGTCGTCACGGGTGTGATCGGGTCAGAGAAAGCACCGTTCTTCGCCGACCCCGGGGTGAAGAAGATCTTCGCAGACGCCGGATACGACGTCGAGGTCACCACCGCCGGTTCGCGTCAGATCGCCACGAGCGTAAACCTCAAGGGTGTCGACTTCGTCTTCCCGTCGTCCGCGCCGGCCGCCCAGAAGATCAAGCTGCAGACCGGTGCCTCCACGACGTTCGCCCCGTTCTACTCGCCGATGGCCATCGCGACCTTCAAGCCGATCGTGCAGCTGCTGGGCTCCGCGGGAATCGCGAACCAGGATGCCGCGGGCACGTGGCACCTCGACGTCGCCAAGTACCTGGCGGCCGTCGCCGCCGGCACCCGCTGGAACCAGCTGCCGGGTGCCGCAAGCCTCTACAACAGCTCGCGTTCGATCCTCATCTCGAGCACGGACATCCGCCAGTCCAACTCGGCCGCGATGTACCTCGCCATCGCGTCATACGTCGCGAACAACAACAGCGTCGTCGATTCGCAGGCCAGCGAGGATGCCATCATCGACCAGGTGGGTTCGCTCTTTCTCGAGCAGGGCTTCTCCGCATCCTCGTCCGAGGAACCGTTCGACGACTACCTCGCCCAGGGCATCGGCTCGAAGCCGATGGTGATGATCTATGAAGCACAGTTCCTCGGCGAGGAGATGGGTGCCCAGAAGAGTGCGATCACGCCGGACATGGTGCTGATGTACCCGGACCCGACCGTGTTCTCGAAGCACACCGTAGTGCCGCTCAGCAAGACCGGCTCAGCCATCGGGCAGATGCTCGTCGACAACCCGAAGCTCGCGAAGCTCGAAGCCATCTACGGCTTCCGTCCAGCGAATGCCGGCGTCTTTTCCGACGCACTCACAGAACACAAGCTCGCCGTGCCGCCCCTGCCCGTCAACGTCATCGATCCGCCGAGCTACGAAACCCTCGAGGCGATGATCGAGCGGATCAGCACCCGGTACGACACGCCCGGTTCGACGCCCGCGCCCAGCCCCACCCCTACGCCCAGTCCAACCCCCACATCACCGCAGTAGCAAGGGAGCACAATGTCTGACGCATCTCTCGACCTCAATGCACCGCCGCCCTCGACGAAACCG
>JAZJYU010000055.1:6918-22296 GCA_040390225.1 Actinomycetota bacterium | reverse complement strand
GGTGATCAGCCGAAGGCTATCGAGAAACTCACGAAAGGCGTGAAGGATGGTTTGCGCTACCAAACGCTCGTGGGTGTGACGGGTTCCGGCAAGACATACACCGCTGCGAACGTCATAAACAACATCCAGAAGCCGACGCTCGTGATGGCGCACAATAAAACGCTGGCAGCACAGCTTGCACAGGAGTATCGCGAATTCTTTCCAGAGAACGCCGTGCATTACTTCGTTTCGTACTACGACTACTACCAGCCAGAAGCCTACGTTCCTCAGACGGACACCTTCATCGAAAAGGACTCGTCGATCAACGCCGAAGTCGAGCGTCTGCGGCACTCAACGACCAACTCGCTGCTCAGCCGGCGCGATGTGATCGTGGTGTCGACCGTCTCGTGCATCTATGGCCTCGGCTCCTCCGAAGAATACCTCGATGCCATGATGGCGCTTCAAGTGGGCATGAAGATCAATCGTGAGACGCTCATTCGCAAGTTCGTATCGATGCAGTATCAGCGCAACGACGTCGATTTCTCGCGCGGTAATTTCCGGGTGCGCGGCGACACGATCGAGATCATCCCGATGTATGAAGAACTCGCGATCCGCATCGAGATGTTCGGCGATGAGGTCGAGGCGATCTACAGTCTGCATCCGCTCACCGGCGACATCGTCAAGAAGCTCGACTCGGTGTCGGTCTTCCCGGGCTCGCACTATGTCGCGGGCACCGAGAACATGCATCGCGCCATCGGCACCATCCAGGCCGAACTCGACGAGCGCCTGGCCCAGCTCGAACGCGAGGGCAAGCTGCTCGAGGCGCAGCGCTTGCGCATGCGCACCAATTTCGATCTGGAGATGATGCAGCAGATCGGGTTCTGCTCGGGCATCGAGAACTACTCGCGTCATATCGACGGTCGCCAGCCTGGCGAGGCGCCGCACTGCCTCATCGACTACTTCCCCGAGGACTTCCTCGTCGTGATCGACGAGTCGCACGTGACAGTGCCTCAGATCGGCGCCATGTACGAGGGCGACGCGTCGCGCAAGCGCACCCTGGTCGAGCACGGCTTCCGGCTGCCGAGCGCGCTCGACAACCGCCCGCTGAAGTGGAATGAGTTTCTCGAACGGGTCGGCCAGAAGGTCTACCTCTCGGCTACGCCCGGAAAATACGAGATGGGCATCACCGATTCTGTCGTCGAACAGATCATCCGCCCCACCGGCCTGATCGACCCCGAGATCGTGGTCAAGCCCACCAAGGGCCAGATCGACGATCTGCTCGAGCAGATCCGCCAGCGGGTGGAGAAGAACGAGCGCGTCCTCGTCACCACCCTCACCAAGAAGATGGCGGAGGAGCTCACCGAATTCCTCGGTGAGGCCGGCGTCAGAGTGCGCTATCTGCACTCGGATGTCGACACCCTTCGACGGGTCGAGTTGCTGACGGAGCTCCGGCAGGGCGTGTACGACGTGCTGGTCGGCATCAACCTGCTGCGTGAGGGTCTTGACCTGCCCGAGGTCTCGCTCGTCGCGATTCTCGACGCCGACAAAGAAGGCTTCCTGCGGTCGTCGACGTCGCTCATCCAGACCATCGGCCGAGCCGCCCGCAACGTGTCGGGGGCGGTGTACATGTACGCCGACGTCATGACCGACTCGATGAAGCAGGCCATCGAGGAGACCACCCGCCGGCGCGAGAAGCAGGTGGCGTACAACCTCGAGCGCGGGGTCGACCCTCAGCCGCTGCGCAAGAAGATCGCGGACATCACCGACCAGCTCACCCGCGAGGACGCCGACACGGCTGAGCTGCTGAGCGGCAGGGGCGGTCGCCGACGATCGCCGACGCCGGGCCTTGCCCGGGAGGGACTCGCCGCGAGCGGCGCGAACAACCTGGAGGCCATCATCCGGGACCTCAACGACCAGATGCTGCAGGCAGCCGGGGAGCTCAAGTTCGAGCTGGCGGGCCGTCTGCGGGATGAAGTGGCCGACCTCAAGAAGGAATTGCGGCAGATGGAAGCCGCGGGCCATCTCTCCTGACTTTTTCATGTCAGCCGCGCGCCCGCGTTCTTTCACATGCGCCGCAGAGGCGTAGCCCATTCCGCCACAGGCGGACTTGAAAGACAATGTCAGTGGCGTCGATAGAATTCATAGAGTGTCTATCTCGCGCGTGACCTCATCGGCAAAGCTCTCGGTTCACGGTGCGCGCGTGCACAATCTGAAGAGCGTCGACATCGAGATCCCGCGCGATTCGCTGGTGGTGTTCACCGGTCTCTCGGGCTCGGGCAAGTCGTCGCTCGCCTTCGACACGATCTTCGCCGAGGGCCAGCGGCGCTACGTCGAGTCGCTCTCGGCGTATGCGCGTCAGTTCCTCGGCCAGGTCGACCGGCCTGACGTGGACTTCATCGACGGCCTCAGTCCCGCGGTCTCGATCGACCAGAAGTCGACGAACCGCAACCCGCGGTCGACGGTGGGCACGATCACCGAGATCTACGACTACATGCGACTGCTCTGGGCGCGCATCGGCATCCCGCACTGCCCGGTCTGCGGTGCCGTCATCGCGCGCCAGACGGTGCAGCAGATCGCCGACCAGCTGATGACTCTGGAAACCGGCACTCGTTACCAGGTGGTGAGCCCGGTCATCTCACAGAAGAAGGGCGAATTCGTCGACCTGTTCAAAGAACTGGCCGCGAGCGGATACTCGCGCGCCATCGTCGACGGCGAGCAGATCCAGCTCAGCGAGCCTCCCGTGCTCAAGAAGCAGTACAAGCATGACATCTCCGTCGTCGTCGACCGCCTGGTGGCTGCAGATGACGTTCTCACCCGGCTCACCGATTCGCTCGAGACCGCGTTGCGGCTCACCGACGGGCTGGTCAGCATCAACTTCGTCGACGAGACCGGCGACGCTGCGTGGCGCAATTTCTCAGAGAAGCTGTCCTGCCCGAACGGGCACCCGGTGCAACTCACCGAGATCGAGCCGCGCACGTTCTCGTTCAACGCGCCGTTCGGCGCCTGCCCGGAATGCTCGGGTCTCGGCACGAAGATGTCCGTCGACTCGGAGTTGCTGCTCGGGGATCCGGAATTGAGCCTCGCCGATGGCGTGATCCTGCCATGGACCCAGTCCGGCAAGGGATTGTTCAACTACTTCCAGCGGCTGCTGGAGGGTTTGGCTGCCGACCTCGACTTCTCGCTGACAACGCCGTGGAAGAAGCTGTCACCGGAGGTGCAGAACGCGATTCTGCGCGGCAACGACTTTCAGGTGACGGTGCGCTGGAAGAACCGCTTCGGGCGCGAGATGAAGTACTCGACCGGCTTCGAGGGCGTGATGCCATACATCGAACGCAAGTTCCTCGAGGCTGAGAGCGACTCGGCGCGCCAGCGCTACGCCAGCTACCTGCGGGAGATCAACTGCCCGGTGTGCGACGGCAAGCGGCTCAAGCCGGAGGTGCTGGCAGTCACCGTGCACAACCACAACATCGCCGAGGTCTCCGAGTTGAGCCTCATCGACGCTTTCGAATTCATGGACCTGCTCGAGCTGAGCGAGCGGGAGGCGACGATCGCCGCTCAGGTGCTGCGAGAGATCAGGCTCCGCCTGGAGTTCCTGATCGAGGTCGGGCTGAACTACCTGTCGCTGTCGCGGTCAGCCGGTTCTCTCTCCGGGGGAGAGGCGCAGCGCATCCGGCTCGCCACCCAGATCGGTTCGGGCCTCACCGGCGTGCTGTACGTGCTCGACGAGCCGAGCATCGGCCTTCACCAGCGCGACAATCGGCGCCTGATCGAGACCCTGGTGAAGCTGAAGAACCTCGGCAACACGCTGATCGTCGTCGAGCACGACGAAGACACGATCCGTACGGCGGACTGGGTGGTCGACATCGGCCCCGGTGCGGGGGAGCATGGCGGCGAGGTGGTGCACTCGGGGTCGTATGAAGACCTGCTCGACAACCGTCGCTCGATCACCGGGGACTATCTGTCCGGCCGCAGGGCCATCGACATCCCCGACACGAGGCGTGCGGTTGACAAGTCGCGGATGCTCAGGGTGGAGGGCGCGCGCGCCAACAATCTGAAAGACGTCACCGTCGACTTCCCGCTCGGCACTCTGACGGCGGTCACGGGAGTGAGCGGGTCGGGCAAGTCCTCCCTGATCAACGACATCCTGTACAAGGTGCTCGCGAACGAGCTCAACGGCGCCAGGCAGATCCCCGGCAAACACACCCGCGTCACCGGCCTCGACAACCTCGACAAGGTGGTGCACGTCGACCAGGCGCCGATCGGGCGCACACCGCGGTCCAACCCCGCCACTTACACGGGGGTGTTCGACAAGATCCGCAACCTGTTCGCCGAGACGATCGAGGCGAAGTCCCGCGGTTACCTGCCCGGCCGGTTCAGCTTCAACGTGAAGGGCGGCCGCTGCGAGAACTGCGCGGGTGACGGCACGATCAAGATCGAGATGAACTTCTTGCCGGATGTCTATGTGGTCTGCGAGGTGTGCAACGGCGCCCGCTACAACCGGGAGACGCTGGGCGTGCACTACAAGGGCAAGAACATCGCCGAGGTGCTCGACATGCCGATCAGCGAGGCGGCCGAGTTCTTCGAGGCGATCTCATCGATCAGCCGCTTCCTGAACACACTCGTGGATGTCGGACTCGGGTATGTGCGACTCGGCCAGAGCGCGACGACCCTCTCCGGCGGGGAGGCGCAGCGGGTGAAGCTCGCGACCGAACTGCAGCGGCGATCGCTCGGCCGAAGCATCTACGTGCTCGACGAGCCGACCACCGGCCTGCACTTCGAAGACGTGCGCAAGCTGCTGCTCGTGCTCAACGGGCTCGTCGACAAGGGCAACACCGTGATCGTGATCGAGCACAACCTCGACGTGATCAAGTCGGCGGATTGGCTGATCGATCTCGGGCCCGAGGGTGGCGCCGGGGGAGGGCGCGTGCTCGCGGTGGGTACGCCCGAGCACCTCGCGACGGTGGCGGAGAGCCACACCGGCATCTTCCTGAAGGAACTCCTCGCCCGCGAGAAGGCACAGCACAGCTCGAAGGCACAGCACAGCTCGAAGGCATTGGCCAGCGCGTAACGGCAATGGTCGACACCGTCAGCTGGCGCCCTAAGGCGGGTGAGATCCCGCAGCAGCCGGGCGTCTACCGTTTCCGCGATGCCGGTGGCCGAGTGCTCTATGTCGGCAAGGCGAAGAACCTCCGCGCCCGGCTGAGCAACTACTTCGCGCCGCTGGCCGGTCTGCACCAGCGCACCCGCAGGATGGTGCTGACCGCCGCGTCGGTCGAGTGGACGGTGGTCGGCACCGAGTTCGAAGCGCTGTCGCTCGAATTCACCTGGATCAACGAGTTCGATCCACCGTTCAACGTGCAGTTCAAAGACGACAAGTCGTATCCGTACCTGGCCATCACCCTCGGCGACGACGTGCCGCGGGTGCTCGTCACCCGCAATCGCAACCTGAAGGGCGCACGCTACTTCGGTCCGTATACGCGCGTCTGGGCGATTCGCGAGACCGTCGACCAGATGCTGAAAGCGTTTCCGATGCGCAGCTGCTCGGACGCCACGTACAAGCGCGCCGAGCAGACCGGCCGCCCCTGCCTGCTGGGCGACATCGGCAAGTGCGCCGCGCCATGCGTCGGCCGCATCGGCAAAGCCGACCACAAGTCGATCGCCCTCGATTTCGCCTCGTTCATGGCTGGCAACGACTCGAAGTACATCGGCGAACTCCGCAAGCGGATGTTGGGCGCCTCCGAGCAGCAGGACTACGAGTCGGCCGCACGGTACCGCGACCAGCTCGGGGCCCTGGAAACGGCCCTGTCGAAGAGCACGGTCGTACTCGCCGAGGATGTCGACGCGGACGTCTTCGGAGTCGCGCACGATGAGCTGGCGGCGGCGGTGCAGCAGTTCACCGTACGCGGCGGTCGCATTCGCGGTGTGCGCAGCTGGGTGGTCGACAAGGAGCTCGACCTGACGCTCGCGGAACTCGTCGACACGGTCGTGCAGAACGCCTACGAGGGCGAAGACGCACCCGCGAGGCTCGTCGTCGTCCCTGAGCTGCCGGATGACGCGACAGAGCTCGAACTCTGGCTGACAGAGCTTCGCGCGAGCCGCCAGGTCGCCGGCAGGGTGGTGCTGCGGGTGGCGCAGCGCGGTGATCTCGCCGCCCTCGCCCAGACGGTCGCCACGAACGCGCAGAGCGCGCTCGTGCTCTATAAGACCCGGCGAAGCGGCGACTTCGTGGCCCGTTCTCAGGCTCTCGCGGACATCCAGGAGGCTCTCGGCATGCCGGAGGCGCCGCTGCGGATGGAGTGCTACGACGTGTCGCACCTCAGCGGCACGAACATCGTCGCATCAATGGTCGTGTTCGAGGACGGGCTGCCTCGAAAAGATCAGTACCGCCGCTTCAGCATCCCCGACTCGACGGACGACACCGAATCGATCTACCAGACCCTCACGCGACGACTCGCATACCTCGCTGACGACCCCTCGACGAGCTCAGCGGTAGATGACACGGTCGCTGAGCTTGTCGAAGCGGACCCTTCGACGAGCCCTGCGACCGACAGACGCAGCAGGTTCGCGTACCGCCCGAACCTGCTGATCGTCGATGGCGGCCAACCGCAGGTGTCGGCCGCGAAGCGCGCGCTCGAGGCCGCGGGCATCCACGACATCCAGCTGGCCGGGATCGCCAAACGTCTCGAGGAGATCTGGTTGCCGGACTCCGATTACCCGGTCATCCTGCCCCGCAACAGCGACGCGCTGTTCATGATCCAGCGCATCCGCGATGAGGCGCATCGATTCGCGATCACCTACCAGCGCCAGAAGCGGAAGAAAGATGTCGCTTCTGTCCTGGCTGAGATCCCCGGGCTCGGTCCGGCCAGGGTGAAGGAATTGCTTCGCCACTTCGGGTCCGTGACCCAACTGAGAGCGGCTGAACCGGCGGCCATCGCCGAGGTGCGCGGGGTCGGTCACACGCTCGCCCAGGTGATCTTCGAGACCCTGCGCGGTTGATCTCCGGCAAGTAGGCTGGAGCCACCCAAGACCGGAAAGTCATGCAGCCATGAGCGACAGCATCAGCCAGGAAGTGCTGATCGTCACCGGCATGTCCGGGGCCGGCAGATCGACCGTAGGAAATGCCCTGGAAGACCTCGGCTGGTACGTGGTCGACAACCTCCCGCCGCAGATGATCCGGCCGCTCGTCGAACTCGCCGAGCGGGCTGGTAACACGCTGCCGAAGATCGCGGCCGTCGTCGACGTGCGCGGCGGTCAGCTGTTCGCGGATCTCGAGGAGATCATCGAGTCGCTGCGCGAGAACACCCCGGTGCGGGTGCTCTTTCTGGAGGCGACGGACGCCGCGCTGGTGCGCCGGTTCGAGCAGGTGCGCCGACCGCATCCGCTGCAGGGCGACGGCACTCTGCTCGACGGCATCGGCGCGGAGCGGCAGCGAATGCTGTCCATGCGCGAGGCCAGCGACATGATCGTCGACACCTCCGACCTCAACATCCACCAGCTCGCGACCAAGATCTCAGACCTGTTCGCAGACGCCGAGACGCCTGGCGTACAGCTGACGGTGATGAGCTTCGGGTTCAAATACGGGCTCCCGGCCGATGCCGACCTGGTCGCCGACATGCGGTTTCTGCCGAACCCGTTCTGGGTGCCCGAGCTGCGTGCTCACACCGGGCTCGACCAGGATGTCAGTGACTTCGTGTTCGCCCAGGAGGGTGCGACCGAATTCGTCGACAGCTATGCGCACGCACTCGAGCCTGTTCTCGCCGGATATCAGCGGGAGAACAAGAGACACGCTACGATCGCCATTGGATGTACCGGGGGCAAGCACCGCTCCGTGGCCGTCGCCGAGCGACTGTCCCGACTGCTGCGGGAGCAGCCCGGCGTCGGGGTCAATGTTCGGCATCGCGACCTCGGTCGTGAATAGGCGGACGCGAATGACCGGCCGGGAGTGAACCCCAGCGCCCCATCCCATCCGCCCCGACCAGAGAAGGAAGTCTCCGATTGGCTCTCACTGCCGACGTCAAAGACGAACTCGCTCGCATCGACGTGAGCAAGACGACGGTGCGGGCCGCCGAGCTTGCGACGATCCTGCGGTTCTCCGGTGGCCTTCACCTCATCTCCGGTCGCATCGCGGTCGAGTCCGAACTCGACACCGCCCAGCTCGCACGACGGGTGCGCAAAGATCTCGCCGAGCTCTACGGCGTGAAGAGCGAGATCTCCGTCATCTCGGCCTCGGGCCTGCGCCGTACGAGCCACTATCTCGTGCGCGTTCTTGACGGCGGGGAGACGCTTGCACGTCAGACCGGCCTGCTCGATGCCCGCAGGCGCCCCATCCGCGGCCTGCCGAACAAACTCACGACGGGAAGCAGAGAAGAGCTGGCAGCGGTCTGGCGCGGCGCATTTCTCGCCCACGGCTCGCTCACCGATCCTGGCCGGTCAGCCGCCCTCGAGATCACCTGCCCCGGCAACGAGTCCGCGATGGCACTGGTCGGAGCAGCGGGGCGGCTCAAGGTCGTCGCCAAGGCGCGCGAGGTGCGCGGTGTGCATCGGGTGGTCATCCGTGATGGCGAGGCGATCAGCGCGATGCTCGTGCACATGGGCGCCAATTCGACCGTGCTCAATTGGGAGGAGTTGCGCCAGCGCCGCGAGGTTCGGGCCACGGCAAATCGCCTGGTCAACTTCGACGACGCCAACCTGCGTCGTTCCGCGCAGGCCGCGGTAGCCGCCTGCGCGCGGGTCGAGCGCGCCCTCGAGATCCTCGACGGGCAGGTTCCCGAGCACCTGCGCTACGCCGGGGAACTGCGTCTGCGCTTCCGCGATTCGAGCCTCGACGAGCTGGGCCACCACGCCGATCCGCCGATGACGAAGGATGCCGTGGCCGGCCGCATCCGCCGCCTCCTGGCGATGGCGGACAAGAGGGCGGTCGACCTCGGAGTCCCCGGCACCGACGCGAACCTGCCCCCGGATTACGAAGACGCCTGAGCGCTGTCTGAACGCCGGGGAAGCATTTTCCTAAGCCCCGAGTTGACCCGAGTAAGGTTGAAACCGACCGGCTCGACGGCGCTTCGGCTGCCTCGCCGGGCCACAACGAAGGAGATCGAAATATGGCTGAGTACACCCTTCCCGAACTCGCTTACGACTACGGAGCGCTGGCCCCGAGTATCAGCGGAACGATCATGGAGCTCCACCACTCGAAGCATCACCAGGCATACGTGACCGGCGCGAATGCTGCGCTGGCCGGCCTCGCCGCCGCTCGTGAGGCGGGCGATCTCGCCAATGTCAACAAGCTCGAGAAAGATCTGGCCTTCAACCTCGGCGGCCACGTCAACCACTCGATCTTCTGGACCAACCTGTCGCCGGATGGCGGCGACAAGCCCACCGGCGACCTCGCCTCGGCGATCGACGACCAGTTCGGCTCGTTCGACAAGTTCGTCGCCCACTTCACCGCCGTCGCGCTCGGCGTGCAGGGTTCGGGGTGGGCGGTTCTCGCCTACGACAGCATCGGCAAGAACATCACGATCTTCCAGCTCTTCGACCAGCAGGGTAATGTGCCGCTCGGCCTCGTGCCGCTGCTCATGCTCGACGTCTGGGAACACGCGTACTACCTCGACTACAAGAACGTGCGGGCTGACTATGTCAAGGCGTTCTGGAACATCGTGAACTGGGCGAACGTGCAGAAGCGCTTCACCACGGCGAGCGAAAAGACCGACGGCCTGCTGGTACTGTCGTAGCGGCGAAGTGGCCGGCATCGCTATGTCGGCCACACCTCGTCCCCTCCCCTTGAACCCCTATCCCAGGAGTCTGCTTTGACCGTCAAGATCGGTATCAACGGCTTCGGCCGCATCGGCCGCAACTACTTCCGCGCGGCCCTCGCGCAGGGCGCTGACCTCGACATCGTGGCGGTGAACGACCTCACCGACCCGAAGACCCTCGCCCACCTTCTGAAGTACGACTCCATCGCGGGAAAGCTCGACGCCGAGGTTTCGGTCGAAGGCGATGGCATCGTGGTCAACGGAAAGCACATCAAGGTTCTCGCGGACCGCGACCCCGCGAACCTGCCATGGGGCGACCTGGGCGTCGACATCGTCATCGAGTCGACCGGGTTCTTCACCAACGGCGACAAGGCGAAGGCGCATATCACCGCCGGCGCCAAGAAGGTCATCATCTCCGCCCCGGCGACCAACGAAGACGCGACGTTCGTCATCGGCGTGAACGAGAAGACGTACGACCCGGCCACGCACAACATCATCTCGAACGCCTCGTGCACCACGAACAGCCTCGCGCCACTCGCGAAGGTGTTCAACGACGCATTCGGCATCGAGCGCGGACTCATGACGACCGTTCACGCGTACACGGCTGACCAGAATCTGCAGGACGGCCCGCACAGCGACCTGCGCCGTGCCCGTGCTGCCGCCCTGAGCATCATCCCGACTTCGAGCGGCGCGGCGAAGGCCATCGGTCTCGTGCTTCCCGAGCTCAACGGCAAGCTGGACGGCTACGCGCTGCGTGTGCCGACCCCGACCGGATCGATCACCGACCTCACGCTCACCACGAAGGCGACCGTCACTGTGGAAGACATCAAGGCCGCGTACAAGGCGGCGGCGGACGGCCCGCTCAAGGGCATCCTTGAGTACACGGAAGACGAGATCGTCTCGCACGACATCGTCGGCAACCCGCACTCGTCGATCTTCGACGCCGGGCTGACTCGCGTGCTCGGCGACCAGGTGAAGATCTCCGCCTGGTACGACAACGAGTGGGGTTTCTCGAACCGCATGGTCGACCTGACCAAGCTCGTCGCTTCGCACCTCTGAGGCGCGCGCTGATGTCGCTTCGCACGATCGATTCGCTCGGTTCGCTCGAAGGCAGGACGGTCATCGTACGCTGTGACCTCAACGTGCCGCTCAAAGACGGCGTGATCACCGACGACGGCCGTATTCGCGCGTCAGTGCCGACACTCGGCTCGCTGGTGTCTGCCGGGGCGCGAGTCGTCGTTATCTCACATCTCGGTCGCCCAGACGGCGCCCCGGACCCGAAGTACAGCCTCGCGCCCGCTGCGAAGCGTCTCAGCGAACTCATGAAGAAGCCGGTGGCCTTCGCCACAGACACGACGGGGCCTTCGGCACGCGATGCGATCTCGCACCTCAGCAACGGCGACATCGCGATGCTGGAGAACCTGCGGTTCAACCCGGGGGAGACCTCGGACGACGAGGAGACCGCGGAGTCGTTCGCGTCCGACCTGGCGGAACTCGGCGACGCGATGGTGTCCGATGGTTTCGGCGTGGTGCACCGCAAGCAGGCAAGCGTCTACAACCTCGCAGAGCTGCTTCCGAGCGCCGCAGGTGGCCTGATCGTCGAAGAGCTCGGTGTGCTCGACCGCCTCACCGAAAACCCGGCCAAGCCGTACGCGGTCGTACTGGGCGGGTCGAAGGTGTCTGACAAGCTCGGTGTCATCGATCACCTGCTGCCCCGAGTCGACTCCCTCCTGATCGGTGGCGGCATGCTGTTCACCTTCCTCGCCGCGCAGGGCCACAAGGTCGGCGCGAGCCTGCTCGAGGCCGACCAGATAGACACGGTCAAGGGCTACATCGCCCGGGCCGAAGAGCTGGGCGTGAACCTCGTGCTGCCGACGGATGTCGTCGTCGCCTCGAAGTTCGGAGCGGATGCGGAGCACGAGGTGCGGCCCGCAGACGATATCGAGGGCTCGCCGTGGGGCGCCGACGGCCTCGGGCTGGACATCGGCCCGGAGACGGCCAAGGTTTTCGCGGACGTCATCCGCGCATCCGAAACCGTGTTCTGGAATGGCCCGATGGGCGTTTTCGAACTCGCTCCGTTCGCGGCCGGCACGAAGACGGTCGCGCAGGCGCTGACCGAAGTGAAGGGTCTGTCCGTCGTGGGCGGCGGTGACTCTGCAGCCGCGGTGCGCGCGCTCGGGTTCACCGACGACCAGTTCGGTCACATCTCGACGGGCGGCGGTGCGAGCCTCGAATTCCTCGAGGGAAAGACGCTGCCGGGACTGGAGATTCTCGGATGGCAGAGGTGACCGGAAGGGTCCCGTTCATCGCGGGCAACTGGAAGATGAACCTCGACCACCTGCAGTCGATCGCGTTCGTACAGAAGCTCGCCTGGAGCCTCAAAGACGCCAAGCACGACTATCGCGGCGCCGAGGTTGCGATCTTCCCGCCGTTCACCGACCTGCGGTCCGTGCAGACGCTCATCGCTGCCGACAAGCTTCCGCTGAAATTCGGTGGCCAGGACGTCTCCGCTTTCGACTCCGGCGCATACACGGGCGAAATCTCAGGCGCGTTTCTCAAGGCCCTTGACTGCGAATACGTGATCATCGGCCACTCCGAGCGTCGCCAGTACCACCACGAGACGGATGAGCAGATCGCGGCCAAGGTCGTGGCCGCGATCCGTCACGGACTGGTCCCGGTGCTCTGCGTCGGTGAAACGGCAGAAGACCTGGAGCAGCACGGACCGAGTGCTGTTCCGGTGGCGCAGCTGACCGCGGCCCTGGCCGGCATCGAACAGGGGGCCGACGTCGTGGTCGCCTACGAGCCGGTGTGGGCCATCGGCTCGGGAACAGCCGCGACACCGGAGCAGGCCGAACAGGTGGCCGCGGCTCTGCGGGGCGCACTCGTCGGACTCATCGGCCAGGGGGCGGCCGACTCCACGCGCATTCTGTACGGCGGATCTGTGAAGGCGGCGAACATCGCAGGCTTCATGCGCCAGCCGAATGTCGATGGGGCACTGGTCGGTGGAGCCAGCCTCGACCTGGCCGAATTCTCGAGCATCGCGCAGTTCCAAAAGCACGTGGGTACCTGACCGCTATACTTGACAGCGATTGTGCGCACCCTCGCGGTGACACGACCCCGAAAGGTCTCTTGTGCAAATACTCCAGGTCATCCTGCAGGTGGTTCTCGGCATCACGAGCCTTCTGCTGACCCTGCTCATCCTCCTGCACCGCGGTCGTGGCGGCGGTCTGTCCGACATGTTCGGCGGCGGCGTCACGTCCAACCTGGGGGCTTCAGGGGTGGCTGAACGCAACCTCAACCGGATCACCGTCATCCTCGGTCTGATCTGGGTCGCGTCAATCGTGGTGCTCGGTCTGATCACCAAGTTCGACGCATCAAGCTAAGGATAAGAACATGGCTTCAGGTGGCAGTGCAATCCGCGGTTCGCGCGTCGGCGCAGGACCGATGGGCGAACAGGACCGCGGGTTCCACGCGGAGCGCATCCAGGTGTTCTACTGGTGCGCCAACGGTCACGAGCTGAGTCCCTACTTTCTGGCGTCGATCGAGCCGGAGGAGATTCCGGAGATTCTCGACTGCCCGAACTGCGGCATGCCCGCGGGGCGTGACAAAGAGAACCCTCCGTCGGTCGCCAAGCTCGAGCCGTACAAGACGCACCTCGCATATGTGAAGGAACGCCGCACCGAAGAAGAGGCGGCAACGCTTCTCGACGAAGCACTCGAACAGCTGCGCGCTCGTCGATCCCGCTTGACGGCCCAGTAAGACAGCCCAGGCGGGTCGAGCTCAGTATTCGTCGGCGATGAGTTCTGGCGGCACTTCGGCCGCCGCGTCCTGATCGACGAAGTACACGGTCCGCCGGCGTCCCTCAACGCCCGCCACCGGCACTTCGAGGTGGCTCGCGCCCGCCAGTGCCAGCCCCAGGGCGGATGCCTTATCGGACCCGGCAAGCACCAGCCACACGCGATCCGAACTGTTGATCACCGGCAGTGTGAGGCTGAGACGTTCCGGCGGCGGCTTGGGGGAGTTGCGCACCGCGATGACGGTGGCGTCGGTGACCCGGATACCCGGGTAGTCGGGGAACAGGGAGGCGATATGGCCGTCCGGCCCGACACCGAGGAACGTGATGTCGAATCGCGGGTATGCGGCGTCGGTGCCTGCGGCCGCCAGCTCGTCCGCGTAGAGCGCTGCAGCATCATCCAGCGAGTCCAGGTCGTCCGGGCTCGGGAACGGGTGCACGTTCTCGTCGAGAAGGCCGACGCTGTCTAGCAGCGCGTCGCGGGCCTGCTGATCATTGCGATCGGGGTCGCCGTCGGCCACCCAGCGCTCGTCGCCCCACCACAGCACAACCCGTGACCAATCAATGCTGTCCCGTTCCGGCGAGGCATTGATCGATGCAAGAACGGCGATGCCCACCGAGCCGCCGGTGAGCACGATGTTCACTTCAGGCCGGGTGCCGAGCAGCTCGACCACCTTGGTGATGAACCGTACCGCGACGGCGTCCGCGAGGGCCTGTTTGTCCTGATGGACGAGAACACGCCTGCCTGTGGTCATTTCTTCTTCGACCTGATCGTGATCGGTGCGGTGTGTGTAGGTTCGGAAAGCTGCAGCAGGCTGTGCTGGATGACTTCGCCGAACAGTTCGTCGGGATCGAGCCTGCGCAATTCCTCAGCCAGGCAGTCGCGAAGGCTGCGTCGGGGCAGCGAGATGTCATGTGTGGGCTGGTCCGGCTGCACGAGGATGGCAACGCTTGCGCTGACCCGCTCCAGCTCGACGGTGCCCGACTTGCGATGCAGTCGCACACCCTGAATACCGCTCGACCCGTGGGCTGGTGTGACGAGTTCGTGACTCGCTCGCGTTCCGAGCGCCTCCTGCAGCCAGGCAGCGAGGAGCGAGGTGGAGGGTGAGTCCGCCGAGCCGTGCACCTCGATGGCCGTGATCGGCTCGTACGGCGGCTGGTCGAGCACCGCGGCGAGTTGCGCACGCCACAGCGTGAGCCTGGTCCAGGAGAAGTCGGTGTCTCCTGGCGCGTAGCTGGTGCTGAGATTGGCGAGGAATCCCTGGGGGTCTCGCTGGGCAGCGGCATCCGTGATTCGGCGCTGGGCCATCCGGCCGATCGGCGACTGGGATACGACATCGGGTGCTTCTCCGGGCCACCAGGCGACGACCGGCGCATCTGGCAGCAGGAGCCCGGTGACGAGCCCCTCCTCGTCGCTGGCGGTGTCGCCGTAAGCCCTCAGCACGATGACCTCGCTCGCTCCCGCGTCGCCGCCGACACGGATCTGGGCATCCAGGCGCGCGTCGTCCTTCTTCGCCGGTCCGTCGACCGCCGTGGAAACGACGATCACGCGCATCGGGTGCTCACGAGATGCATCGTTCGCGGCCTCGATCGCCTCCTCCTCGTGCCCGAGTTCGGTGGCGATGACGAGGGTGAGCACACGACCGAGCGCGACCGCGCCGCCCTCCTCGCGGATCTTGACCAGAGTCTTCGAGATATCACTCGTCGTGGTGTTCGGCAGATCGACGATCATGGGCGTCTCCAAACGCGGCCATCGCGAGCGAGCAGCTCGTCGGCGGAGGCCGGGCCCCAGGTGCCCGGCATGTACTGGTCGGGCTGGCCCTGCGTGGTCCAGAACTCCTCGATCGGGTCGAGGATCTT
>JAZJYU010000055.1:0-6908 GCA_040390225.1 Actinomycetota bacterium | reverse complement strand
AGCAGCACGTCGAGAATGAGGCGCTCGTACGCCTCGGGGCTGGCCTCGGTGAAGGCGTGGCCGTATCCGAAGTCCATGGTCACGTCACGCACCTGCATGCCGGCGCCCGGCACCTTCGAGCCGAAACGGATGGTGACACCCTCGTCGGGCTGCACGCGGATGACGAGCGCATTCTGACCCAGCGTGCCGGTTTGACTCTTCGAGAACAGATTCTGCGGCGCACGCTTGAACACGACAGCGATCTCGGTCACGCGCCGGCCGAGACGTTTGCCGGCCCGCAGGTAGAACGGCACTCCAGCCCAGCGGCGCGTACCGATGTCCAGCCGGATGGCCGCGTAGGTCTCGGTAAGCGATTTCGGGTTCATGCCGTCCTCGTCGAGGAAGCCGATCACCTTCTCGCCGCCCTGCCATCCGCTCGAGTACTGCCCCCGCGCGGTCGCCAGGGAAAGATCTTCAGGCAGCCGCACCGCCGACAGCACCTTCTCTTTCTCGGCCCGGAGGTCTGCGGCGTTGAAGGACACCGGTTCCTCCATCGCCGTGAGGGCGAGCAGTTGCAGCAGGTGGTTCTGGATGACGTCGCGCGCTGCGCCGATTCCGTCGTAATAGCCGGCCCGGCCGCCCACCCCGATGTCCTCGGCCATCGTGATCTGCACGTGATCCACGTAGTTCGCGTTCCAGATCGGTTCATACATCTCGTTGGCGAAGCGCAGAGCAAGGATGTTCTGCACCGTCTCTTTGCCGAGATAGTGATCGATCCTGAACACGCTGTCGGGCGGGAACACCGACTCGACGACCGCGTTGAGCTCGCGCGCGGTCTTGAGGTCGCTCCCGAAGGGCTTCTCGATCACCACGCGACGCCACTGGCCGTCGACGTGGCCTGCGAGCCCGGACCGACGCAGTTGCTCGGTGACCTGCGGGAACGACTTCGGGGGGATGGACAGGTAGAACGCGTGGTTGCCCATCGTTCCGCGAGTGTGATCCAGTTCCTTCAGCGTCTTCTTCAGCTCTTCGAACGCCTTATCGTCGTCGAACTCGCCCTGCACGAACCGGATGCCCTCAGAAAGCTGGTTCCAGACCGCTTCGTCGAAGGGCGTTCTGGCGTACTTCGCGACCGAGTCGTGCACCACCTGTGCGAAGTCCTGATCTTCCCAGTCGCGACGAGCGAAGCCGACGAGGGCGAACCCCGGTGGCAGCAGTCCGCGGTTGGCGAGGTCGTAGACGGCCGGCATGAGCTTCTTGCGCGCCAGGTCGCCTGTCACTCCGAAGATGACGAGGGCGCTCGGCCCGGCGATACGGTTCAGTCGGCGATCGGAGGGCAGCCGCAGCGGGTTGAACTCCGGCGTGATTTCCACCGGTGACATGTGGTGTTTCCTGACTACTTGACCGAGTCGAAGAGAGTGGGGATGTTCACGGCGGGGTCGGTGAGCGTCAACGTGAGCACAGGGCGGCCGTGCTGTTCGAGCACACTCGCGTCCCCCGCCGCCTGGGCCTGGATCAGGTAGCCGTAGCTGAACGGGCTGCCCGGAATCTGCAGGTCTTTCACCGGCGTGGCGGTGATCTGCAGGAAGACGCCGATCGCGGGCCCGCCCTTGTGGAACTGACCGGTCGAATGCAGGAAGCGCGGGCCCCAGCCGAAGGTGACCGGCCGGCCGCACTTCGCGGCGAGCAGGTCGCGCAGCTCGGCGAGCTGGCGCAGTGCGTGGCGGTCCACGTAGGCCTGGATGGCAAGGTAGCCGTCATCCGGGAGCGCGGCGAGTAGCGCGTCGATGGCTCCGGATACCGTGTCCTGGCCGCTGACGACCTCGGTCGCGCCGCGCACCTCGATGCCGTCCGCCACGAAAGCGGACTTCGCCGGCTCTGGGTGGTTGTCGAGCAGAGCGCGGGTGGCGATCTTCGCCGACTCCACGTCCGGCTGGTCGAATGGGTCGATCCCGAGAAGCCGGCCTGCGACAGCGACCGCGAACTCCCAGGTGAGCAGCTGTGCGCCGAGAGTTCCGCTGATCTCGATCTCGCCCGGCTCGACCTCCTGGGTGGCACGTGCGCTCTCGACCAGGCGGACGATCTGCAGGTCGGACAGCTCCTCACGCAGTTCCGGTGAGTTCACGTCGAGAACCACGGGCAGCAGGCCCTTGCCAATCTTGCCGGTCGACTCCGCGATCAACTGCTCGACCCAGTCGCCGAAGCCCACGATGTACGTACCGTCCGCGACGATCCCCACCTTGTTCTTCAGCGGCCTGGTGCCGGCGATGGCCGCACCGAGGATGAGTCCCGGGTTCTCCGGGGTGTCCACGGCGAGCTGGATGCTCATCGACGATGCCTCGTCGAGCAGCGACTCGATGTCGACTCCCGCGAGCCCGGACGGCACCAGGCCGAAAGCGGTGAGCGCAGAATATCGCCCACCGACATTGGGATCGGCGTTGAACACGCGATAGCCATCGGCGCGGGCAGAGACATCGAGCGGCGAACCCGGGTCGGTCACGACGACGATCCGCTCGGTCGGGTCGATTCCCGCGTTGTGGAAGGCCTCCTCGTAGGACTTGCGCTGGCTGGCCGTCTCGAGGGTGGATCCGGACTTCGAGGAGACGACGACAGCGGTGGTCGCCAGGCGGTCGTTCAGGGCCGCCAGCACCTGCCCGGGATCGGTCGAGTCGAGCACGGTGAGCTCGACGCCCGCCGTGCGGGTGATCACCTCGGGCGCGAGCGATGAACCACCCATTCCGCAGAGAACGATGTGATTGACGCCTGCGGCGTGGAGCTTGTCGCGCAGGGCGATGATCTCGGGCACCAGGGGAGCGGAGATCACCTCTGCTTCCGTCCAGCCGAGACGCTTCGCGGCCTCCTCGGCTGCATCCGGACCCCAGAGATCCGGGTCCTGGCCCATGATGCTCGACGCGACCAGGTCGGTCACCAGCTGCGGGATGACCCGCTCGACGGCTTCGCCTGCGGCGCCGCTGACCGTGATGTTGAAGCTCACTTGGACGCGCCGCCCGCTTCTGACACGCTCTTCGCCGATTCCAGAGCCGCGGTCACCGTGTCGAGCAGCTCGTTCCACGACACGATGAACTTCTCGACACCCTCCTTTTCGAGCAGGGCCGTCACGTCTTCATACGAGATGCCGATCGCGTCGAGCTTGTCGAGCACATCGTTCGCATCGTCGTAATGGTTTGTCACCTGGTCACCGTCGATCACGCCGTGATCGAATGTGGCATCCAGCGTCTTCTCCGGCATCGTGTTCACGACGTCCGGAACGGCGAGCTCCGTCACGTAGAGCGTGTCAGGAAGTGACGGGTCCTTGACACCAGTCGACGCCCAGAGTGGTCGCTGCGGGTTTGCGCCTGCCGCGATGAGTCCCCTGGCGCGTTCGCTGTCGAAGGCCTGCTGGAAGACCTGGTATGCAAGCCGCGCATTGGCGACGCCGGCTTTGCTCTTCAGAGCCAAGGCTTCCGGGGTGCCGATCGCGACCAGCCGCTTGTCGATCTCGGTATCGACCCGGGAGACGAAGAACGACGCGACCGAGTGGATGGTCGAAAGGTCGATACCCGCCGCTTTTGCCTGCTCGAGCCCGGTGAGGTAAGCGTTGATGACCTCACGGTGCCGCTCCAGGCTGAAGATGAGCGTGACGTTGACGCTGATACCTGCCGCAGTGGCCGCGGTGATCGCTTCGAGTCCTTCGACCGTCGCGGGGATCTTGATCATCGCGTTCGGGCGATCGACCTTGGCCCAGAGCGTGCTGGCCTGCACGATCGTCCCCGCGGCGTCATGAGCCAGGCCGGGCTCGACCTCGATCGACACGCGGCCGTCTTTGCCGTGGGTCGAGTCGTACACCGGACGGAAGATGTCGCTCGCGTTGGCGACATCGGTCGTGGTTATCTCGAAGACGGCCTCGGTCACGGTCTTGCCGGACTTCGCCAGTTCGGCCACCTGAGCGTCGTAGGCGTCGCCTTTGGCGAGTGCCCCGGCGAAGATCGTCGGGTTGGTCGTGACACCGACAACGTTACGCTCCGCGATCAGCCTCTTGAGCCCGCCGGACTCGATCCGCTCGCGCGAGAGGTCGTCGAGCCAGATGCTCACGCCCAGGGCTGAAAGAGTTTCTGTGGGGGTGTTGCCAGTCATTGTCTTTTCTCTCTCTATACCGACGCCGCTGCGGCGAGTGATTCCTTGGCTGCGGAGATCGCGTGCTCCGTGGTCATGCCGAACTTTTCGAACAGAACCTGATACGACGCGGATGCCCCGTAGTGCTCGATCGACACGCTTCGACCGGCATCGCCGATGTACTTGTGCCACCCGAGGGCGATGCCGGCTTCGATGGAGACACGGGCCTTCACTGCGGAGGGCAGTACGGACTCGCGATACGCCTCGTCCTGCTCCTCGAACCATTCGAGGCACGGTGCGGAGACGACCCGGGCATTCACGCCCTCCGCCTTGAGCTTCTCGCGGGCATCCACTGCGATCTGCAGTTCGGAACCGGTGGCGATGAAGATCAGGTCGGGCTTTCCGCCGGGAGCCTCCGCGAAGATGTACGCGCCCTTCGGCACGAACTTCGCCGAGGCGAAGGTGTCACCGCTCGCCTCGCCGTCGCCGCGGGCGAAGACCGGGATGTTCTGGCGGGTGAGCGCAAGCCCGGCCGGTCCTTTCCGGCGCTCGAGGACCGTCTTCCAGGCCCAAGCGGTCTCGTTCGCGTCACCGGGGCGCACCACGTCGAGGTTGGGGATGGCGCGCAGCGCGGTCAGCTGCTCGATCGGCTGATGCGTCGGGCCATCCTCGCCGAGCGCGACGGAGTCGTGCGTCCAGACGTAGATCGTCGGCACGTTCATGAGTGCCGCCAGCCGTACCGCGGGCCGCATGTAGTCACTGAAGATCAGGAACGTGCCGCCGAACGGCCGGGTCTGGCCGTGCAGCACGATCCCGTTGAGGATCGATCCCATGGCGTGCTCGCGGATGCCGAAGTGCAGGACGCGCCCATAGGGGTTGCCGGACCACTCGTGAGTGGACCGCTCAGTCGGAACGAAGGACGCCGCGCTCTCGATTGTGGTGAGATTCGACTCTGCGAGGTCGGCCGACCCGCCCCACAGCTCGGGCATGATCGGTGCGATGGCGTTGATGGACTTGCCGCTCGCAGCCCGGGTCGAGACATCCTTGCCCGGCTCGAACGCGGGCAGTGCCGACTCGAGCCCCTCGGGAACCTCACCGGCCTGCAGCCGGTCGAACAGCTTCTTGCGGTCGGGGTTGGCGGCGGCCCAGGCGTCGAAGGCCTGTTGCCATTCCGCGTGTGCCGCCGCGCCGCGCTCGACGGCCTTGCGGGTGTGCGAGAGCACCTCCGGGGCGACGACGAAGTTCTTGTCGGGGTCGAAACCGAGCACCTCTTTGACGGCCTTGAGCTCGTCGGCACCCAGCGCCGAACCGTGGATCTTGCCGCTGTTCTGCTTGTGCGGGCTCGGCCAGCCGATGATCGTCTTCAGAATGATGAGCGAAGGCTTGTCGGTGACGGCCTTGGCCGCCTCGATGGCGTCGTTCAGCGCGGCGACATCTTCGACATATTCACCGGTCTTCTTCCAGTCCACGACCTGCACGTGCCAGTGATAGGCCTCGTAGCGTGCTTTCACGTCTTCGGTGAAAGCGATGTTGGTGTCGTCCTCGATGGAGATCTGATTGCTGTCGTAGATGACGACGAGGTTGCCCAGTTGCTGGTGACCGGCCAGCGACGACGCCTCGCTGGTCACGCCCTCTTCCATGTCTCCGTCGCCCGCGATCACGTACACGAAGTGGTCGAACGGGCTCTCGCCGGGGTCTGCGTCAGGATCGAAGAGACCGCGCTCGTAGCGCGAGGCGTATGCGAACCCGACCGACGACGAGATGCCCTGGCCGAGGGGGCCAGTAGTTATCTCGACGCCGTCGGTGTGGCCGTATTCCGGGTGACCGGGCGTCTTCGAACCCCAGGTGCGCAGCTCTTCGAGGTCCTTCAGCTCCAGGCCGTAGCCGCCGTAGTAGAGCTGGATGTACTGGGTGAGCGAAGAGTGGCCGACGGACAGGATGAACCGATCGCGCCCCACCCACCTGTTGTCACCAGGGTCGCGTCGCATGATCTTCTGGAAGAGCAGGTAGGCCACGGGAGCGAGACTCATCGCCGTTCCCGGATGCCCGTTCCCGACCTTCTCAACGGCGTCTGCCGCAAGGACCCTGGCCGTGTCGACGGCCTTCTCGTCGATGGGATCCCACTGGAAAGCTGCCACGAAAGTCGACCCTTCTCATTTCACGGCAAAACCCGGAGGATCGTGCCGTTGTTGGTGGTTCACTCGCCAGACTTCCTCGGCACCACCGCGGGCGGCCCAACTCGCACGATCCGCACTTTTCGGGAGGGTTCGGACATCGGACTGGGCGGGGAGCCTGCGGCTGGCAAGCACTCCAAGTATAGAGAAACCGGACGGCGACTGCTCCATTCCTGGGAAGGGGCCGAAGGTCTCCGGGACAGACCGTACACCGTACAATCGAATGCAGGACACCCCGGTCGTAAGAGGAGTAATGGACGTAGCTGTAGGCACGCGGCAACCCCCCGAGCGCATCGGCTTCGCCCGTAAGACCCGGGCCTATGTCGCACTCACCAAGCCGAGGGTGATCGAGCTGCTGCTGGTCACCACGGCACCGGTGATGATCCTCGCCCAGGGCGGGATCCCCAACCTGTGGCTCGTGCTCGGCACGCTCGTCGGCGGGGCGTTGAGCGCCGGATCGGCGGGCGCGTTCAACTGCTACATCGACCGCGACATCGACCGCGTGATGAAGCGCACGAGCTCGCGTCCCCTGGTCACGGGCGACCTGAGCGATCGCGAGGCTCTCGTCTTCGCCTGGGTGCTCGGCGTCGTCTCGACCCTGTGGCTCGGCCTGCTCGTCAACTGGCTCTCGGCGGCACTGTC
>JAZJYU010000054.1:0-1521 GCA_040390225.1 Actinomycetota bacterium | reverse complement strand
ACTCACCGACCCTGCGGTCTCGAGCAGGCACGCACGTCTGGATGTCTTGGCCGGTGCCGTGCGGCTCGTCGATCTGAACTCCGCCCATGGGATCGAAGTCGATGGTGGATTGGTGACCCGGGTCGAACTCTCCGATGGCGGAACCGTGCTCGTCGGAGACAGCATGTTGCGCGTCACGACCCTGCTCCCGCCCGAGAAGGCAGCCGAACTGGCGAGCGGCACCATCCGCTTCAATCGCCCACCGCGGGTGGAAACCCCGTTCGCCGGGCTCGAGCTGCCAGCGCCAGCAGAGCCCGATCGAGAGGCGCCACACGCAGTCGAGATGTTCGAAGCGGCCCTCGTCGAGTTCGAAGTCGCCCTTGCCGCTGCGCAGACCGATGAACTTCAGCATCGGCGCGAGGAGGCACCGTCGTCGGCCGTTGTGCTGTCAGAGACATTGGATCTGGGGACGCTGCTCTGGTCCCGTCGGCCCGATCGGGACAGATTTCTCAGCCTGAGGCTAGGGTCTGGCCGCGCTCGATCGCGGAACAGGATCGTCACGGCGACGGGGGAGAAGATCTCGCTGGCGAGCGACGAACGTATTCGTCGCCTCGCGGAGAACTATTCGATGATCGACGATGTTCCGATCGTGGAGGATCTGACGAGGTCCGGGGCGATCGGGGTCGCCGGAAAGTCACAGGGGGTCGCGGGTGTCGCTCGAGGTCTCCTGAGCCAGATCGCCGGCCTCCATTCGCCGGCGGAGCTGACCATCGCCGCGATAGTGAGCGAATCTTGGACGCCGGAGTTCGAATATCTCAAATGGCTTCCCCACGTGGACTCGGCACACAGCCCGATCGACGGCGCCCAGCTCGCGAACAGCGCTGCGACGGCGGAGGCTCTTCTGGCGGCGATCGAACGACTGATCGACGACCGAGCAGAGCACGCGCGCCGTGTGCCGGCCGTTCTCCTTCTCGTGTCGAGCGATGCTCCCGCCGATTACGCCCGGTTGGTGCGGGTCGCGGAGCGGGGCCCGGACGCCGCGGTCTATACGCTCTGGATCGGACCGGCCGTCACCGATCTCCCCGCTGTCGCGCGCACCTTCATCGACCTCTCCGATGACGACACGGCGGAGGTCGGGTTCGTGCAGAAAGGCCTCACGGTCGCGGGAGTGAGGACCGAGGGCGTTTCTCGCGAGCAGGCGCTGGTCGTCGCTCGTCACCTCACTCAGATCGTGGATGCGAGCGCGGAGGCGATCGACTCCTCCGATCTGCCGTCGTCGGTCCGGCTTCTGACGCTTATCGGGCCAGAGGCCGCAGAGTCAGCAGACTTCATCGTCAATCGCTGGCGGTTGAATGAGTCGATCAACGCGCGCGATGGCGAGACGCGAACGATGCGAGCCGGTCGCCTGCGCGCAATCGTCGGCCGCTCGGGGGCTGACCCGATGCAACTTGATCTCCGGGCACAGGGACCGCACGCGCTCGTCGTCGGGACTACGGGATCAGGCAAGAGCGAATTCCTGAAGACGTGGGTGCTCAGCATGGC
>JAZJYU010000053.1:335-8364 GCA_040390225.1 Actinomycetota bacterium | reverse complement strand
CGAGGAGCCGCCAGAACGGCGCGCGTGTGACCGCCCAGCGCGATGCGCTGGAACTTGAGCTGTCGCTGCAGGAGGAGCTCGGCCGGCTGCGCATCGTGCGCGAGCTGGGCGAGGTGGCGGTGCACACCGTGTCCGTCATCATCAGCCAGGCAGACGGCGCTCAGTACGCGGCGAAGTCCGATCGCGAGGCGGCCACCCGTGCAGCCGGAGTGATCGCGGAGATGGGTCGTGCCGCCCTCGCCGACCTCCGCCGCATCATGACGATCGTGCGCGACGGCGAGGCCGCAGCGTCTCCGCAGCCACGGTTGAAGACCGCCCGCGACCTGTTCAAGGTGATGCGGGATGCCGGGCTCGAGATCGAATTCGTCGAAACCGGCGAACGCTTCGACCTGCAGGAGGGTGCTGAACTCGCCGTGTTCCGCATCCTGCAGGAGGCGCTCACCAACGCCCTCAAGTACGGCGGTGACGGCACCCACGCCAAGGTCTCATTCACCTGGACCGAGGAGGGCCTGCAGGTGCTCGTCGATGACAACGGCGCTCGCATGGCGGCTCGCAGGCAGGGGCTCGACCCGAACGAGGTCGCCCAGCAGCGTGCATACACGCTCGACGAAGACCTCAACGCGCTCACGGAGGTGGTCAGCGGTCGTGGCATCAGCGAGATGCGCGAGCGCACGGAACTCTACGGCGGCATATTCAACGCGTATTCCGTGCCCGGCGTCGGGTTCACCGTCTCCGCCATCTTCCCGGCGATCCGGTACGACAACGGCGTCCACGGCGTGAACCTCGGTTCCTGAGTCGTGGCACGCAAAGCTCCGATCCGCGTCGCGATCGCGGATGATCAGCCGCTGTTGCGGCAGGGCATCCGAATGATCGTCGACTCGCAGCGCGACATGACCGTCGTCGGCGAGGCCAGTGACGGCGGCCAGGTGCTGGCACTCGCGCGCAGCACGGTCGCCGATGTCGTGCTCATGGACATCCAGATGCCCCGCATGAACGGGATCGTGGCGGCAGCACGACTCGCGACCGATGCGGCGGTGCGGCAGCTCGGCCGCGCGCCCCGGGTGATCCTGATGACGGCGATCGACGTGGAGGATCACCTCGCCGAGGCGGCCACGGTCGGCGTCTTCGCGGTGATGTACAAGGACGTGCCGCCGGACGGGCTGCTCGCGGCCATCCGCGAGGCGGCGGCGAGCGACGGGCTCTAGGGTTCTGAGCGCCTAAGCATCCAGATCGTCGACTCCGGGCATCCAGCTCGCGCCCGGCTCACCCCAGCCGTTCTTGCGGATGACCTTGGCGATCGCCCGCGAGTCGTCGGCTCCGAGACGGTCGGCATAGAGCACGCCGTCGAGGTGGTCGTACTCGTGCTGGAAGATGCGGGCCAGCCAGCCCTCCGCCGCCAGCTCGAACGGAACGCCGTCGACATCCTGGCCGTGCAGGATGGCGCGCTCACCCCGGCGCAGCGGGAACCGTTCACCCGGGATCGAGAGGCAGCCCTCTGACTCGGTCTCGGCATCCGGAACGCCGGCCGGTGGCGGGCTTATCCATAGCTCCGGATTGATGGCGACGCCGCGCCAGGTGTGATTGTCGTCGTCGGTCCAGTTGTAGACGAACACGCGTTGCGGCACGCCCACCTGCGGTGCCGCGAGACCGACGCCGGGCGCTGCCGCCATGGTATCGAACATGTCGGCCACGAGCGTTGAGAGTGTTCCGCCGAAATCGGTGACCTCGTGGGCGGCGGTGTGGAGCACTGGCTCGCCGGTGATCAGGATCGGTAGCACGGCCATTTGCCAAGAATATCGTGTGAGCAGACTGTAAAGTCGTGGCGTGACTCACGATCTGACGGGGCTGGCTGGCCAGATCACCCTCACACCGTACGAGTCCATCGGTATTCCGATCGCCCTGGTCGGTGCGATCTTTCTCGCCGTGGGCGCACAGCTGCAGCATCGCGGCGTGGTCAAGGTCGATGAAGCGTCCGGCGGGTCGGCGTCGAAGGGGCTGAGCGTCGCCCAACTGCTCGCGCTCGTGCGCCGTCCGTCGTGGGTGTTCGGAACACTCCTGCTCGGTCTCGCGGTCGTCTTCCAGCTCACCAGCCTGTTCTTCGCCCCGATCATCGTGGTGCAGCCGCTCGGCGCCGTGGCGCTTGTGATCACCTCCATCGTCAACTCGCGCGTCTCCCGGGTGAAGCTGACCCGCTCGACCATCCGAGCAACGATCATCTGCGTGGTGGGGGTCGCGATCTTCGTCACGATCGCAACCTTCACGGCGAAATCGAAGGAGATCACCGAAGCCCAGCTGATCACGGTGCTGCTGCTGCTCGCCGTAATCACGGTCATCTTCTCTCTGGTGTTCGCCTTCTTCAGAACGCGATTCCGCGCGATCATCTTCATCGTCGGAGCGGGCGTGCTCTACGGATTCGTCGCGACGCTCGCGAAAGTCGTGATCGGGCGCATCCAGACGATCGTCATCAGTGGCGCTCACGGGTTCGAGTGGCTCACGATCGTCTGCGTGATCGCGCTTGTCGCCGCGACCGCCCTCGGCGGCTATTTCGTGCAGACCGCCTATTCGTCGGGGCCACCCGACCTGGTGATCGCCGGCCTCACGGTCATCGATCCGATCGTGGCCGTCACCATCGGCATCGTCGTGCTGCAGGAGGCGGCTGGTGCGCCGTGGTGGGCGCCGATCGCGTTCGTGCTGGCCGGGGCGATCGCGATCTACGGCGTGTTCCAACTCGCCAAGCACCATCCACAGGCACAGCACTGAACCGGACTCACACCTAAACTGGAGTCTTCCGGCTCGAACAAGGGATCCCCGAGACATTGGCACAGCGCGAATCAATGCAGGAGAAGCCCCCGCTTAAGGTTCTCATCGGTGTCGACACCTATCCGCCCGACGTGAATGGTGCCGCCACCTTCTCCGCCCGTCTGGCCGCCGGACTCGCGGGTCGCGGCCATGAGGTGCGCATCGCATCACCCGCCGCGGACAGCTGGCACGGCTACCGCGAAGAAACCCACGAGGGCGCCACGCTGCCGATCTATCGGGTCAAGTCGTACCGCTGGTATCCGCACGACTGGTTGCGGTTCGTCTGGCCCTGGAGCGCACGCAAGCACGCCGGACGGATCCTTGACGACTTCAAGCCGGACGTCGTGCACACCCAGTCGCACATCGTGCTCGGCCGCGGCTTCGTTCACGAGGCGAAGGCGCGCGGCATCCCCGTGGTTGCGACCAATCACTTCATGCCCGAGAACCTCACCGACCACGCACCGATCCCGGACTTCGCGAAGCGGCTGGCTGAGCGGATCGCCTGGCGGGATGCCGGGCGAACCTACCAGCTGGTGTCGGCGGTGACCTGTCCGAGTCGCATCGCGGCGGACTTCCTCGAGCGGGAGACGGGAATCCGCGGCGTGCACGCCGTCTCCTGCGGCATCGACGCCGGCCTCTACCACGCGGACTTCTCAGCGAAGACGCAGAACCGGGTGATCTTCGTCGGCCGGGTCACTGGCGAGAAGCACATCGACGTACTGCTGCGGGCGTTCGCGGCTCTCGACCCCGCCCTCGACGCGCATCTCGACATCGTGGGCGGCGGCGACCTCTTGAAGGAGCTCACGCAGATGGCGAAGGAGCTCGGCATCGGTGAGCGCACCACCTTCACCGGGTACGTCACCGACGAGGAGCTGCGCGACCTGCTCAGCACGGCGACAGTCTTCGTCATGCCGTCGATCGCCGAACTGCAAAGCATCGCCACCCTGGAGGCCATGTCGTCTGGGCTGCCGATCGTTGCCGCCAACGCGATGGCGCTGCCGCACCTCGTGCATGAGGGGGAGAACGGCTACCTGTTCACACCGGGTGACGTGCCCGACCTCACGGCCAAGATCGCAAAGGTGTTGACCCTTCCGCAGGACGAACTCACCACGATGAAGAAATGGTCGTTGCGGTACGTCGCGGCACACGACATCCAGCGCACTCTCACGCTGTTCGAAGGCCTGTATCGTGGTGAAAAGGTGACCGATCCGGTCACCGACGCGTCGCTGGAGCTCTCTTAGACCCGGCGGTCGCGGGGCGGTAGCTCAGCTGGTTAGAGCAGCGGACTCATAATCCGTCGGTCACGGGTTCAAGTCCCGTCCGCCCCACCGTCTTGGTTACGCGGGGTTCGCGTTGAAGTAGATCCTGGTGCCGACCGTTGAGAACGCCAGCCGGAACGTGTGCCCCGCGAAGGGCGCAGACCCGGCGATCGCGGTCACATTCTGGCTGCCTTCGCCCACCAGGGAGCCGACGATCGTATCCAGCTGCAGATCGATCACCGTCGTCGGGGCGACCCAGGTGAGCGTGAGGCCGGCGCTCGTTGACAGGTATCCGGTGATGTTCGACGTGATCCCGTCTGCCGTCTGCATCAGCAGGAAGGTGGCCGAGAACGCGCCGGCCCTGGCGCCGTCGGCGTTGTAGAGGGGCACGGTGCCGGCGAGGTATTGCGAGGAGATCGTCCCACTGCTGACCGACACGTTCGACGTCGGTATCTCGATGAGGTTCTGCACGAGGTCGTCGGCGATCACGAAGTAGGTTCCGCCACTGATCGACGACTTGGTGGGGGCGGCCGCTCCCCGAGGTCCGACGTCCCCGGGCGCTCCCGTCTCGCCGGGAGTGCCGGACGGTCCCGGTGTTCCGGCTGGTCCCTGTGCTCCAGGCGGGCCGGCTGGTCCACGAAGCGGCTGGACGAAACTCGCTCCCGCGAAGCCGCCCAGCAATCCGACCCCGAGTGCGAGCACGAGTGTGATCGCTCCGATGATGACGGCGCGGCCGATTGTCAGCATGGCTCAGAGTAGCCTGCCGTCAGCACGATTCGAGCAGCTTTCGAGAAGCGATCCGCTGAGCTTCCGGGCTACCGTCGGTGTCATGACTTCACTCACCGCGCTCACCGTCGAAGCAGAAGACGCCCCCTCCGCTGAAAAGTTCTACGCCGACGCCTTCGGCCTCGGCGATCGCCTCAACGTCGACCAGTCCGATGCCGCAACCAGCGGGTTCCGCGGCTTCACCGTCTCGCTGCTCGTCTCGCAGCCCGCCAACGCGCATGCGCTGTTCGACGCCGCCGTCTCGGCGGGCGCGACGGTGCTGAAGCCGGTCGAGAAGTCCATGTGGGGCGTCGGCGGGGTGATCCAGGCACCGGATGGCGCGATCTGGAAGTTGGCAACCTCGTCCAAGAAAGACAGCGCCCCGGCATCCCGCGACATCGACAGCGTCGTCGTGCTGTTCGTCGCCTCTGACGTGTCCGCGAGCAAGACGTTCTATGTCGAACACGGGCTCAAGATCGGCAGGAGTTTCGGCAGCTACGTCGAGTTCGCGATGCCCGGCAGCCCGATCGGCCTCGGTCTCTACAAGCGCGCCGCCCTGGCCAAAGACGCGGGAGTGCCCGCCGACGGATCCGGCTCGCACCGCATCGCTATCACCAGCGATGCCGGCGCCTTCACCGACCCCGACGGCTTCACCTGGCGATAGCCTGCCTGACGCCCCCGCCCTTGCGGAAATTCAGGACTTTGGACAGCCAGGATAAGAGTGGATGCCGTATCCGGCAGCCAGCACGACCAAAGTCCTGAATTTCCGAAGGCTGGGGCGGAACCGGCGCCGACGCCGGATAAGCGCTAAAGCAGCCGTTCCGTGCTGTGAATGGTCGAGTGGCCTTCGAAGTGCCAGGTGAGCACGACCGCCTCGGCACCGGCGCCGAGCACGACGAATTCGTAGACATCCCCGTACTCGACTCGCGTCGGCAGGTGATGGCTGAGCCGCACGAAACGGCGGGCCGATTCCGGCTCGACGTCGAGTTTCTCGATCACGATGTGCCGCCCCGACTGGTTCGTCAGACCGATCTTGTTCGGCTCGGTGTCGGATGCCGCGCTCCAGGCCGGCGGCAGCACCTGTTCCTGGGCGGCGAGCGATTGAACGGCGATGCGGTTCGCCTCGGTCGAGCGGGCGTTGGCCCGCAGCGCGACGATGACGCTGCCGATCGCGATGGCCGACGCCAGCAGCCCGAGTGCAAGAGTGATCCAGTTCGCCGTGCTCATGCCGGCGAGCGTACGCCGGTCGGCCGACTCGCCCGCTCTTGACGGAACGGAACGAAGAGGATGCCCAGCATCTCGTCAGTCGGTTGCTGTCGTCCGCACCTGATGCTGCCTCGCGCGCAGTCGTACCAGCCTTCGCCGTACCAGCGGGTAGGTGGCGATCACGTCCGGCTCCTCGATGAGAGCGAACAGTCGCTGAAAGTAAACGGCCGGCGTCAGGCCGAATTCCGCGCGGAGAGACGTTTCTTTAGCGTGGTCGTTGCGGGGATGCGCGTCCTCGAACTCGAGCAGCCGAAAGTCGTCATCCTCCACGCTTCCATCGTGGTCGATAGGTGCCATTCTGCGCTCCCGCCCATTCGGGGGCGGTCGGCTGTCGAGCGTACGCTTGGGCGAATGGCGAGGAGCAACGGCCGGCCTGGCCGAGGTGGCGTGGCGATCGCGGTCGCGGGCCTCGCCGTACTGCTCTCCGGGGTGTTCATCGGGGCCGAACTGCGAGGCCTCAACACGCTCGGGTTCGTTCTGGTACTGGCAGGCTCGCTGGTCACTCTGTTCGGCGTGCTTCGAGAAGTCTCTGATCGAACCAGTCGATAGGAGTACGTTTCGCATCACACTCACCGAGGGAGACAGATGACGACCGACCAGTATCACGAGCCGCCGCAGGAACTGGATGAGAACACGCGAACCTTCGCGCGCATGTGCGCGAGCCTCAGCGAGGAGGCCGAAGCGATCGGCTGGTACATCCAGCGGATGGCCGTCGAGAAGGATGCCGACGCGAAGGCGATCATGGAAGATTCGCTCGGCGAGGAGTTCAAGCACTTCAGCATGGAGCTGGAGTTCCTGCTCAGGAAGACGCCGAAGTGGCGCAAGACGGCCAAGGGAATCCTTTTCACGTCCGGCGATATCGTGAAGAACGGTGAGTCCGCGGAAGAGGCCGCCGACTAGCAGGCGATGCGGTCTCGCTGCCGCTGCACGACGGCGTTGCTCCCGCAGAACACCGCTCGGTGCACATGAACGGCCTCGGCGGCCGACACCAGCATCAGCCGACCCCACGAATCGAATATCGATGCATGACGACCCCGCTCCCGAACGAAAGCTGTTCGAGCAGGTCGAGATCGATCGGCCGTTCGTTGTGGTCGAATAGCGGTCTGCCGACACCGAGGATGGCGGGATGCGTGAACAGCAGCAGCTCATCGAGCAGTCCCACGTTCAGCAGCTGCGTGGCGAGGGTCGCCCCGCCGACGCCGATGTCACCGTCGGTGCCGGCCCGGAGGGCGGCCAGCTGTTCGATGGCATCATTCCCGCCGATGACCCGGGTGTTGTGATGGGCGCTGCTCCGGGTGCGCGAGACGAGCACCTTGGGCTTATCGGTCCAGATCGCGCCGTATTCTCGCGCGAAATCGGGCAACGACGTGTCGGTGCGAGCCGCCGGCCAGTATTCCTCCATCGTCTCGTAGATGATGCGGCCTTCGACCATCAGCGAAAGGGCCGTCGCCCGGGTGTTGAACTCGCGGTGCAACTCCTCGTCGATCCGCAGCCATTCGCCGCCGCCGCTCTCCCCGTCCACCCGCTCGATCCGAAGGTCGAGCGATACGTTCATCCAGTACACGAAGCGACCCATCGACTCCTCAATTCCGCGAGATCCGTGTTATGCAACGTTACTTCCGAACACGCTTTGGCGTGTCGTGCGATGCGGTCGTAGAGTCGTCCAATCGAACACAGGTTCGAATGTCGATTGGGGAGAAAATGACGATGATTGGCGCTACGGTGACCGTCTGGGTCGGAGCGCAGGGTATACCGGAACGCTTCGTGTGGGACGGTAAACGCTACCGCGTGACCGACACCCCGACACCGCTCGATGTCGACTACGCCGCGATCACGCATCCGCCCACCATGCCGCTGGGGTGGCGATTCCAGGGCACCAGCGATGAGGGAGAGGCGCGGATGTTCGATGTGCTCTACGACGAACTGCGCCAGGAATGGCA
>JAZJYU010000053.1:0-325 GCA_040390225.1 Actinomycetota bacterium | reverse complement strand
TGACCTCGTCGATACAGTGACCGTATGAGAATTGTGTGGGGGGTTCTACGCGTCGCCATGGCGATCGCGATCGTCGCGGCGATCGTCGGGCAGCTGATGCTCAGCGTGAGCAACTGGCGCGCCAGGGGGCTGACGAACATCGCGACCCAGGTGACCAACTTCTTCAGCTTCTTCACCATCGAGTCGAACGTGCTGAGCGTCGTCGTGCTGCTGCTCGGCGCGTGGTTGCTCTTCGGCCGTAGAGGGGTCGATCCGGCCTGGTATCTCGGCCTTCGGCTCGCGACCGTCACATACATGGCGACAACCGGCATCGTCTACAACCTGC
>JAZJYU010000052.1:8941-12667 GCA_040390225.1 Actinomycetota bacterium | reverse complement strand
TGGCTCGTGATGCGGGAGCACCACGGACCGCTGCCCGACCATGCCCGCCTGGTGGTTCTCGCCGGGCCGACGGCCGTCGGGAAGGGCGCGGTCTCGAGCTATATCCGCGAGCACTATCCCGACGTGCACCTTTCGGTTTCGGCGACGACGCGTGCTCCGCGCCCCGGTGAGGTCAACGGCGTCAACTACTACTTCGTTTCCGATGAGGAATTCGACCGGTTGATCGAGTCCGGTCAGATGCTTGAAACGGCGACCGTGCACAACGCGTTCCGTTACGGCACGCCGCGGGCCCCCATCGACGAAGCCCTTGCCGCCGGCCGGAGCGTGCTTCTGGAGATCGACTTACAGGGCGCGCGAGCCGTGCGGAAGGCGATGCCGGAAGCGGTGCTGGTGTTCCTGTTGCCGCCGACCTGGGACGAGTTGGTGCGTCGCCTGATCGGTCGGGGAACCGAGGATCAGGCCGAACAGCAGCGACGGCTGGAGACCGCGAAGGTCGAACTCTCCGCTCAGGACGAGTTCGATTTCAAGGTGGTCAACCACGAAGTGAGCCGGGCCGCGCGGGAGGTCGTAGACTTGATGGCAACCCCACAGACTTGATTGCTGTCGTTATTTAACACCGAGGAGCACCACCATGGTTGAACGAGCCAAGGGCATCATCGATCCGCCCATCGACGAACTGCTGTCGAAGGTGGACTCGAAGTACGCGCTCGTGATCTTCGCGTCGAAGCGCGCACGCCAGATCAACGACTACTACGCCGATCTGCACGAGGGAAGCCTGTTCGACAACGTCGGACCGCTCGTGGACTCGACGATCGACGACAAGCCGCTCTCGGTCGCGATGCACGAGATCAACGAAGACAAGCTCACGGTCAAGGCCATCGCGGACCCCGAAGCCTGACCCAATGAACGTCGTCGTCGGCGTGACGGGCGGAATCGCCGCGTACAAGGCCGTCGGCGTCATCCGTGCGCTGGTGCTCGCCGGCCACGACGTGCATGTGGTGGCGACGGATGCGGCGCTCCGGTTCGTGGGCAAGCCAACCCTCGAGGCGATCAGCCGCAACACGGTGCACACCGACCTCTATGAGGGCGTCGCCCAGGTGCGACACGTCGCCATCGGCCAGTCGGCCGACCTCATCGTCATCGCTCCGGCGACCGCGAACACGATTGCGAAGCTGGCGACCGGCCTTGCCGACGACCTGCTCGGTAACACTGTTCTCGCCAGCAGGGCGCCCGTGGTCATCGCGCCCGCCATGCACACCGAGATGTGGCAGAATCCCGCGACGGTGGCCAACGTCGCGACACTCCGCTCGCGCGGCGTCACCGTGGTCGGGCCCGCGGTCGGGCAGCTCACCGGAACCGATTCGGGTCCGGGACGCATGGTCGAACCCGACGAGATCGTTGCGGCGGCGCTTGGCGCCGTGCGTAAGAAAGACCTGGCCGGCCGGCGCGTGCTCGTCACCGCCGGCGGCACGCGCGAACCGCTCGACCCGGTGCGCTTCATCGGCAACCGCTCGAGCGGCATACAGGGTGTCGCGCTCGCCGTCGCAGCCGCCGAACGCGGAGCAGATGTGACCCTCATCGGCGCCAATCTGGACATCGTGGTACCCGTCGGAATCTCGGTGCAGGCCGTGAGCACGACCCTCGAACTGGCCGAGGCCACCGCTCGTGGCGCCGAGGATGCCGATATCGTGATCATGGCGGCGGCCGTCGCCGACTACCGCCCCGAGACGGTGGCCTCCGCCAAGATCAAGAAGGAGCAGCAGGGCGACACCCTCACACTGACGCTCGTGAAGAATCCGGACATCCTGGCGGGCTTGGCCGAGCGACGCAGAAGCGGGCAGGTGATCGTCGGCTTCGCCGCGGAGACGGAGAGCGACCCGGATGCCCTGCTCGAGCTCGGCCGTGCGAAGGTCGCCCGCAAGGGCAGCGACTACCTCGTCCTCAACACCGTGGGCTGGACCGAGGTGTTCGGCCAGGCCGAGACACGTATCGTCATGGTCGACAGGGCCGGAGCTATAGTGATTGAGGCCGCAGGCACTAAGGCGTCGGTCGCCGATCAGATACTCGACGTGCTGGCCGCACTGAACTAATCACCGGGCTGGTCCAACGACCTGGCCGGCAGGCAGACCGCACACTCCCAGGGGACAACCATGAGCGCAGCATCCACGAATCCTCTCCGACTGTTCACCTCGGAATCGGTCACTGAGGGCCATCCGGACAAGATCTGCGATCAGATCTCCGACAGCATCCTCGATGCACTGCTCGCTGTAGATCCGCGCAGTCGCGTGGCTGTGGAGACCCTGGTCACCACCGGGCTCGTGCACGTCGCCGGCGAGGTCACCACCTCGGGCTATGTCGACATTCCCACCATCGTGCGTGACCGCATCTGGAACATCGGGTACAACTCGTCCGACGTCTGGTTCGACGGCCGTTCGTGCGGTGTGTCGATCTCGATCGGAGCTCAGTCGCCCGACATAGCGCAGGGTGTCGACGACGCCTTCGAGAGCCGTGAAGGCTCAAGCGCCGATGACCTCGACCGTCAGGGCGCCGGCGACCAGGGCATCATGTTCGGTTACGCGACCACCGAGACCCCCGAGCTCATGCCGGTGCCGATTTGGCTCGCGCACCGCATGGCGGAGCGGCTCGCAGAGGTGCGCAAGTCGGATCAGGTGGACTACCTCCGTCCCGACGGCAAGACCCAGGTGACCGTCGGTTACGACGGCAACGTGCCCCGAACCGTCGAGACCGTTGTTCTGTCGACCCAGCACTCGCCGAAAGTCAGCACCGAGCAGTTGCGCGCCGAGATGGAAGAACTGGTCATCCGCCCGACGCTCGAACTCGTCGGGCTCGACAGCGCGGCGACCAGGGTGCTCATCAACCCGACCGGCCGGTTCGAGATCGGCGGTCCGCAGGGCGATGCCGGCCTCACCGGGCGCAAGATCATCGTCGACACCTATGGTGGTGCCAGCCGTCACGGCGGTGGCGCGTTCAGCGGCAAGGACCCGTCCAAGGTCGACCGCTCGGCGGCCTACGCCATGCGCTGGGTCGCGAAGAACGCGGTCGCGGCGGGACTCGCCGACCGGCTCGAGGTGCAGGTCGCATACGCCATCGGCACCGCCTCTCCGGTGGGTCTCTACGTGGAGACCTTCGGAACCGCGCACACCGACGAAGAAACCATCATCACGGCGATCCGGGACGTTTTCGACCTGCGGCCCGCGGCGATCATCCGCGACCTCGACCTGCTCCGGCCGATCTATGCCGCGACGGCGACCTACGGTCACTTCGGCCGGGAGCTGCCCGATTTCACCTGGGAGCGTCTCGACCGGGTGGACGCGCTGCGAAGCGCCGCCGGGCTGTAGGTCGTGCCTCCGGCAGCGGGCCGCGTGGCCAGGGTGCTGGTCGATTCGTCGCTGCCTCAGCTGGACCGCCTGTTCGACTACCGTATCCCGGCTGGCCTCATCGAGCAGGCCGTTCCCGGGGTGCGAGTGCGGGTTCCGATTCGCTCCGCCGGCCGTATCGCCGACGGGTTCATCGTCGAGGTGGTAGAGGGCGGCGACTACCCAGGGCCGCTGAGCGATCTCGAGGCAGTGGTGTCGGAGATCCCGGTACTGGCTCCCGAAGTCTGGGCCCTGGCGCGACGGGTGGCCGACCGCGCGGCAGGGTCAGCGAACGACGTGGTTCGGCTGGCCGTGCCGAAGCGCCAGGTGCGGGTGGAGAAGGCCTGGC
>JAZJYU010000052.1:0-8931 GCA_040390225.1 Actinomycetota bacterium | reverse complement strand
TCGTGCCGGGTGCTCGTTACGCGCTGGACGCGGTGCCACGGGTGACCCGCCTCCGCACCGGTCAGTGGGTCGGTGAGTGGGCCGTGACGATGGCAGCGCTGGCTGTGCGGGCGATCGCTGACGACGCATCCGCGATTCTGGCCGTGCCTGATTACCGTGACCAGAGGCAACTCGCGGCCGCTCTCGCCGACGTGCTTCCCGCGGAGCGCATCGTTCATCTCGACGCGCGCCAGAGCAACCCGGAGCGCTACCGGGCCGTGCTGGACTGCCTGAGGGATGACGCCCTCGCCATCGTCGGGAATCGTTCCGTCGTCTACGCCCCTGCCGCCCGACTCGGCCTGATCGCGGTCTGGGATGACGGCGACCCGTTGCACGCCGAACCGCTCAGCCCATACGTGCACAGCCGCGACGCGGCTCTGGTGCGGCAGGAGCAGCAGGACTGTGCGCTGGTGTTCCTCGGGCACTCGAGGAGCACGGATGTCGAGCGGCTGGTGGAGTTGGGCTGGCTTTCAGAAGCGCTACCGGTCCGCGCCGTGCTGCCTCGCGTCATCCCGACCGTGCAGCAGCAGTCCGATGACCGGCTTGCCGCGCAGGCACGTATCCCGTCGAGCGCCTGGCGCGCAGCACGGGAGGCCATGCAGGGAGGCCCCGTTCTGGTGCAGGTCGCGCGGCCCGGTTACGCTCCGCGGATCGCCTGCGCGACCTGCGGCCAGTCGGCGCGCTGCGCGTTCTGTGAGGGGCCGCTGGCTACGAAGACCGCCCGCTCGGTGCCCGCCTGCCAGTGGTGCGGCCGGATCGCCGCGAACTGGGCATGCGACAACTGCGGCGGCATCACGTTCCGCTCGGTCGGTCAGGGCAGCACCCGAACCGCGGAGGATCTCGGCCGCGCCTTTCCCGGCGCGCTGGTCATCATCGCTGACGGTGATCACCAGGTTCTCGAGGTCTCCGACCGGCCCGCTCTCGTCATCGCCACGCGCGGTGCCGAACCGGTCGCGGCCGGCGGATACCGTGCGATTCTGCTGCTGGACGGCGAGCGCATGTTGGCACGCGAGAGCCTGCGAGTCGCTGAGGACTGCCTCCGCTGGTGGTCGAACGCGATCGCCCTTGGGGCGCCAGGCGCTCCTGCGATACTGGTCGGGGTGGGGGGCGCACTCGCCACAGCGTTGAGCACCTGGCGCCTGGCCGCGTACGCGCGTGGCGAGCTCTCCGACCGGCGGCGGCTTCGCTTTCCGCCGGCGCTACGGGTCGCCACGGTCACGGGGGATGCCGCCTCGGTGGAGAAGTCGCTTGTCTCCGTGGCAGGCCTGGAGCGGGTGGATGTCCTCGGACCAACCGATGTCGAGTCGGGTGGGGTGAGAGCGATCGTGCGATTCGACCACGCGGAGGGCGCAGCTGTGGCGTCCGCGCTCCGGGCCGAGGTCATCCGCAACGCGACCAGCCGGCGCAAGCGTGTGGCCACGGCGCCGCGCCCCGCACTCCCTACACTGAAGGTGCGCTTCGACGACACGGAGCCGTTCGACCAGTGATCGGGTATCGGTAGACATGGCTGACCTCGAGATCGTATTCGCGGGGAGCCCGAGTGCTGCCGTGCCCAGCTTGCAGGCGCTCACCGGCAGCAGGCACGACATACTCGCCGTACTCACGCGAGAGGATGCTCCTCACGGCCGCCGGCGGGAGCTCGCCCAGACACCGGTGGCCGACGCTGCGGATGCGCTGGCGCTTCCCGTGATCAAGGCGAACCGGCTGGCCGGCGAGGCGACCGAGCGGCTGACCGCACTTCGCCCCGACCTGGGCGTGATCGTGGCCTACGGCGGACTCGTTCGCGAACCGCTGCTCTCCGCTCCGCGCCTCGGCTGGATCAACCTGCATTTCTCGATGGTGGTGCGCACCGACCCGCCACCGCAGAAGCGGGACGTGCCGCTCAACGCGGTGGTCACGATCGTCTTCAGCGAGCCGGTCGACCCCGCGACGGTGAACCCGGGATCCCTCCAGCTCTGGCGCGGCGCGGCGCCGGTTCAGCGAGCGATCATGGCCGGCGACGACGTGACAGGTGCGTCGGTATTCCAGCTCGTGCCCGAACTGGATGCCGGAGACGTGTTCGGCCAGCTGACCCAGCCGATCGGCGTCCACGAGACCGCGGGTCACCAGCTCGAGTCGCTGTCATACTCGGGCGCGGAGTTGCTGGTTCGGGTCGTGGACGCGATCGCGGATGGCACCGCGCGCGCGGTCGCCCAATCCGGTGATGTCACGATCGCACCGAAGCTGACCCTGGAGGACGGCCGCATCGACTGGACTGCGCGCGCCTCTACCGTGCTCGATCTGATCCGCGGCGTCACACCCGAACCGGGAGCATTCACGACCATCGACGGTCAGCGGTTCAAAGTGCTCGACGCGGTCATCGCGCACGACCGGCCGGTGCTCGCTCCGGGTGTCATCACCGGAGGGGTTCGGGTGCTCGTCGGCACAGCGAGCGATCCGATCGAGCTGCTCTCCGTGCAGCCCGCCGGAAAGCGCCCGATGCCTGCCCCCGACTGGTGGCGCGGCCGGCCGGCCGGATCGCCGAGGGTGGCCGAGTGAGTGTGCAGCCGGCACGTCGCGTCGCCTTCGAGGTGATCACGGCGGTGCGAACCGATGACGCCTACGCGAATCTGTTGTTGCCGGTGAAGATCGAGCGTTCACGGCTGAACCCGCAGGATGCGGCGCTGGCCACCGAGCTCACCTACGGAACCCTCCGACAGCAGGGCTACTACGACGCCGTAATCTCACTCGCGGCGCAGCGTCCCATTTCAGAGATCGACGAAGGCATCCTGGACGTGCTGCGGCTCGGCACCCATCAGCTCCTGTCCATGCGTGTCGCCCAGCACGCCGCCGTCGACGAGTCGGTCGATCTGGCAAAGGAGGTCGGCTCGCGCTCGGCGACCGGCTTCGTGAACGGGGTGCTCCGCACCATCACCCGCAGCGACCCCGACGAGTGGCGGAGTCGGGCGATGGCGGCTCCGCGGAATGACGACGAGCGGCTCTCAGTAGAGTTCTCGCACCCCGTGTGGATCGTCCGCGCGTTCCGTCGCGCTCTCGCGGCCGACGGTCGTGCGGATGAACTCGAGCAACTGCTGGCGGCGGACAACGTCGCGCCGCGCGTCAGTCTCGTTGCGTTGCCGGGCCTCGCTTCCGTCGCGGACATCCGTGGCACGCGGGCCGCGAAGTACTCTCCGCTCGCAGCGGTCAGCGACGGCGGGGACCCCGCGCTGTGGCCCGCCGTTCACCAGGGCCGCGCACGCGTGCAAGACGAGGGGTCGCAGCTCGCCGCACTGGCGCTCAGCCGGGCGCGACCGGTCGTCCCGGGGGAGCGCTGGCTCGATCTCTGCGCGGGTCCCGGCGGCAAGGCGGCGCTGCTCGCGGCGGAGGCGGAAATCGGCGGCGCCACGCTGGTGTCGAACGAGGTCACCCCGGCACGCGCGGAACTCGTGCGGAAGGCCCTCGCGGTGTTCCCCGATCCTCCGCGGGTCATCGTCGGTGATGGGCGCACGCTCGGGACGAGGCTCGATGGTCAGTTCGACCGGGTGCTGCTCGACGCTCCGTGCACCGGTCTGGGAGCGCTCCGGCGGCGGCCGGAGGCGCGCTGGCGCAAGGTGCCTGCAGACGTGCCCGAGCTCTCGGCGCTCCAGGGTGAACTGCTGAAGTCGGGACTCGCGGCGCTGGCTCCGGGCGGCATCCTCGCCTATGTCACGTGCTCACCGCACCTTGCGGAAACCGAGGGGGTGGTCGGGTCGGCACTGAAGGTTCACCCGGAGGTGATACGCGTTGACACCGCGGCGGTGCTGGCCGGTGTCACGAAGAGGCCGTTGCCGCTCGGCGAGCGATCGGATCTCAGCGTGCAGCTGTGGCCGCACAGCACCGGCACCGACGCCATGTTCATCTGCCTTCTGCAGCGATCAGCCTAGGCTGCTCTCATGGTCGTGCGAATCAACCCGAGCATCCTCACCGCGGACTTCGCGAACCTCGAGCACGAGCTCTCACGCATCGCATCCGCTGATCTCGTGCACGTCGATGTGATGGACAACCACTTCGTGCCGAATCTCACCTTCGGCAAGCGGATGGTCGAGTCACTGCAGCGGGTGACCCCACTGCCGCTTGACGTGCACCTGATGCTCGACGACCCAGACCGGTGGGCGCCCGGCTACGCCGAAGTCGGTGCGTACTCGGTCACCTTTCACGCGGAGGCGGCGGCGGATGCGGTGGCACTGGCGAGAACCCTGCGCGAAATCGGTGCAAGGGCCGGCATCGCGGTGAAGCCCGGTACCGCGATCGAGCCGTATCTCGAGTTGTTGACGGAGTTCGACCAGGTGCTGGTGATGACCGTGGAGCCGGGCTTCGGCGGGCAGAGTTTCATCGAGTCGACCATGCCGAAGCTCGGGCTGCTACGCGAGGCGGTGTCGCGGTCGGGACTGGACATCTGGCTGCAGGTGGACGGCGGCATCACCGAACAGACCATCGCCATCGCGGCGGAAGCGGGTGCCGACACCTTCGTCGCCGGCTCGAGCGTCTACAACGTCGGCGAGCCCGCCTCCCAGATCGCGCTGCTCCGGGCCGCCGCACAGGCTCACAGCCACAGTCGCTGAGCTCGTCGAAGCGCGCTTCAACGAGCTCAGCAACCGAGATGGTTGAATTGCTGTCATGAGCGACTTCAATAAGACCAAGCCCGAGATCGACTTCTACGAGGGCGAGGCTCCCACGGAGCTGGTCATCCGCGACATCGAGATCGGCACAGGAGCCGAGGCCAAACCGGGAGACACCGTCGACGTGCACTACCTCGGCATCGACCTCGAAACCGGCGAGGAGTTCGACTCGTCGTGGAGCCGCGGCCAGTCCGTCGACTTCCCGCTCGCGCAGCTGATCGCCGGCTGGCAGCAGGGCATTCCCGGCATGAAGGTCGGCGGTCGCCGCGAACTCATCGTGCCTCCGGTGCTGGCCTACGGCCCGGCCGGTGGCGGGCACCAGCTCTCCGGTCGCACCCTGATCTTCGTCATCGACCTGCTGGGTACCCGCTAGCCTTGGAATCGTGAAGACCTTCGACGACCTGTTCGCTGAACTCAGCGAGAAGGCGTCGTCGCGCCCTGAGGGGTCGCGCACCGTCGCGGAGCTCGATGCCGGCATCCACTCGATCGGCAAGAAGGTCGTCGAAGAGGCTGCCGAGGTCTGGATGGCTGCGGAGTATCAGTCCGATGCCGAGACGGCCGAAGAGATCTCGCAGCTCGTGTATCACCTGCAGGTCATGATGATCGCGAAGGGCCTCACGCCCGCGGACATCTGGCGACATTTGTGATCTCTTACGAGCGGGATGGTGACGCTCGCGCCGTAAGACCGCTCTGCCGCTCACCGAGATGCCGCTGTGCTTGATTCCGTTTGACCTGAAAGTTACTACCCATGCTGAAGATCGCAGTGCCCAACAAGGGCTCACTGAGCGAAACCGCCGCGGAGATGCTTGCAGAGGCCGGCTATACCGGCCGGCGCGACCCGCGCGCCCTCAACACCCTCGACGCCCGCAACGATGTCGAGTTCTTCTACCTCCGCCCGCGGGACATCGCGACGTATGTCGGCTCGGGGGCGCTCGATGTCGGGATCACCGGCCGGGACCTGCTGCTCGACTCCGGGTCGCCGGCGGTCGAGATCGCGTCGCTCGACTTCGGGGCATCAACATTCCGCTTCGCGGCGGCCTCAGGACGATACCAGTCGGTCGGCCAGTTGGCCGGCGTGCGCGTGGCCACGAGTTACCCGGGACTCGTCGGGGACTTCCTCGCGAAGTCAGGCGTGGAGGCGACCCTCGTGCGGCTCGATGGAGCAGTGGAGTCGGCGGTGCGCCTCGGTGTGGCGGATGCCGTGGCCGACGTGGTGTCGACCGGTTCCACACTGCGAGCGCAGGGCCTCGAGATCTTCGGCCCGGTCATTCTCGAGTCGACCGCTGTGCTGATCAGCACTCAGCAGCACCTTCCCGGTATCGCCACCCTGCAGCGGAGGCTGCAGGGCGTTCTCGTCGCCCGGCAGTACGTGCTGATGGACTACGACCTGCCGGCCGTCCTGCTGGAGCGGGCCTCCGAGATCACACCGGGCCTGGAGTCTCCGACGGTCTCGCCGCTGCGCGACAGCGAGTGGGTCGCCGTGCGGGTGATGGTGCCACGCGACGGTACCAATGAGATCATGGACCGGCTCTATGACCTGGGTGCCCGTGCGATCCTGGTCAGCCCGATTCACGCCGCGAGAATCTGATGTCGCTCGCGGTGCGCGTCATCCCGTGCCTCGACGTGGCCGACGGCCGGGTGGTGAAGGGCGTGAACTTCCTGTCTCTGCGCGATGCCGGCGACCCGGTCGAACTGTCCCGCAAGTACTACGAGCAGGGTGCGGACGAGATCACCTTCCTCGATGTGACCGCGACCGTCGACGGTCGCGAGACGATGTACGACGTCGTGCGGCAGACCGCAGAGCAGGTGTTCATCCCGTTGACGGTCGGCGGCGGTGTGCGATCGGTCGACGATGTAGCCCGGCTGCAGGCGAACGGTGCTGACAAGGTCGGCGTCAATAGTGCGGCGATCGCGCGTCCGGCTCTGCTGGGCGAGATCGCCGATCGATTCGGTGCACAGGCGCTGGTGCTGTCGCTCGACGTGCGCCGAGCGGGCACGACCGACAGCGGCTGGATCGTGACCACCCACGGTGGTCGCACGGACACCGGCATCGACGCGATCGCGTGGGCGGTCGAGGCCATCGAGCGCGGCGCCGGCGAGCTGCTGGTGAACTCGATCGACGCGGACGGCACGAAGACGGGCTACGATCTGCCACTGGTCGCCGCGATGCGGGAGGTCAGCAGCGTTCCGGTGATCGCGAGCGGCGGTGCCGGCTCGGTGGGGGATTTCGTGCCGGCCATCGCGGCCGGCGCGGATGCCGTGCTGGCCGCATCCGTGTTCCACAACGGGGAGCTGACAGTGGGAGACGTGAAACGCGAGCTCGCGGTCGCGGGATTGACGGTGAGGTAGGCGATGGACACCAGCATCGAGGCGGTTCTCGACCGCGCGACGTTCGACTCGAATGGGCTGCTGCCCGCGATCATCCAGCAGTGGGACAGCAAAGAGGTGCTCATGCTCGGCTATATGGACCGCGAGGCGCTGCGCCGCACGCTGACCGAAGGCCGTGTCACGTTCTGGTCGCGTTCCCGACAGGAGTACTGGCGCAAGGGCGACACGTCCGGTAACCGCCAGTACGTGAAAGGCGCAGCGTTCGATTGTGACGCCGATACGCTGCTCGTCGCTGTCGATCAGATCGGTGCCGCCTGCCACACCGGCGCGCACGCCTGTTTCGACGTTGACCCACTCGATCCCGCGATCGGTGACGCCGATGAGTGAGACGACGACCAGAGCGCAATTCGACGCGCTGCTCGACGGCCATCGGGTTGTGCCGGTCATCCGGGAATTGTTCGCGGACGGGGAAACCCCTGTTGGCATCTATCGCAAACTTGCGAAGGGTGAACCGGGCACGTTCCTGCTCGAGTCGGCGGAGCAGGGCGGCATCTGGTCGCGCTATTCCTTCATCGGGGTGTCGAGTTTCGGCGTGCTCACGCAGCGGGCGGATGCCGCGACCTGGCTCGACTACGGACTGGCCGCAACCCGGGCGCTCGGCCCGGATGCCCCGACCGCCCCGCTCGAATCACTCGCGCACCTCTACGAGCGCTGGGCAACGCCGCATGTACCAGGACACCCGCCCCTCACCGGCGGCCTGGTGGGCTTCATCGGCTGGGAGGCGATCCGTCAGATCGAGCATCTGCCGAACGCTCCTGCGGCCGATTTCGAGATTCCCGGCCAGGCGTTCAGCTTCGTGTCGGAGCTCGTCGTCGTCGACCATCGCACCGGCAGTGTTCTGCTCATCGCAACCGCGCTGAACGATGGCGAGGATGACGGCGCAACGCTCTGGTCGGACGCGCAGACCCGCCTCGATCGCCTGCAGTCGGCGCTGGCCCAGCCATCGGATGCCTGGCTCGCCGAGGTCGATCTCACGGTCGCACCCGCACCACGAGCACGCATCGAGCCGGCCGCGTATCACGAGGCGATCGAACTGTCGAAGAAGCACATCCGTGACGGAGATGTCTTCCAGGTGGTGATCTCGCAGCGCTTCGACCACGACCTGACGGCCGACCCGATCGACGTCTACCGCGTGCTTCGCACCCTCAATCCCAGCCCATACATGTATCTGCTGTCGCTGCTCGACCCGGCCGGCGAGCCATACTGGATCGTCGGGTCGTCGCCCGAAGCCCTGGTGAAGGTCGAGAACGGGCATGTCTATATGCACCCGATCGCGGGCTCACGGCCGCGCGGCGACGGACCGGAGGCGGATGTCGAACTCGCCGATGAGTTGCTGGCCGACCCGAAGGAGCGCGCCGAGCACCTCATGCTCGTCGACCTGGCCCGCAACGACCTTTCCAAGGTCTGCGTCGCGGGCACGGTGGAGGTGACGGAGTTCATGCGGGTCGAGCGCTTCAGCCACATCATGCACCTCGTGTCGTCGGTGGAGGGCGACCTCCGAAGCGACGCGGGGTCGATCGATGTGTTTCGCGCCACGTTCCCGGCCGGCACCCTGTCCGGTGCTCCGAAGCCGCGTGCGCTGGAGATCATCGACGAGCTGGAGCCCGCCCAGCGCGGTCTGTATGGGGGCGTTGTCGGCTACTTCGGGTTCGCCGGTGACCTCGTGCATGCGTTCCTCGGTATGCCGTCATGGGTCCAGGCAGCCGTTCTGACAGGCTGGGGCCTGAACAAGCTGACCGGGGGCGCGGTCGGCGGGATCATCGGTGAGTTGGGCAAGGGGCTCATCAAGGGCGTCCTCGGAATGAACGCCGGCGTTGTCAACATCAACGCCGCTGCGGTGAACGGTGGCCTGCCAGGAGTGGCGGGG
>JAZJYU010000051.1:0-27891 GCA_040390225.1 Actinomycetota bacterium | reverse complement strand
ATGTTCGCCATTCATTGTCCTTTCGACAACTTGAGTCTAGCTGACTCAAGTTTATACCCGCGAGGCCGTCACGGTGAACTTTGCGTTTCGGGCGACTTCGCGAGTGCGACCGACGATCCGTTCCAGCGCCGGGCGGTACGCCAGCGACGAGTTGAACACCGTCCACAGCTCGCCGCCGGGCATGAGCACGCGACGTGCATCGGCGAACAGGCCGGCAGCCAGTCCCGTCTGAACCGCGGTGCCGTTGTGGAACGGCGGATTCAGCACGACGAGATCGGCACTCGCATCCGGCTGTGACTCGAGTCCCAGATCCCGCACCGTGGCGACCCGATCGGCCAGGCCGTTCGCCTCGATCGTCGCCCGGGTGGATTCGGTGGCAGCCCAGGACTGGTCCGTCGCGATCACCCGAAGCCCGGGCCTCGACGCCGCGAGGGACGCCGCGATGATGCCCGACCCGCACCCGAGGTCGATGGCCACCCGCGCGCCCGGCATGGCATCCGACAGCACCGACAGAAGGAATCGCGTGCCGATGTCCACCTTCGTTCCGGCGAACACGCCGCCGTGCGCGCACACCCAGAGCCCCAGGTCGTCGTGGAACCCGCGCCGCGGGTAACTCGCCTCGGACTGCTTCGGGCCGCTGGCGAAGAGCACGCGCGACTTCTGCCGGGCCAGCGATGCCGTGACCGTGCCGAAGTGGCGACCGAGCACGGCGTTCATCTCAACGGTCATGTGCTTGACGCGGCCGCCGGCGTACAACACGACATCCGGTGGCGCCCAGCGGGTGATCGCCTCGGAGAACTCGTCCAGTTCGCCGAGGCTCTTCGGCAGCTGCATCAGCACGACGGTCGCGTTCTCCAGCAGCCGCTGCGAGAGCGGCAGGCTGCTGTAACCCGCGCCGATGTTGTTGGCCAAGGCTCGCTCGCCGACCAGTGGGTCCTGGAACACGCGGACATCCGTCGCTCCCGCAGCGATCGTTCCGAGGGTCAGCGCGCCGTAGTGGTCACCGATGATCGACGTGGGAGCCGCCGTCGCGTGCTCCACGAGCAGCCGGTCGGTGGCATCGACCGCGTGCAGGTTCTCTGCCTCGAGGTCGGGGAAGCGCCGGAGGCCCGAGAGGTCGGGAACGGAGAAGTCAGGCACCCTAATCGTGAGTGAATGGGCGCCAAACCACCAGTTGGGTGTTCCTCTGGGTACGCGTTCCCGCACGCAACGACACGACCTCGCCCGACTCGCCCCCGGCGAACACGCGGCGACCCGGTCGGTTGAGAAGCTCGTCGGCGAGCGCCGACTCCAGTTCGCGCACGCGGTCGGCGAGCGCGGAGACCTGGTTCTCCAGCTGCAGGATGCGCCGGATGCCCTCGAGGCTGACCCCCTCGGCGCCCAGACGCGCAATCTCCCGCAACTGCACGACATCCCGCATCGAATATCGCCGGGACTGCCCGGCGGTGCGCTGAGGCACCACGAGCTCGAGCCGATCGTACTGGCGCAGGGTCTGCGGATGCATGCCGGCGAGCTCCGCCGCTACAGCGATGGCGAAAACCGGATCCGTCGCTTCCATGGCCTACTCCGACTTCGCGCGGGCGAGCAGTTCGGTGCGCGGGTTCTCGTCGGGCTGCAGACGATGGAACTCTTCGAGCGCCGCCTGCGCCTCGGCGCTGAGATGCGAGGGCACGGCCACCTCGACGGTCGCCAGCAGATCGCCGGAACCCTTCGCGGTCGTCACACCGCGGCCCTTCACCCGCAAAACGCGGCCGCTCGGGGTGCCCGGCGCGACCTTGAGTTTCACCGGGTCGCCACCGAGGGTCGGGACCTCGATGGTGGCGCCGAGCACGGCTTCAGTGAAGGTGACCGGGATGTCGACTCGCAGGTTGAGCCCGTCACGCTCGAACACGGGATGCTTTCGCACCGTGATCGTGAGGGTGAGGTCGCCCGGAGTGCCGCCGTCGGGGCTCGGTTCTCCCTTGCCCTTCAGCCGGATCTTCTGGCCGTCGCTCACGCCGGCGGGGATCTTCACGTTGATCGGCTTCCCGCCCTGCGGCTGCAGCTTTATCGTCTCGCCGCGAATGGCGGTGAGGAAGTCGAGGGTGGTGCTGGCCGTCAGGTCCCGCCCCCTGGAGGGACCCTGCGCGCCATTGCCGAACGGGCCACCGCGACCGCCGCCGAACATGCTGCTGAAGATGTCCTCGAAGCCACCGCCGCCCGAATATGCGGTGCGCTGGTTGCCCTGACCGAACATGCCGCCGAAGACATCCTCGAAGCCGGCCTGGCCTCCGCTGCCACCGGAGGTGAACCTGGCGCGGCCAGGTCCCATTGCCCGCATCTGGTCGTATTCCTTGCGCTGTTCAGGGTCGGAGAGCACGGAGTGCGCTTCGCTGATCTCCTTGAACTTCGCCTCCGCCTTCGCATCCCCCGGATTGGAATCCGGGTGATACTGGCGGGCGAGCTTGCGGTAGGTCTTCTTGAGCTCCGCGTCTGACACGTCCTTGGCTACGCCGAGAACGGCGTAGAAGTCCTTGTCGAACCAGTCCTGGCTGGCCACAGGCCCCTGCTTTCTTCAACCGCGGATCGAGCCAGTCGACATCTCACCGACGAATCTCTTCGGGAGGTCTCGACGGGCTCGACCCGCTTCAATCACTGTTTATTCTTCGGGTACCGAGACCGCTACCTTGGCGGGCCGCAGAAGCCGCTCGCCGATCTTGTAGCCCTGGGCGATCACATCCGCGACGGTGTTGACCGTCACGTCAGGCGTCGGCAACTGAACGAGAGCCTCGTGCAGGTTGGGATCGAACACGTCGCCCTTCTCGCCGATCGCCGTGAGGCCGAACCTCTCGAGGCCGGCCCGGAACTTCTGGGCGATCACGAGCATCGGACCTTCGGTGAGATCACCGTGAGCCTCGGCGAGCGCGAAATCGTCGAGCACCGGCAGCAGGGCCTTCACGACCTCCGCGGTGTTCGCGTCCCGCGCAACCTCGCGCTCGCGGTCGACCCGCTTGCGGTAGTTGGCGAATTCCGCCTGCACCCGCTTGAGGTCGGCGATCAACTCCGCAGAAGGATCGGACTCGATCGCGTCACCGGCCAGGAACGCGAGGTCCTCGTCGGTGAACGACGTCTCCACGTCCGGTCCTTCGGCCTCGATCAGATCCTCGGGAGCGCCCGCCTCGGCAGGCTGCTCCTCCGGTTCCTCTTCGGGTTCCCTCTTGTCGTCTGCCACGGGCTACTTCTTGTCGTCTTCGTCGTCGACGACCTCGGCGTCGACGATGTCCTCGTCATCCGCCGCGCTCGGCTGCTCACCCTCGGCCGGGGCCTCGGAAGCGGCGGCGGCCTGCTCCTGCGAGTAGATGGCCTGTCCGAGCTTCTGCTGGCTCTCGCTCAGCGTGTCGAACGCGGTCTTCACGGCCGCCTCGTCATCGCCGGCCAGCGCGCTCTTCAGCGCGTCGACATCCGCCTGCACTTCGGACTTGACGTCATCGGGCAGCTTGTCGTCGTTGTCCTTGATGAGCTTCTCCGTGGAGTACGCGAGCTGCTCGGCGACGTTGCGGGTCTCCGCCGTCTCGCGACGCGCCTTGTCCTCGGCGGCGTGCTCCTCGGCCTCGCGCACCATGCGCTCGATGTCGTCCTTGGAGAGGGAGGAGCCACCCGTGATGGTCATCGACTGCTCCTTGCCGGTGCCCTTGTCCTTGGCGGACACGTGCACGATGCCGTTCGCGTCGATGTCGAAGGTGACTTCGACCTGCGGGATGCCGCGCGGCGCTGGTGCGATACCGGTCAGCTCGAAGGTTCCCAGGTTCTTGTTGTCGCGGGTGAACTCGCGCTCGCCCTGGAACACCTGGATGGCCACGGACGGCTGGTTGTCGTCCGCCGTGGTGAAGGTCTCGCTGCGCTTGGTCGGGATGGCCGTGTTGCGCTCGATGAGCTTGGTCATGATGCCGCCCTTGGTCTCGATACCGAGGCTCAGCGGGGTGACGTCGATGAGCAGAACGTCTTTGCGCTCGCCCTTCAGCACGCCGGCCTGGAGGGCGGCGCCCACGGCGACCACCTCATCCGGGTTGACGCCCTTGTTCGGGTCCTTGCCACCGGTGAGGCTCTTCACGAGCTCCACGACGGCCGGCATGCGGGTCGAACCACCGACCAGCACGACGTGCGCGACGTCGGCGACCTTGATACCGGCCTCCTTGATGACGTCCTCGAACGGCTTCTTCGTGCGCTCGAGCAGGTCCTTCGTGAGCTCCTCGAACTTCGCGCGGGTGAGCGTCTCGTCAAGGTTCGCCGGCCCGTTCTCGGTGAGCGAGAGGTACGGAAGCTGGATGCTGGTGCTCATGGAGCTCGAGAGCTCCTTCTTCGCCTGCTCCGCGGCCTCCTTGAGGCGCTGCTTCGCGATCTTGTCGTTGGAGACATCCACGCCCGTCGAGTCCTTGAACTGCTTGATCAGGTAGTCGACGACACGCTGGTCCCAGTCGTCGCCACCGAGCCGGTTGTCGCCGGCGGTCGCGCGCACCTGGATGGTAGAGAAGTCGTCATCTTTACCGACCTCCAGCAGGCTCACGTCGAAGGTTCCGCCACCGAGGTCGAAGACCAGGATGAGCTCGTCTTCCTTACCCTTGTCGAGCCCGTAGGCCAGCGCGGCGGCGGTCGGCTCGTTGATGATGCGCAGCACGTTGAGCCCTGCGATCTCTCCGGCCTCCTTGGTGGCCTGGCGCTCCGCGTCGTTGAAGTACGCCGGCACGGTGATGACCGCGTCGGTGACGGTGTCGCCGAGGTACTGTTCGGCGTCGCGCTTCAGCTTCGCGAGAATGCGCGCCGAGATCTCCTGCGGCGTGTACTTCTTGCCGTCGATGTCGACCGTCCAGTTGGTGCCCATGTGGCGCTTGACCGACGAGATGGTGCGGTCGACGTTGGTGACGTTCTGGCGCTTGGCGGTCTCACCGACCAGCACCTCGCCGTCTTTGGTGAAGGCCACGACCGATGGGGTCGTGCGGAAGCCTTCAGCGTTGGTGATGACGGTGGGTTCCCCACCCTCGAGGACCGCGACCACCGAGTTGGTGGTTCCGAGGTCGATTCCTACTGCTCGAGCCATGTGCTCTGTCTCCCTGAAGTTCTGAGTGTTCAGCGAGACTTGAGCCTCGCTTACTCAAGTTTGCCGCCTGTGGATACCCAAGTCAAGTCGTCAGGGAAAAACTTGAGTCAGAGAGACTCAACCCGCTGTGTCTAGAACTTGCGCGTGAAAGGCAGAGGCTTCCGCATCCGGATCAGCAGAAGCAGGGGGAAGAAGATGTAAGGCCCGTTGTACGCGAGGAAGATTCCGGGGTTGGGGGTGCGGGTGGCCGCCGGGCCGAAGAACTCCATGCCGAAGATCGGGATGCCCGTCAGCGAGATGATCATGGTCGCGTAGATGACGGCGAACAACTGGATGCGGTTCCAGCCGCGCACCAGCGAGATGATCAGGAACACGTAGAACACGATGTAGACGAACGCCGAAGTGCCGCTGATGAAGCGCAGCCACACCGGGTGCTGCTGATACAGCGGGTCGAAGCTCGAGGCGTACGTGTAGTTCCACTGCACGAGGATGTTCGGCGAGTTCGGTACCTGGTCGAGACCGAGGCCCTCGACCGAGTCGCTGATGATGCAGGTGACAATCATCAGGGCGAAGACGACGATGAACACGATGTCGAACGGGCGCTTGCTCAGCGGCAGATTCTCCACGGTCACCTTGGCGGGAACTACGACAGTTTCGGTCACCGAAGTATGTTATCCAACTGGCTACCTTCTCCCACTAACCTGTGACCATGAGCGAGGCGAAGGCGTCCCCCACCATCCCGAAACGACGAGTCGCCGCGTGGGCGCTGTGGGACGCCGGGTCCGCCGGCATCAACGCGATCACCACCACCTTCGTGTTCAGCCGGTACATCACCAGCAGCTCGTTCCAGGACCCGCACCTTTCCGCGACCGCCGGGGCCGCGCAGATCTCCACCCAGTTCGGCCTCGCCGGCATCATCGCCGGAGTCCTCGTCGCGCTGATCGCTCCCGCGCTCGGACAGCGATCGGATGCCACCGGGCGCCGCAAGCTCTGGCTCGGCATCAACACGGCGGTCGTCGTCGCGGTGCTCGTCTCCCTCTTCTTGGTCGAGGCGAAACCGTCCTTCCTGCTCTTCGGCCTCATCATGTTCAGCATCGGCACGATCTTCTACGAGATCGCCACCGTCAACTACAACGCCATGCTCGCCCAGGTCTCCACCCCGAAGAACATCGGCCGGGTCAGCGGCATCGGCTGGGCAAGCGGCTACATCGCGGGCATCGTGCTGCTGCTGATCGTCTACGTCGGCCTGGTCGCCGGCGGAACCGCGCACACCGCTGGGCTGCTGGGCGTATCGAGCGACAACGGGTTCAACATCCGTCTGGTCGAGCTCGTGGCCGCCGTCTGGACGCTGGTCTTCTCCATCCCGGTGCTCATCTCCGTCCCCGAGCTGCCCCGGGCGGTCGAAACCACGAAGGTCGGCTTCTTCGGTTCATATGTGCTGCTGGGCAAGCATGTCGCCCGGCTGTGGCGCGAGGACCGCAACACACTCAAATTCCTGATCGCCAGCGCGGTCTTCCGTGACGGTCTGACCGGCGTCTTCACGTACGGCGGCGTCATCGCGGCCGGCACCTTCGGGTTCAGCGCGGGCGATGTGCTGATCTTCGGCATCGCCGCGAACGTCGTCGCGGGGGTGAGCACACTGCTGGTCGGGCGACTCGATGACTGGCTCGGACCGCGCACAGTCATGATCGCCTCCCTCGTCGGGCTGGTGATCGCCGGCCTCGCCGTGTTCTTCCTGCACGACCTCGGTGCCGGCGTGTTCTGGGTCGGCGGTCTGTTCCTCTGCCTGTTCGTCGGGCCTGCGCAGTCCGCCAGCCGGAGCTTCCTCACTCGCGTCACCCATACCGACCGGCAGGGGGAGGCCTTCGGGCTCTACGCCACCAGCGGGCGTGCGGCGACCTTCCTCGCGCCGCTGATGTTCACCGTGTTCATCGCCATCTTCGGCGCTCAGTACTGGGGCATGCTCGGCATCGTCGTCGTCATCCTCGTCGGACTCGTGCTGCTGCTGTTCGTGAAGGCGTCGAACGTCGTGCGGTTCACGGAGCCCGCGCCGGTGTTTCTCGCGGGCCACGGCGAGTGAGCACGAAAGCCGACAAGGCCGCACTCCTCGCGTCGCTGCATGTTCCCGGCGACCCGCTCATCGTCACGAACATCTGGGATGCCGTCACGGCACGGATCGTCGCGGACATCCCCGAGGTGAAGGCGCTCGCCACAGCGAGCCACGCCGTCAGCTTCGCCCACGGTGTGGCCGACAACGAGGGACTCACGGTCGATCAGGCTCTTGAGGCCGCCCGAATCATCACGTCCGCCGTCGACAAGCCGGTCTCGGTCGACTTCGAGAAGGGCTACGCCGCGGATGCCGCGGGCGTGAAACAGAACGTGGCGCGCCTCATCGAGGCTGGCGCGGCCGGCCTCAACATCGAGGACTCGCTCGAGTCCGCCGCCGGCCCATACCGCACGGCCGAGGATGCGGCGGCGCGAGTGGCGGCCGCACGCGCCGCGGCTGACGAGGCCGGCGTGCCCCTCGCGATCAATGCCCGTGTCGACCTTCTAGTGAGCCGGCCCGGCGAGTGGGACGCGGCGGTCGATCGCGCCAACCGCTACCTCGGCGCCGGCGCGACCAGCATCTTCTTCCTCGGGCTGAACAGCGAGGAACTGGTCGAGCGCGGCGTCGCACAGGTCGACGGCCCGGTCGCCGTGATCGCGCACCCGAAAGCTCTTCCGCTGAAGCGGCTCGCCGAACTCGGGGTCGCCCGGGTCAGTTTCGGGCCAGGGATGCTGGGACTCACGCTCGCGCACCTTCAGGCCGCGGCATCCGCCCTCACGGCTCGCGGCGACTACCCGCCCGAGCTGGGCTTCCGTTACTAGCCGCCACCTCCGCCCTCCGGAAGGGAGGACGCGACCGCCGGCACCGACGGGCGTGCGAAGGTCAGCCCGTGCAGACCGACAGCAACGCCTGCTCGAACAGGGTCTGGTGCAGGGGAACGTATGCCGTCCAGCCGAAGGATGAGGTGGCGCACGCCGCAGTCAGCACCCAGTACCAGACCAGCAGCAGGGTGACGAGAAAGCCCGTCACGAAGTTGAGCACGAGAAACCGCCGCCAGCCCGCGTTGGCGCGCTCGGCATCCGCATCGGTGATCGACCAGAACGGCAGCACGCTCGCGGCATAGGGGAGCATGAGGAGCGCTGCGAGCGGCCCGGGCCAGCGCGTGAGCAGCAGCAGGATGCCCGCCGCGAGATAAGCGAAGAACGCCAGGCGCACGGTGGCCTTGCCGCCGATTACGGTAGCGATCGAGCCGATGCCGCCCTCGCGGTCGGCCACGATGTCCTGCACCGCGCCGAAGGCGTGCGACGCGACACCCCAGACGTAGAACGCCCCGAGCAGCGCCCACAGGGCGGAGCTGAAGGTCGCGCCGGCCAGCACCAGCCCGAACACCGCAGGCGAGACGAAGTGCGTGCTGGAAGTGAGCGAGTCGATGAACGGGCGCTCCTTGAACCGCAGCCTCGGCGCCGAGTAGGCGATCACCGCGAAGACACTGATCGCCAGCACCAGCCACGACAGCGGATTCCCGACCACAACGAGGTAGGCCAGAAACGGCACGTTCGTGACGAGCGCCGCGATCAGCGTGCGACGGTGCACGGCCGGATCGAGCAGAGCACCCTCGACGCCGCCCTTGCGCGGGTTGCGCAAGTCGGACTCGTAGTCGAACACATCGTTGATGCCGTACATGGCGAGGTTGTACGGGATGAGGAAGTAGATCGTGCCGATGACGAACGTGAGGTCGATGTGACGTTCGGCCAGCAGGTACGCGGCGGCGAACGGGAACGCGGTGTTGATCCAGCTCAGCGGCCGGCTCGACAGGAGCAGCGCTTTCATCGGCGTCTCGGTGACAGAAGCACCCACAGCGACGGCAGCAGCACCGCCGCCGCGACCGCGTACGCGAAATCCTCCAGAGGTGCGATGCCGATGAACGCACCCGAGATCTTCGCGCGGTCGTAGCCGACCAGCCCGACGCCGATCATCACGTTGTCGAATGCGGCCGTGACGACGATCAGGATGCCGAGGGTGATGGCGACCGCGATCCAGGGTCGCGCTCGAACGGCCGCGAATATCGCCACCACCACGACCGCGACGAGGAAGATCGCGTCGAGCGCCCAGTAGCTCATCGGTGAGGTCTCGACACGCTCGACCCGCTGATCCAGCCGAAGAGGTTCATGGTGAGGTAGCAGAGCAGGGTGAGGAAGAACAGCTCCTCCAGCGGCAGCTCGGGGGCCAGCACAATGCCGGTCATGAACGGCGTCTCCCCCCGGAAGAAGATGCCGAGGCCGATGCCGGAGAGGTCCCAGCCAAGAAAGAACAGCACCCCGACGGCGAGCACAAGCGTCGCCCGTCGCGCCGAACGCCAGAAGAACAACCGGAACCGCCGGTCGAGCAGCACCATGCCGGTGAGTGCGATCGCAAGCGCGAGCAGGTAGAGGATGCCCATCATCCGGCCGTGCGCAGCAGCGGCTCAGCGAGCGGTTCGGTCGACACATCGCCGCGGATGCGCTTCAGCAGCACCTCGGCACTGATCAGGCACATCGGCAGCCCGATGCCGGGGATGGTCGACCCTCCGGCGTAGAACAGGCCGCGTACCGTGCGGCTGCGGTTGCCGGCGCGGAACATCGCGCTCTGCCTCAGGGTGTGGGCCGGGCCGAGCGCGGTGCCGCGCCAGGAGTTGAGGTCGTCGACGAAGTCGGCGGGACCGACCTGTTTGCGCACGGTGATGCGCGACGCCAGGTCGGGAATGCCGGCCCAGTCGCCGATCTGCTCGATGACGCGGTCGGCCACGGCGATGAGGTCGGCGCCGTGCCCGAGCGACGGGTCGGCGGGGATCGGAACCAGCACGAACAGGTTCTCGAAACCGTCCGGCGCGACATCCGGATCCACACCGCTCGGCTTGCAGACGTAGATGGATGCCGGATCGGGAATGGACGACGGCGCACCGAAGATCCGGTCGAACCCCGCCTTCCAGTCGCGGGCGAAGAACAGCGTGTGGTGCTCGAGTTCAGGTAGTTCGCCCTTCACGCCCAGATAGAGCAGCAGGGCGCTCGGCCCGGCGACCCGCTTGTCCCAGTACTCCTGCGGGAACGTGCGGAGTTCCGCCGGCAGCAGCCGGGTCTCGGTGTGATGGAGGTCGGCGGCCGACACCACGATGTCGGCCTGCAGCGTGATCCGCTCGCCCGCGGCATCCGTGTAGTCCACACCGGCCACGCGGCCGGCGCCGGTGACGATCGCTGTCGCGGTCGCACCCGTGAGCACTGTCACGCCTTCGGCCCGGGCGAGCGCGGCGATGCTCTCGATCAGCCGAGTGAAGCCGCCGAGCGGGTATAGCACGCCGCCCTCCAGATCGAGGTGGCTCATCAGGTGATACATGCTTGGAGCGACATATGGCGAGGAGCCGAGGAACACGGCCGGGTAGCCCAGAATCTGACGCAACCGCGGATCTTTCACCGTGCGACCGACGAGACTCGAGAGTGGCCGCAGCAGCAGCCGGGCCAACGTGCCCAGCCGCCCGAGCACATCGCGGCGCAACAGCGGGCGGATGCTCGCGAAGCTGGTGTAGAGAAACCGCAGCTTGGCGATCTCGTAGGTCTCCCGCGCGGAGTCGAGGTACTTCTGCATGCGCGGCCGCGACCCTGGTTCGATCCGCTCGAACAGGTCGAGATTCTCTTCGCGACTGGCGGCGATATCGATGGGCTGCACGTCACCCTCGAAGACGACACGGTAGCCGGGGTCGAGGGTGATGAGGTCGAGCTGCTCTGCGGCTGTCGTGCCGAGCAGCCGGTAGAAGTGGTCGAACACCTCAGGCATGAGATACCAGCTGGGGCCGGTATCGAACCGGAAGCCATCCTTCGACCAGGATCCGGCCCGGCCACCGAGGGCGTCGCGTTGCTCGAGCAGCGTGACGCTGTGCCCGTCACGTGCGAGCAGGGCAGCGGAGGCCAGACCGGCGATTCCGCCACCGATCACGATGATGGAACTCATCCCCTTCGCCCCACGATCACGCCGGCGGCGATCCGCAGTTTCACCGGATCGGGCACCCGCACCCTCGACGTCACCAACCTGGAGGCGGGCGTCGCGCGCAGGCGCACCGAGAGTTCGGTGAACAGCCCCTGGGCGAGGGCGACCGCGCGGCGCGACGACGCGGGCAGCAGCGGAAGCACTGCCGCAGACACACGCAGATCGGAGTCGATGTCGTCGAGCAGACGGTTCTTGTCCGCCTCCGTGAATGAGCCGACGTCGATGCCGGGAAAATAGCTGCGGCCGAGAGTCTCGAAGTCCGCCGAGAGGTCGCGCAGAAAATTGACCTTCTGAAAGGCGGCCCCGAGCCGGCGCGCGCCGTTCGTCAGTTTCGCGTCGTCCGCCCCGGTCACGGTCGCGCCCTGAAGAAATGCGCGCAGGCACATGAGCCCTACCACCTCGGCCGAGCCGTACACGTAGCGGTCGAAGCTCTGCTGATCGTGCTCGGTCGCGCTCAGGTCAGCGCGCATCGAGTCGAAGAAGGGCGCGGTCAGCTCGGTTCCGAAGCCGCACGCGCGCGCGGTGCGGGCGAAAGCGTGAACCACGAGGTTGGCGCTGAATCCCCCGGCGAGCGCGGCATCCGTATCACGCTCCAAGTCGTTCAGGATGCGCGCCGCATCGTGCGCTGACAACCCGGCGTCGGTCGCGGCGCCGTCCACGATCTCGTCTGCCACACGAACCAGCGCGTAGATGTTCTCGACGTGGCGCCGGATCGGAGCGGACAGCAGGCGGGACGCGAGGCCGAACGAGGTGGAGTAGCGGCGGATGACGATGCCCGCCGTCTCATCGGCGACCCGATCGTAGAGCGAGAGCCTGGTCACTTGACGCGCTCGAGAACGGTCGCTGCGAGCGGTTCCAGCTCGCGCCGCAGCGCGACGGGGATGTCCGCGCAGCGCAGGTGCGCGAGCGCTTCATTGGTGTAGTTGCGCGCCAGCCCCTCGGTGAAGTCGCGCGTGCCGGAGCTGACGAGCACCTCGCGCACGAAGTCCGCCTCCTCGTGGCTGAGGTTCGGCTTTCCGACCAGCGCTTCGATCAGCGGCCACGCCTTGGTGCTCGTGGCGAAGGCGATGAGAACGGTTCGCTTGCCTTCGCGCAGGTCGCCGATCGTGGTCTTGCCGGTCTCCGCCTCGATTCCGAAGACGCCCAGCAGGTCGTCGACGATCTGATACGCGATACCGATCTCCCGACCGAACCGGCCGAGCGCCTGCACGGCCTCCTCGCTCGCACCGGCGAGCACGGCTCCGGCCTGGAGCGGGCACTCGAAGGAGTAGACGGCGGTCTTGAATCGCTCCATCGTGATCACGTCGTGAACACGCGGCACGTCGGTGGTCGTGGAGAAGTCGATGTCGATCATCTCGCCGGCGGCGGAGGCGAACAACGCCTCATCCATGATCTCCATCAGTCGAGCGCGCACCTCGTGGCTCGCGCCGCTCTGGTCGACGAGCCGGAGCGAATTGAACAGCGCGAGGTCGCCCGCGATGACGGCCGCCGAGATACCCCAGTGCTCCGCACGCGGGATCGGGATGCCGGCTGTCGTCGCGATGTCCCGGTAGCTGCCGGACACGTTCGGCGCCCCTCGCCGGCTGAAGTCGCGGTCGATCACGTCGTCGTGAACGATGAGCGCCGTGTGCAGCAGCTCGAATGCCGCACCGATGCACGCGGCCGACTCCCGGTCTGTTCCGCCGAGTCCCTCGTAGGCGGTCATCACCATCCGCGGACGGAACCGTTTGCCACCGGCCGTGTTCGACTCGAGCGTCTCCCACAGCCGCACGTACTCCGCGCCGAAACCCGTCGCGCGGTTCTTGGCTAGGCTGAAGAAGCGGTCAAGCACGGCATCGACCTGCGCCTGTCTCGACTCCGAGACGGTCGTGAGTTTCGGGCCGGTCATTCTGACAGGGTAACGGACGGTCATGGCAGAGCTCGTGGTTCTGGTCGATGAGGGGGGGACCCCTTGCGGAACAGCCGACAAAGTGCTCGTGCATTCGGCTCAGACCCCTCTGCACCTGGCCTTCTCGTGCCACGTCTACAACGCCGATGGTCTCGTGCTCGTCACGCGCCGCGCGCTCACCAAGCTCACCTGGCCCGGGGTGTGGACCAACTCCTTCTGCGGACACCCGTTGCCCGGCGAATCGTTCGACGATTCGATCGCTCGGCGAGCGTCCTTCGAACTCGGCATCACCGTCGATTCGATCGAGCTCGTGCTGCCCGACTTCCGGTACCGTGCGGTCGACGCATCCGGCATCGTCGAGAACGAGATCTGCCCGGTGTTCAGGGTCAGCACGACGGATGCCGTGGCCCCGAACTCCGACGAGGTCTCCGAATTCGCCTGGCTGGCTCCCGCCGCGCTGCGGGTCGCGGTCGAGGCCGCACCCTTCGCTTTCAGCCCGTGGCTCGGCTGGCAGCTTGAGCAGCTCGGCTAGTCGACCGGGATCTTCGTGATGTGGAAGTTCTGGAACGACCGGGATGCCGTCGGCCCGCGCTGGCCCTGGTAGCGGGACGAGTACTCGGCCGAGCCATAGGGCTTGTCGGCGTGACTCGACAGCCGGATGAAGCAGAGCTGACCGATCTTCATGCCCGGCCAGAGCTTGATCGGCAGTGTCGCGACGTTGCTCAGCTCGAGAGTGACGTGCCCACTGAAACCCGGGTCGACGAAGCCCGCGGTCGAGTGGGTGAGGAGGCCCAGACGACCCAGCGAGCTCTTGCCCTCGAGGCGCGCGGCCAGGTCATCCGGAAGGGACACCGTCTCATAGGTGGAGCCAAGCACGAACTCGCCAGGGTGCAGGATGAAGGCCTCGTCGGGGTCCATCTCCACCAGCCGGGTCAGTTCGGGCTGGTCGATCGCCGGGTCGATGAACGGGTACTTGTGGTTGTCGAACAGCCGGAAGAAGCGGTCGAGCCGCACGTCCACGCTCGACGGCTGGATCATCGCCGGATCGTACGGGTCGAGGCCCACCCGTCCCGAGTCGAGTTCGATCCGGATGTCGTGGTCCGAGAGCAGCATGCCTGCGAGTGTACAGAAGGCACCGCCCCGGTCCTCAGTCGCCGGCGTATCGACGCAAGATAGAATCGTGGCCACTTCGGCTGATCAAGGGAGCTGTGGATGTCAGATCAGGTCGTCCCTCTCACACGACCCCCACGATGGTGGAGCGACTACAGCGACGCGAGTGTGACGCCCATTCTCCGAGCCGCTCTCAACTGTTTCGTCGAGAGCGGATACCACGGAACGACCATCCGCAACCTTGCCGCGGCCGCGGGGTTGTCTGTGCCGGGCCTATACCACCACTACGACTCCAAGCACTCCATCCTGGTGGCGCTGATGACCAGCGCGATGACGGATCTCTACAGCAGGAGCAGCGCCGCGCTGGATGACGCGGGTGACAGCATTCCCGAACGATTCGAAAGCCTGATCGAGTGTCTCGTACTCTTTCATGCGCATCGGGCGCAGCTCGCCTTCATCGCCGCGAGCGAGCTCCGCAGCCTGGAGCCGGTCGCCCGGGCCGGCCTGGTGGCGGCGCGCGACCGCCAGCAGCGCTTGCTGGACGATGTCGTGGACGCAGGAATAGCTGAAGGCATCTTCGTCGCCGAGCGGCCGCGCGACGCCAGTCGCGCGATCGTGACGATGTGCACCGGCGTCGCGCAGTGGTATCACCCCGGCGGCTCCCTGTCGCCGGAGGATCTCTCGCGTGAGTATGTCGGCTACTCGCTTCGTCTGCTCGGCGCACCGCTGCCCGGCAGGAAATAGGCGACCAGAGAGACCGGATCGCCGCCCGAGGGACGTTCCGCTTCGCGGCTGAGCACCGTGCTCTGACCCTCAGCGCCGGTCATGTTGACAGGCGCTGAGTGAGAGAACCAAACTGTCCTGAGCGATCGTTCGCTCGGGAAAGAGAGGCCCCCTCAGATGTCGATGCCCATGAAGCCGGATGGCATCGAAGTGGTCGCCACGGTCGACGACGCGCACCGCCTGCCGCTGCCTCCATTGCTCATCGTCGACGAGGTGCAGCAGTACCTCGACCGGGAGGGCCTCGGACGGGGCCCGATCGAGTGGTCGCGCATCGGCGACGGCCAGTCGAACATCACCTATCGGATCCGGCGAGGAGACGATCAGTTCGTGCTGCGCCGGGGTCCACGGCCCCCGCATCCGCGATCCGCCCATGACATGGTTCGCGAAGCCCGCATCCAGGCGCTGCTCGGCGGCGCCGGCGTCCCGGTACCGAGGATTCTGGCGATCTGTGAGGACGAGTCGGTGCTCGGTGTCCCGTTCTATGTCATGGAGTATCTCGACGGAGTGGTGATCACCGACCAGCTGCCCCGCGGCCTCGACGACGACGCCGATCGCCCGGCGATCGCCTTCGCCGCGATTGACAGCCTGATCGCACTGCACAGGGTCGATGTGTCATCCGGTCCCCTGGCGGAGTTCGGCAGACGAGACGGTTACCTTCGGCGCCAGGTGACCCGATTCGGCTCCCTGTGGGAGCAGAACAGCCGGCGCGGGCTGGCGGATGTCGCACTCATCGGACGATGGCTGTCGGACCACCTCCCCGAAAGCCAGGCCGTCACCGTCGTTCACGGCGACTACCGCATCGGGAATCTGATGTTCTCGGCGGGGAGACCGGCCAGAGTGTCGGCGATCCTGGACTGGGAGATGGCGACCCTCGGCGATCCGCTCGCAGACCTCGGCTATCTGACCGCGACCTACTCGGTCCCCGGGGGGATCGCGACTCCGATGGATCTCACGACGGTGACCCGCGAACCCGGGTTTCCATCCAGAGCACACCTCGTCGAGCGCTACCAGAAGAGCATGAAGCTCGATCTCAGCGATCTTGGTTGGTACCAGGCGCTGGCACTCTGGAAGGCCGCCATCTTCTGCGAGGCCATGTACACCCGCTGGCTCGATGGCGAACGCCCGGGCGACACGACCTTCGCGCCCACCCTGGGGCTCGGCATCCCCGCTCTGCTCGAGGCGGCCAAATCGGTGGGCGGAATCCCCGATCATCACTGATTCCTGGGCAGGTTTGGCTGTGGTCGCCGAGCGACTAATCTTGACCCAGCCGCGTAACCGGATGCGCGGGCACGCGAGTGTAGTTCAATGGCAGAACTCCAGCTTCCCAAGCTGGTAGAGCGGGTTCGATTCCCGTCACTCGCTCCACTTCGCCGAACTCAGTGACCCTGGTCGTGGGTGACATCCCACAGATGATGCACCGGGTCGTGGATGAAGTACTTCGCGATGCTCTCGACCGTGAACTCCGCCCCATCGCCGCGAAAGCCCTTGCGGTGCCACCGATCGCCCTGAATCGTTCCGAACAGATCGGCGATCGTCAGAGCGGCTGACTGAAGCTCACCGGAGACGACCGCGGGGTCCTGCTCGCTGTAGCGCTCCTCGACAGCCGTGACATCCTGGTCCCAGTTCGCGAACGACGGGTCGTGCTCATCGAGCATCAGGTGCACGCGCGTATCGAAGATACGGAATACGTCTCGAACATGGCAGGCGTATTCGAGCGCGGACCAGGTGCTGTCGTCGGGTCGCACCGCGACACCCGCCCGCTGCAGCACCGCCGGCCACGCGGCGGCGTTCGCCCGGATCATCGCAGGAACGTCAGTCGCCGCGAAGCTCGAGGCGTCGAAGCCGCACTGCGGGCACGGTGCCTCGAGCACCCAGGTCCAGTTCTTGGTGTCGGGAACGATCGGCATGACCCCATCGTGCAGCACACACAGGTGCGGCTACCGTAGATTTCGTGCCAACCTTCTCCGACGACGTCGTGACCGCCGTGCTCGCGCACATGAACAGCGACCACGGGCCGGACTCCCTCACCATCGTGCGCGCTTTCGCCGACCCGTTTGCGACCACAGCGCGGATGTCCGGCCTCGACGGCGAGGCGGGCTACTGGGAGTACGACGGCGGCGCGCAACTGCGCATACCCTGGTCGGCGCCGATCAGCGAACGCCCGGAGATCCGCCGCGAGGTCGTCACCATCTACGACGAAGCACGGCGCCGACTCTCCAACGAAGCGGAAGGCTGAGCGTGCCCCGGGTGCTGCGGGCATGGCTGGCGTTCGCTGCCATCGGCTGTGCGGTCATCCATCTGGCGCTCGTGATCAACTCCCCCCTTCCCCTGGCCGTCGTGCTCGTGCTTCTCGGCGTGATCGAGTTCGCCTGGGGGGTGCTCACTCTCGCTCGGGACCGCATCCTGTTCCCGCGGGCCTCACGCATCGGTGCTATCGCACCGGTGCTGCTGTGGAGCCTGGTGGTGGTGCTCGCCACGCTGCTCGACGCTCCCGCGGTCACGTCGTACTTCAACTTCATCCCCATGTTCGTGGCGACCGTCTTCGAGCTGTTCATCGCGCTGACGATCACGACGGTGCTGCGCTACGACGTTCGGCCCGCGAAGGTCGCCGGGGCGGGTCGCTATCTGCTCGGAATGTTCGCAGGAGCCGTCATCGTCGCGGCGCTCACCACTTCGGCGTTATCGTTCACCACCGCCGGTTCGGTCGACCCGCACGCCGCCCACTTCTTCACAGACACCGGTCACGCCGGACACTGACCCGCTATAGTTAGGGTTGCCTAAGTTACCGATCGGAGTGCCGTGCGACCAGTCGTTCCCTTCTCGCAGGCGCTCCGCGAGCGCACCTGGTCGAACCACGGCGAGAGCGAGGGCGCCGACTTCATGTCCGATCTCATGTCGGGCAGGGGCACGCGCGACGACTACATCGCTCTCGTCGCCCAGCACTTCTTCATCTATCGGGCGCTCGAAGCCGCTGAGGCCGGCATGGCCGACGACCCGACCGTGGCACCGTTCATCTCCCCTCAGCTGACCCGGCTACCCGCGATCGAGGGCGATCTCGAGTTTCTCATCGGCGCTGACTGGCGCGCGCAGATCTCGCCCCTGCCCACCACGGAACGGTACGTCGACCGCATCAGCACAGTGGCGGCGACCTGGCCGGGTGGGTTCATCGCCCACCACTACACGCGGTACCTCGGCGACCTGTCTGGCGGCCAGGTCATCCGTACGCTCATGCAGAGGCAGTTCGGCTTTCAGACGAACGGTGTCGGCTTCTACCTTTTCGCCGGCATCGCGAGCCCCAAGAAGTTCAAGGAGACATACCGCGAGCAACTTGATGCTGTCGAGTGGTCCGATGAAGAGCGCGATCGGGTCATCGACGAGGTGCTCATCGCGTACGACTTCAACACCGAGCTGTTCGCCGACCTCTCGAAAGCCAAAGAGGTTGCTTAGGCGGTGGGTTTTCTTCTTTATCGAGCTTTGATAAAGTTGGATAAACCTGTCAAGATTGCCCGATGGACCGAGCTCGAAACCCATACACTCCGAATGCAGGCGCGCAGCCGCCGGTCCTTGCTGGTCGGCGCGATCAGATCGAAGATTTTGACGTTCTGCTCAAACGCCTGTCGAACGGCAAGTCCGAAAAGTCCCTGGCTATCACCGGTCTTCGCGGCGTGGGTAAGACCGTACTCCTGCGAGAGTATGAAAATCGGGCGTCTGAACTTGGCTGGACTGCCGTTACCGCAGAGGTGTCTAAGAACACCCCATTCGCGCCGCAATTGGCAACGCTAGCTCGCAAAGCGTTGTTCCAGATCTCACCAAGTGCTCGCTGGGGCGAGCGCGCCAAGCAAGCGGCCGGTGTTATCAAATCCTTTTCGTTGAGTGTTCAGCCGGACGGCTCATTGACGGGCGGGTTGGACGTGGATGTTCAGCACGGATTTGCCGATTCAGGAGCGCTGGTGACCGACTTGCCTGACGTGTTTGAAGCCATTGGCCAGGCCGCGCGTGAGCGCGGAACAGGAGTCGTTTTTCTATTCGACGAGATCCAATTTCTCACGGCAATTGAGCTGGAAGCCCTGCTCGCTTCGATCCACCGTGCGGTACAAAAGGGACTGCCCGTCACGTTTTCCGGGGCTGGGCTGCCTCAGCTCCCAGGGCTTGCCGGCGATGCCAAATCGTATGCAGAACGTCTGCTGCGATACATCTCAATCGAGGAGTTGTCGGAGGCGGATGCGCTTGAGGCCATCGTCACGCCTGCAGCGCACGAGGAGATCCACTTCGAAGCGAATGCAGCGAACGCCGTTTATCGTTACAGCGAGGGATATCCGTACTTCATTCAGGAATACGGACGTTCAGCGTGGAATGTCGCCCAAGGCGACACAATCACCCTCGCCGACGTTGAAGCCGCAAAGGTTGAAGTTGAGACCGAACTCGACGAGAGCTTCTTTAAGACTCGGGTCCAGCGGTCCACAAGAGAAGAACTCCGCTACATGCGAGCGATGGCTGAGCTCGGGCCGGAGGAGCAGAAGGCGGCCGATGTCGCTGAGATGCTCGGAAAAACCTCAGAGCAAGTCGCCCCGCTCCGAGCGCGGCTCATCAGCAAAGGGCTTCTTTACACTCCACGGTTTGGCTACGCGAAATTCACCGTTCCGCAGTTTGATCGGTTCATGATGCGTTACATGTCGCTCGGGCAGGACTCATAGTCCGCAGCTCTCATTGGAAGCACGCGCGCCAAGAAACGAGCTATGCGCTCAGCCCAGGGATAGCCTGCACGCCCTCCATGAACCGCAGCACGTCCTGGTCGACGCGGATGTCGCTCGGGCGCAGAGGGCGAGTCAGGTAGAGCCCATCCAGCGCCGTGATCCGGCTGAGGGCCACATAGGTCTGCCCGGCGCTGAAGGTGCCCGACCCGAGGTCGACGATCGCACGGTCGTAGGTCTTTCCCTGCGATTTGTGGATGGTGACCGCCCAGGCGAGACGCAGCGGAAACTGCTGGAACTCGGCCACGATGTCTTTCTTCAGCTGCTTGGTGGCCGCCGAATATGTGTACTTGAACTTCTCCCAGATAGCCGGCTGGACCTCGTGCACCTCGCCATCGACATCTACGAAGACCGTGTTGGCGATCTTGATCACCGTGCCAACCGTTCCGTTCACCCAGCGCTGGCCGCCCTCGCCAGAACTATCGTTGCGCAGGAACATCACCCGCGCTCCCACCTTCAGCTCCAACTCTTCGTCCGCAGGGAACGCGCGGCCGGCGAAGTCGCCGGTGATCTCGGCCTTCGCGGTGAGCGACTTGCCGGGCAGGCGGGCAAGCTGCGTCGCGTTGATGCGGTTGACAGTGTCATTGCGGGTCGCCAGAGTGATGGCGCCGTCTGTCGGCGCCGGCCGGGCGCCAACCTCATTGAGCCGCGCTGCCATCTCGGCCGTGACCTGTCCGTGCCGCACCCCGTTCAGCAGGTACTTGAACTCGCCCTCGTGCTGTCGGTGGATGAGGGTGAGCTCGAAGATGCGCAGGTCGGTTTCACGCCAGACCTTCGCGTCGAAGAACCACATCGACCGGTACTGGTCGGTGAAGTAGGCCCGTTCGTCAGCGTCGCCGGGCACCGGCGCGAGCTGGTACGGGTCGCCGAACAGCACAACCTGCACGCCGCCGAAGGCCTCGAGCGGCTTCTGCCTGGCCTGTCGCAGACTGCGGTCGATCGCATCGATGAGGTCGGCGTTGACCATCGACACCTCATCGATCACCAGAGTGTCGATGGTATTGAGCAGTTTGCGAAGCTCGGGCATCTGGTCGATGGCGTGGTCGGCGATCACCCCGATCGGCAGACGGAACAGCGAGTGGATCGTCTGGCCGCCCACGTTCAGTGCCGCCACGCCGGTGGGCGCGCAGATGACGACCTGCTTGCTCGTGCTGGAGGCGAGATGGTTGAGCAGCGTCGACTTGCCGGTGCCCGCGCGACCGGTGACGAACATGTTCTCGCGCGAGTTCTCGATCGCCTCGAAGACGGCCGCCTGTTCGGCGGAGAGGGTGATCGTGCTCACCGATCCACTGTACCGATGCGACTCCCGCGCGCCCGCTCGCCACATCGGGTTGTCGATTGTCGGCAACCTAGGATGTGGGGATGGAGCGCAGCGGACTCAGGGCCTGGCTGATCGCTCTGGGAATCGTTGTACTCGCTTTCGCGGGTACCGTCGTGACGCTCAATCTCACGCTGTACAGCGCGTCTGGCTTCGTCGGGTCATACCTCGGTGCCCTGGCGCGGCACGACCTGGCGGGCGCCCTCGCCACACCCGGCGTGACGGTGCCGGCGAGCGGATCGCACGCCCTGCTGAGGCCGGATGCCATGGGCGAGCTGAACGACATCCATCTGATCAGCGACACGGCCGGCCCCGACGGCACCCACCGGGTCGTCTACAGCTATCGCGCCGGCTCCGTGAGCGGCCGGTCCTCGTTCACCGTCGAGCGCGACGGCGCCAATCTCGGCCTGTTCTCGGCCTGGCGATTCTCAGTCAGCCCGATCGCCGTTCTCACCGTCACCCCGCAGCACGCCGGCTCGTTCACCGCAAACGGCATCGGCGTAAGCCCGAAATCCGGTCAGGATCTCGGCAGTCCTTATGCCGTCTTCGCCCCGACCGCATTCGCGATCTCACACAGGTCCACCTGGCTGACCGCCATGACGAAGACCACTCTCGTCAGTGCCCCCGGCTCCCACGTCGACGCGAATGTGGACATCGAGGCGAATCGGGCCTTCGTCACAGAGGCACAGAAAGAGATCGACGCCTACCTGAAGAAGTGCGTCACCCAGAAGGTGCTGCTGCCGACCGGATGCCCGATGGGCCAGCAGATCACCGATCGCATCCAGAATGCCCCGACCTGGTCGATGGTGAGCGACCCGGTCGTCTCGATCGTGCCAGGCGACCAGGCGGGCAGCTGGGACATCCCGGCCACCATCGGCACCGCGCATCTCGTCGTCACCGTGAAGTCGATCTTCGACGGCTCGGTGACCACCTTCGACCAGGACGTGCCGTTCACGGCCGCCTTCGTGGTGACCTTCCAGCCCGACGGCAGCCTGCTGATCACCGGGCAGTTCTAAGCCTGGCGGGAGCGCCCGGCGAGCATCCGGTTGTACGCCTCGAGTTCCGCATCCCCGTCACGGTCGGCCTTGCGGTCGAGACGCCTCGCATCGCGTTCGTCGCTCCTCGACCACATGATGGCGACGATGATCGCGAGGATCACCGTGGGGATCTCGGCGACACCCAGCGCGATGCCACCCCCGGTCTGCTGATCGCCGAGCGGCGTCTGCCCCCAGGCCCTGCCCATGGCGCCGTACCAGTTCGCCAGCAGCAGGCCCGTTCCCGTGGTGAGCGTCACGCCGAAGAAGGCGTGGAAGCCCATCGTGGCGAACAGCGTGATGAGCCGGATCGGGTAGCTTGCCCGCTGCGGAACCGGGTCGATGCCGATCAGCGACTGCACGAACAGGTAACCCGCGATGAGGAAGTGCACGATCATCCACTCGTGCCCGATGTGGTCGGTGGTCGCCCAGCTGAACAGCGGCGTGTAGTAGAAGGCGAGCAGCGATCCCGCGAAGATCACCGCCGTGACGATCGGATTGGTGAGCACTCGCGAGACCGGCGAGTGCACGACGATCATGATCCACTCGCGCACGCCGCGGCTACCGTCCATTCGCTTCTCGATGGTGCGCAGGGCGAGCGTGATCGGCCCGGCAGGCACGAGCAGGAGGGGTATGAGCATGCCGAGCATCATGTGGCCGAGCATGTGCACGCTGAACAGGTAGCGCTCGTACTCGTTGACCGGCCCGTTGGTCACGTAGAACAGCACCGCGAGGCCGAGCAGCCAGAAAACGGTGCGATGAACGGGCCAGCGATCGCCCCGCCGGTGCAGACGCACGACGCCCGCGATGTAGAAGAACGCAAGGAAGGCGACGATGAGCACCCAGATCAGGTCGAAGCGCCACTCCGTCAGATACCGCACGGCAGTGAGTTCGGGCGGAAGTTGCTCCCCGGTGAGGTAGGCAGCGGGGGTGTTCGTCACCGCGGCCTGTGAGACCGGCGTCGCGGTCTTGGCGAGCGCCGCGGCCACACCGAAGGCGAGTCCCATGAAGCCGAGCTCGGCGGCGACCATCCACCAGAAGAACCTCGATCCGCCGTTCTTCGCCTCCTGCATCTTGCGCACCAGCAGGGTGCGCTGGGCAAGGCCGAACAGGCCGAGCGCGCTCAGGGCGATCACCTTCACCAGCACGAGGATGCCGTAGGTCGTGAGCAGCTGTGGCAAGGAACCTACGCGCAGCGCGGCATTCACATAGCCGGAGCACGCGACCACGATGAAGCTGATCAGCGCGAGGGTGGAATAGCGAGCGAGTACGGTGCCCACCCGGCCCTCGACCTGCAGCGTCTTGCGCAGCAGTACGAGCGTGAGCAGGCCTCCGAGCCAGATGCCGGCGAATACGACATGAAGGCCGAGCGAGCTGGTCGCGGCGTCGTGGCCTGCGGCATCCGCCGAGTGGCCCTGCAATGCCATGGGAACGAAACCGACGCCGGCGAAGATCGTCACCAGCACCAGCGCCGTGCGGTTGCGCACCGCGAAGCAGAGCACGGTGACCACCGCTGCGATGAGCGTCGTGGACAACCATGAGGGCCCGATGGTCTGATTGCCGCCCCCGACCAGGAACTGGCCGAGGATGTTGCCGAAGTCCTGGTCGAACGCGATCGGCTTGTCGGAGAGGCTCATGAATGTGAAGAAGCCGGTGACCGCGGAGGAGACGGCCCAGAACGCGGCCGCACCGGATGCGATGTCGAGAGCCCTGCCGAACTCGGGGCCCTCGTTGAGTGCGAAGCAGACCAGCACCAGCGAGCCCAGCGTCAGCGACATACCGAGATTGGTGAGCAGCGTCGAGACGATCAGTCCATAGCGCACTACGGCGCCCGGGTCGAAGATCTGCTGTGGAGCTGCGGCACCACCGAAGGCGATGGCCCAGAGCATGGATGCGAACGCTACGACCAGCAGCAGGGTGGGACCTGCGATCCTCACGAGCCTGGGCACGGCATCCACCCTATGCGAACCGGGATGTTAAAAGACCGGAGGGGATGCCGGCAATGCTGGCACCCCCTCCGGAAGAGCTCTACTACTTTGCGGCGGCCTTCAGCTTGCTGCCGGCCGTCACCTTCACGCCGTAGCCGGCCTTGATCTCGATGGGCGCACCCGTTGACGGGTTGCGGCCGGCACGAGCAGCACGGTGGGTGCGCTCGACCGCGAGCCAGCCCGGGATGGTGACCTTGGTGCCTTCGCCGACCGAGGTCGCGAGGGTGTTGAAGAGGGCGTCAAGGACACCGCTCACAGCAGCCTGGCTCTGGCCAGACTCAGCGGCAACTGCCGCGACGAGCTCGGTACGGTTTAGTGACTTGTCAGCCATGATGTCCTCCTCGGACGTTGTGCGGTGCAATACGCCGCGTGGATCACGTGACTACGGGCTGTTATCCCCGAAGCCGCCTGTAATTTACCAGCTTGACTTGGTAATGCCGGGCAATTCGCCCCGGTGTGCCATATCGCGGAAACGAACGCGCGATACGCCGAACTGGGAGAGGAAGCCACGCGGGCGACCGTCTATCGCATCGCGACCGCGCACGCGCACCGGCGAAGCGTCGCGGGGGAGTTTCTGCAGACCGAGTCGCGCTGCCTCGCGCTGTTCGTCGGTTGAGGCCGGGTCGACCAAGGCCTTCTTCAGCTCGAGACGCTTCGTGGCGTACCGGGCGACGATCACCTTGCGCTGCTCGTTGGCAGCGATCTTGCTCTTCTTCGCCATGGTTAGCGCTCCTCGCGGAATTCGACGTGCTGGCGCACGATGGGGTCGTACTTCTTCAGCACGAGACGGTCAGGGTCGTTACGACGGTTCTTCTTGGTCACGTAGGTGTAACCGGTTCCGGCGGTCGAGCGGAGCTTGATGATCGGACGAACGTCCTGCTGCTTGGCCATTAGATCTTCTCCCCGCGGGCAAGGAGGTCCTTGACCACTGCTTCGATGCCGCGAGCGTCGATCACCTTGATGCCCTTGGCACTCAGGGTGAGCGTGACGTTACGGCGAAGGGACGGAACGTAGTACTTCTTCTTCTGCACATTCGGGTCGAAGCGCCGGTTGGTGCGGCGGTGCGAGTGCGAAATGTTGTGTCCGAAGCCGGGAACGGCGCCGGTCACCTGGCACACTGCGGCCATGGTTTTCCTCCAAATACCGTAGTCAAGACCTTTGACTACCCAAGATTTCTTGTCGGCACGCACAATCCCACAGACGTCAATAGGTGGGGTTTGCGCACAAGGCTGGCGAGATTCGCTCAGCAGCGTCCAATACTACGTGGCCTCGCATCCCTCGGCAAGTTACTTGCAGAGGTCCCGCACGGTCACGAACGCCGAGGAGACGGCGTTGGATGCGGAGGTGAGCTTCGCGGAGTCCGCGCTGGCGGGCTCATCGAGGGCCGCATTGATCTCCGTGGCGAGCGCTTTGACCGCTGAATCCGCCTTGTCGGCGACCGCTCTCACCTCGGAGTTGCTGATCTTCGACACCCCGGTGTGGAAAGTCGCGCTCGCGCCCGTCAGCGTCTTCATGGACGCTGCGGGGTCGCTGGTCAGGCTGGTGAGACTGGAGTTCAGGTCGGTCGTGACCCTGTCGGTGGATGCCAGAAGCGACGTGCAGGCCGCCGCCTTCGTCTGCGAGGACCCGGCGCATCCGGTGAGGAGCACTGCACCGATGGCGAGCACGGCGATGAGACGAAGTTGCACGAACTAGACCATACCCGTGCAATCGGCGCACAGCCCGAAGACGTCGACGACATGGTTCGGCTGGGTGAATCCGTTCTCGGCGGCGACGGCCTGCGCCCACGCCTCGACGGCATCCGCCTCGATCTCGACCGTCAGACCGCAGTTGCGGCAGATGAGATGGTGGTGATGCTGGCCCGGCGTGCACGCGCGATAGAGGCTCTCACCCTCCTGCTGCAGCGAGTCGGCCTCGCCCTCGGTCGCGAGGTCGGCCAGTGCGCGATACACGGTGGCGAGGCCGATCGGCGACCCCGAGTCGCGCAGTTTCGAGTGCAGGGCCTGCGCGCTCACGAAGTGCTCGTTGCCGTAGAGCGCCTCCTTCACTGCTTCTCGCTGCCACGTGTTCCGCTTCATGCGGCCACCCGCCTTCCCGCTGTTCGTCGTGGACCAATGATCCGGCAGATCACGTAGATGAGGAATGAGATCGTCGTGACATACGGGCTGATCGGCAGCCCGCCGCCCAGGGCGAGCAGTATGCCGCCCACGACAGAGGTCACCGCGAACAGCACACTGAGCAGTGGCGTGAGGAACGGCGAGGCGGTGACCCGCATCGCCGCGGCGGCCGGCGTGACGAGCAGAGACAGCACCAGCAGAGCGCCCACGATCTGGATCGAGACCGCTGTCGCCAGCCCGAGCAGGATCATGAAGGCGATCGACAGGGTCGTTACCGGCAGGCCCTTCGCGCGCGCGACATCCGGATCGACGCTCGCGAAGCTCAGTGGCCGCCAGACGAATACCAGGCCGGCGATCACGACGAGCGAGATGATCACGAGCATCAGCAGCTGAGGATCGTCGACCGAGACGATCTGGCCGGTGAGCAGACCGAACTTGTTCGCGCTGCGCCCTTTGTACAGGGCGAGGAACAGGATGCCGAGGCCCAGCCCGAACGGCATCAGCACGGCGATGATCGAGTTTCGTTCCCGCGCCTTCGAGCCGAGCACGCCGATGAGCAGCGCGGCGAGCAGCGACCCGGCGATCGATCCGGTGACGACATTCACTCCGAGCAGCAGTGCCGCTGACGCTCCCGCGAAACTCAGCTCGCTCACACCGTGCACCGCGAAGGCGAGGTCGCGGGTCATGACGAAGGGCCCGATCAGGCCGCCGACCACGCCGAGAATGGCGCCGGCGATGATGGAGTTGTGCACGAGCACGAGCAGCTCGCCGTAGTTGGCGAAGCTGAAGATCTGGCCGAGGATGTCGTTCACTGCAGCTTCACCTCGACATGATGTTCGAGATGGTCGTGAACCCCGTACCCCTCGGGCGCCCCGAGAACGACGATCCGGCCGCGGCTGCGGATCACTTCGACCGGGGTGTCGTACATGTACGACAGCACCTCCGACCGCAGCACCTCGTCGGGGGTGCCGACCTGGAAGCGGCCGCCGGCCAGATACAGCACCCGGTCGACCATGCCGAGAATGGGGTTCACGTCGTGAGTGACGAAGACCACGGCGGTGTTCAGGCGCTTGCGCTGCTCGTCGATGAGCTCGCTCACCTGTCGCTGGTGATGCAGGTCGAGCGAGAGCAGAGGCTCGTCGCAGAGCAGGAGCCTCGGGTCCCCGGCGATGGACTGCCCGACCCGCACGCGCTGCTGCTCGCCGCCCGACAGCGTGGCTACGGGCACATTGGCGTATGCGGTGGCACCGACGGCCTCCAGCACCTCGCCCACGCGGCGGCGCACGGCCCGTGAGTTGACGGGAAGTCCCCAGCGGTTGCCGTTGACGCCGAACGCGACCAGGTCGCGGGCTCTCAGCGGGGTGCCGGGCTCGATCAGCTTCTGCTGCGGAATGTAGCCGATGCGACGACTACCGGTACGCACGGGTTCGCCCAGGAACTCGATAGATCCTAAGGTCAGCTTCTGCTGCCCGAGAATCGTCTTCAGCAGGCTGGTCTTACCCGTGCCGTTCGGGCCGAGCACTGCCAGGAACTCGCCGGGCGCGACATCGAGAGTCAGGTTGCGCCAGAGTTCACGGTCACCGAAAGAGAGGGTCGCGGCACGAAGACTCAGTACGGGATCGGTCATTTCACTCCGGCGGCGGTCGTTATCGCAGCCAGGTTGTCCGTCATCCAGCCGAGGTAATGCTTGCCTGCCGGCAGCGTCTCAGTCACCGGAACCACGGCTACCCCGGCCGCCTTCGCAGCCGCGATCACCTGGTCCGT
>JAZJYU010000050.1:0-2858 GCA_040390225.1 Actinomycetota bacterium | reverse complement strand
CTTTCGGTGCTGGCTCGTCTTTCGGTGCTGGCTCGTCTTTCGGTGCTGGCTCGTCGTTCGCTACGGCTGTTGATGCCGGGTGATCTTCAGCGGGCGCCAGCGACGTCAGCAGGTCGTATAGCCGCCTTCCCGACTCGTCCCAGCTGAACTCGGCGGCGTGCCTGCGGGCCTTGGCGCTCAGTTCCGCCCACTTTCCCGGCGCGTCCATCGACAGCACGGCATCCGCGAAGGCCTGCGGCCTCTCCTGGTCGAAATAGATCGCGGCATCACCACCCACCTCATGAAACACCGGAATGTCGCTGATGACGAGCGGCGTGCCCTCATTGAGTCCCTCGATGAGCGGGATGCCGAACCCTTCATCGCGGCACGCGGACACCATGGCGGTCGCTCCGCGCAACACCTCGATGTAACGCTCGTCGCTCACCCCGTTCTCGAACACGATCGAACCGTCGGGGGCGAGGGCGGCGATCCGTTCCCTGCTCCTTTCGTCGATGCGACTGAGCAGGTGCAGCGTGTAGCCGGGCAGGAAGTGCATCGCCTTCGCGAGCGTTTCGACGTTCTTGTTGGGCATGAACGTGCCCATGTACACCAGCGATTTCGCGGTCGGGTAGTCGCGAGGCGGGATACCGGAATCTTCGATGCCTGGCCGGATGACTGAAAGGGGTCGCTTGGCGAGATGAACTTCCTTCATCTCACGTTCGCAGTTGTACGAGCCGGTCACCGTGGCGACCCCGCGGTTGAGCGTCCATCGCTCTGGCCAGTACGACAGGTGGTACAGAAACCAGATCAGCCGCACGATCGGGCTGAATTCCCTCGGTGGCGTTCGCATGCGGTAGAAGACCATGTCGTGCACCGTGAGCACCAGCTTGTAGCCGTTGTTTCCGAAATACCCGATCGTCTGCATCGGGCAGAACACGATGTCGGGCTTTTCGCGGTTGAGCGTCAGAAGCGGAAGGAACGGCTCGAGCAGGCTGTGCCCGGGCCTGGACTTGATCCATGGCAGATCGGGCAGCATCGCCAGTTGACGCTCGTCGTGGATGAGCATGGTCACCGGGTGCAGCTTCGAGAAGGCCTCCACCAGCCCCGCCGTGTATCTGCTGATGCCGTCATGCCGCGGAAATCGCACGAAGCGGCAGTCGAAGATGACCTTCATGATCGCAGCGCCGACAGAAAGGACCGGATGGCCGCGGCCGCCAGCTGCGGGACCTCGTAGTGGATGAGGTGCCCGACATTCTTGAGCTCGGTGAGCATCGCGTCAGGCATCGCCTCGGCCAGTCCCCGCACCGCTGTGATCGGGGTGATCTCGTCGAGTTCCGCCGCCACGAGAAGAGTCGGCACCGTCACCCGGTCGGCGAATTCGCCCACGTGCGTGCTGACTGACGCCTCGAAGGCCTCGACCACGAAATCCCGGTTGTCGAAGCGGTTGAAGTAGGCGTGGTGTTCCGCGTAGATCCACTTGCGCAGGTCTTTGTCACGCGTCTTCACCAGGTTGACGTTGATGAAATGGGTGACCAGCCAGTGCTTCAGCATCCAGGTTCCGATCGGCCTGGGCAGCCGACCGGCCGTGCGATAGAACCATACGGTCAGTGCGGTCGCTCCCCGATTCGGGCCGTCGAGGCCGGAGATCGCGATCGGGTTGATGAGAATCAGCGCTGGCGGCTTCTCACCGTTCGCGATCGCCTGCGTGGAGATGATGGTGCCGAAGGAGTGGCCGAGCAGCACCGCCGTGCCGCTGAGCCCGAGCGCCCCGATGAAAGCGCGGAGCCACTGGGCATACCCGGGAACGGAGTGCGGTGCCTCGGTGAGCGGCGTCGACTCCCCGAAGCCCGGCATGTCGGGACAGATCCAGCGGATGTCGGGCAGCTGGGCGATCACCGGCTCCAACCCGTGATGTTCACCCCGGTACCCATGGGTGACGACGATCGTCGTCTTGGCATCGGCGGGGCCGTACACCCAGTAGTGAGTGGTGCCTCCGAGCAGGTCGATCGTCTTCGCCTCGACAGGAACTCGGGCGACTGCTTCGGCATACGGAGTGGGGGTGACCATATACAGATCAGTCTACGGACAGCGCGGGCCCGAAATGGCCTCTAGGACGGCGAGCCTAGACTCATTAACACCAGCATTAACCCTGTCGAGGAGTCTCGTGAGCTTTACAGCACCGATCCAGTTGCCTGGCCTCACGCTCGACCCGCAGTGGTACCGGCGCTCGGTGTTCTACGAGGTGATGGTGCGGTCGTTCGTCGACAGCAATGGGGACGGTTCCGGCGACCTGCAGGGTCTTCTCTCGAAGCTCGACTATCTGCAGTGGTTGGGCGTCGACGCGCTCTGGCTGCCGCCGTTCTACCAGTCGCCGCTTCGGGACGGAGGCTACGACGTCTCCGATTTCCGCAGCATCCTGCCGGAGTTCGGAACCCTCGACGAGTTCAAGGACCTGGTCACGAAAGCGCACGAGCGAAACATGCGCATCGTCATCGACTTCCCGCTCAACCACACCTCCGACCAGCACGAGTGGTTCCAGCAGTCGCGCAGCGATCCGAGCGGGCCATACGGCGACTTCTACGTCTGGAACGATGACAGCGAGAAGTACCCGAACATCCGGGTCATCTTCGTCGACACCGAGGACTCGAACTGGGCTTTCGATTCCGAGCGCCGGCAGTTCTATTTTCACCGCTTCTTCTCCCACCAGCCCGACCTCAACTTCGAGAACCCGGCGGTTCAGGATGCCGTGCTCGACATCATGCGGTTCTGGCTCGATCTCGGGGTGGACGGTATCCGTCTCGACGCCATCCCGTACCTTTTCGAGTCCGAGGGCGGCAACGGCGAGGGCGAGGCGCGGACCCACGAGTACATCAAGCGCA
>JAZJYU010000049.1:1669-3513 GCA_040390225.1 Actinomycetota bacterium | reverse complement strand
TGACTGGCCGGGGGCGTGTTGACACCCTTAAATCCGGCAATGATCGCCTGGTAGTTTTTCAGAATGATCACCAGGATCACCAGGGCCAGGAGACCCCGCGCCACAGGCTTAAGGCCAGGCACGAAGCCGATCGACCCGACAGCGATAATGGCAGCGGCCCAGATGCCATAGGCCGGAACATCACTCTTCAAGGCAGTGAACAGCGTACCTTGACTGTTGCGTATCGCGGCGATGATCAAGACCACGCCGATAATAAGGGCAATGATCAGCATCTAGCCGCCCACGAATTCCGCGACGGTGGCCGCCGTCTTGCCCCGGTAGCTCGGGTCTGTCTTCGCGAGAGTCTTCAGCCAGGCGTCCTGCTCCGAGTGCAGATCTTGAGCGATCGTGGTCCAGTCGTAGACCTGGCCCTGCACGGTGAAGAACATGCCGGGCACCAGGTAGGTGATGTAGTCGGCGGTCTGGACGTTGCCCACCGACACCGCGGCCCTTGCATTCCCCGTCGGGTCGAAGGTCAGCAGCTGCCGCACGGGTTGCTTCTTCGAAACGCTCTGCTTGTTCGAAGGCGCGAGCGTGCGGGCGATCTGCTCGAGGATCTCGAGGTGGTGCTTCTCGGACACCAGCTTCGCGCGGCCGATCCCGGCCGAGAGCGAGGCCTTGGCCGTCGTGATCGCGCTCGCCAGATATTCGCGGTTGACCGTGTCGCGCACGGCGAACGGCACGCCGTCGAGGTTGCCCACCAGTTCGGGAGTGGTCTTCGCGAACCGCGCCTGGCCTCCCGCGCCCAGCTGTTGCCACCACGAGTTGACGGATGCCGCGGCCGGCGGCGAAACGAGCAGCCGGTGGATGGCGGCCGGGTTGGCGCCGACGAAGGCAGACAGTCTGCTCTGCGGTAGAGCCGCCAGCCGCGTGAGGAGTGTCGTGCCGCTGAGCGAGCGCAGGGTCGCCATGTCGACGGTGGAGTAGGGGGTGATCGGCGCGGTCAGAATGACCGGCCGGGAGATGATCGAGTCCTGGGCCGAGGGGTCGACCGGCTGAGTGATGGAGCTCGAAAAAGCGCTGTTTTCGTGCACGCTGAAGGCCTCTGACACGCCGCCCAGGGCGCCAGAGGTCAGAGCTGCTACGACAAACAGCACGGGCCAGTCCAATCGCTCTCGTCGGTGCCGGGGGAACACCAACGCACGCTAATTGCACGCACCCCCAATAATAGGGGCAACGAAGGGTTCTACCTAGCTCGCGAAGGCCGCCTAAACACCGGTTGACGCGTGCCTCAGTCGTCGAGTACTGATGGCCCGCCCTCGAGCAACCGGGCGAACTGGGCGGCGTCGATGATGCGGATGCCCAATTGTTCGGCTTTGCCCAGTTTCGACCCCGCTCCAGGCCCTGCTGCCACGAAGTCGGTCTTCTTGGAGACGCTGGATGCCGCCTTGCCGCCGGCCGCGATGATCGCCTCCAGCGCACCCTCCCGGGTGAACCCCTCGAGGGAGCCGGTGGCCACGACGGTGAGCCCGGCGAGAGGGCCGTCCTTCGCGGCGGCCGCCCCGGGACCGGGGTGACCGGGCGTTGCGAACCGCACCCCGGCATCCGCCCACCGCTGAATGATCTCGGCATGCCAGTCGACGGCGAACCAGTCGATGACGGCGTCGGCGATGATGTCACCGACGCCATCGACGGCGGCGAGTTCGTCACGACTCGCGGCCCGGATCGCGTCGACCGAGCCGAAATACCCGGCGAGCGCGCGGGCCGCGACCGGCCCGACGTGGCGGATGCTGAGTGCGACGAGGATGCGCCACAGCTCTTTCGTCTTGGCGAGTTCCAGCTCTGAGATGAGTTTCAGTGCCGCG
>JAZJYU010000049.1:0-1609 GCA_040390225.1 Actinomycetota bacterium | reverse complement strand
ACTCAGACGGCCCCTCGCCATCCTTCTTCTGCCGCTTACGCCGGTAGGGCGTCTCGCGGTGAGCGATTCCGTTCTCGTCGAGCTTCGGCAACCCGGTCTCGTAGTCGCGCACGACCACCTCGATCGGCACCAGGTCGTCGATCGTCAGCTCGAACAGGCCCGCCTCGGTGACAAGCGGCGGTACCCGGGGAAAGTCCGGAGCGGTGAGTGCGGATGCACCGACCTCGCCGAGCCCCTCGATGTCGAGGGCGCCGCGACTGCCGACATGCTCCACGCGACCGCGCACCTGCGCCGGGCAGCTCTTCGCATTCGGGCAGCGCAGGTCGACATCGCCCTCTTTCGCGGGCGCCAGCAGTGTGCCGCACTCGGGGCAGTGCGTGGGCATCACGAACTCGCGCTCGGTGCCGTCGCGCAGTTCGACCACGGGCCCGAGCACCTCCGGAATCACGTCCCCGGCCTTGCGTAGCACCACGGTGTCGCCGATCAGCACGCCCTTGGCCTTCACGACATCCTGGTTGTGCAGGGTGGCCTGGCGCACCTCGCTGCCAGCGACCCGCACCTTCTCCATCACGGCGAAGGGCGTGACGCGGCCGGTGCGCCCCACGCTGACCACGATGTCGAGCAGTTTGGTGTTGACCTGTTCCGGCGGGTATTTGTACGCGATCGCCCAGCGCGGGGCACGGCTGGTCGCGCCCAGTTCTTCGTGCAGGGCCAGCTCATCGACCTTCACGACGATGCCGTCGATCTCGTGCTCAACACTGCCGCGATGCTCGCCGAAATAGCGGATGAACTCGGACGCTTCTGACGCGGTCTTCACCACGCGGTAGTGGGAGCTCGTCGGCAGACCCCACGTCTTCAGCAGCGCGTAGATCCCGGACTGAGACGCCACGGGCGGATCGGGCCACGCCCCGATCCCGTGCACGAGCATGCTGAGGCCGTCCAGCCTGCGGTGCATGCGCTCGAGCTGAACAGCGTTCTTGTTCTCGGCGACCTGGCGCAGGCTGCCGGATGCCGCGTTCCGGGCGTTCGCGAACACCCTCTCGCCGTCGGCGACCTGACGGGCGTTCAGCCGCTCGAAGACCTCGGTCTCGAAGAAGACCTCGCCGCGCACCTCGACGACCGGCGGATGCCCGACGCCGTCGAGGCGTGTGGGGATGCTCTTCACATACCGGATGTTGTCCGTCACGTCTTCGCCGACCACGCCGTCGCCGCGGGTCGCCGCGCTGGTGAGCACGCCGTTCTCGTAGCGCAGGCTGATGGCCAGGCCGTCGATCTTGAGCTCGCACAGGTAGTCGACGTGGCGGCCCGAGTTGCGCTCGACCTTCGCCGCCCACTCCTCGAACTCCTCGATCGAGAACACGTTGTCGAGGCTCAGCATGCGCTCGGCGTGACGAACCGGGCTGAACAGTGTGGTCTCGGCGCGACCACCGACCGTCTGGGTGGGCGAGTCCTGGCTCTGCAGCTCGGGGAAGAGCCGCTCGAGCTCCTCAAGCCGGCGGATCATGCCGTCGTACTCGATGTCGGCGACGAGCACCTCGTCGCGCTCGTAGTACGCGTCGCGCAGTTCGAGGACGCGGTCGCGGCGCAGTGCGGCTTCGTGGCGTTCGTT
>JAZJYU010000048.1:11093-16179 GCA_040390225.1 Actinomycetota bacterium | reverse complement strand
GTTTGGAAGACTGAGGCTCTACCATTGAGCTACATCCCCGGGCGGCCCGAAAAGGGCCGAGGAATACTGTACCGGAAGCCGCGTCGGTGTGCGCGCGGAGCGTTGACGTGGGAACATCATCACGCAGCGCCACCCTACGAAAAGGATGCACATGAAAGACGCCGGTTTCCGCGAGCGATTCCGCTACTGGTTCGACAGCATCATGGCGCGGGGGACCGGGGCCGTGGTGGGTCTGCTCGGCATCGTGGTGGCCGTCTTCATCGTCGTTTCGGCAGTTATCATCCTTCTGCTGCATATCGTGCCGAAAGGCGAGAACTCGCTCGGCGAGGCGATCTGGCAGAACCTGATCCGCACCATCGACAGCGGCTCGTTCGCCAGCGACGTGGGGTGGCCATTCCGCATCGCGATGCTGATCGTCACCATTTTCGGCATCTTCGTGCTCGCCAGCTTGATCGGCATCATCTCCAGCGGCTTCGACAGCCAGGTGGAGAACCTGCGCAAAGGCCGCTCGCGCGTGCTCGAAACCGACCACACGCTGATCCTCGGCTGGAGCAGCAAAGTCTTCCCGATCATCAGCGAGATCAGCATCGCGAACGAGTCGCGCAAGCGGCCATCGATCGTGGTGCTCGCTCCCGGCGACAAGGTTGAGATGGAGGAAGCCATCCACTCCGCAGTGCCGGACCTGGGCAAGACCCGGGTGATCGTGCGATCCGGCGACCCGATGAACCTGACCGACCTCGCGCTCTCGAACCCGCACTTCGCGCGTAGCATCGTCATCCTCGCCCCTGAAGACAACGAGGACCCTGACGCCGTCGTCATCAAGACCGCGCTCGCGCTCACCAACAACCCGCACCGCAAAGACGACAAGTACCACATCGTCGGCGAGATCCAGGACCCCGAGAACCTCGAAGCCGCGAACCTGGTCGGCAAGGACGAAGCGCACTGGGTGCTCGCCAGCGACCTGATCAGCCGCATCACGGTGCAGAGCTGCCGGCAGAGCGGACTCAGCGTCGTCTACACCGAACTGCTCGACTTCGAGGGCGACGAGATCTACTTCAGCGCGCAGCCATCGCTCTACGGTCAGACCTACTTCGACACGCAACTCGCATTCGCCGACTCGATCGTCATGGGCATCGTCAAAGGCGAGACCGTGCACATCAACCCGGCCGCCGACACGAAGTACGCGGATGGCGACCAGCTCATCCTCATCGCCGAAGACGACAGCGCCATCTCGCTCTCCACTCCGGGCACACCACAGCTCGACCTCATCAGCACCTCGAAGGCGGTCAAGGCGAAGCCGGAGCGAACCCTCGTGCTCGGATACAACTCGGCACTGCAGGTGATGCTGCGTGAACTGAACGAATACGTCGCTCCGGGCTCGGCGGTGACCGTGGTGGCGGCGGATGTCACCCCGACGTTCCCCGCGTTCGGCAACATCACCGTGGAGTTCCGGGAGGGCGACACGAACAGCCGCGCCACCCTGGAGAGCCTCAAGGTGGAGACGTACCAGCACATCATCGTGCTCGCCTACAAAGAGACGCTCGACGCCCAGCGCGCGGATGCCAAGACCCTCGTCACGCTGCTTCACCTGCGTGACATGGCCGACCGGGCATCCATCGATCTCAACGTGGTGAGCGAGATGCTCGATGATTCCAACCGCGAGCTCGCCGAGGTCACCAAGGCCGACGACTTCATCGTCAGCGACAAACTCATCAGCCTGCTGCTGTCGCAGGTGTCGGAGAACAAGCAGCTGACCGACGTCTTCGACACTCTCTTCTCGAGCACCGGCAGCGAGATCTACCTGCGCCCCGCCGAGCTGTATGTGAAGCCGGGCTCGAGCGCCGACTTCTACACGGTGCTGGAGGCCGCCCGCCGCCGTGGCGAGACCGCGATCGGCTATCGAATCGCTGCGATTGCCCGCGACAGCGAACAGCAGTACGGGGTGAACGTGAACCCGAACAAGTCCGAGGCGATCAGCTTCGTCTCCGGTGACAAGGTGATCGTGCTCGCCGAAGACTAGACAAGGGGTGGTCTAGACTCAGTGAGGCCCATTTTCGGGGCGTAGCTCAGCTTGGTAGAGCGCTCGGTTTGGGACCGAGAGGCCGCAGGTTCGAATCCTGTCGCCCCGACACATGCCTCACCCCTCAGAACACATGTACAAACAGGAGATCCCCTCGTGAAGACCACGGTTGACAAGCTGAGCCCGACGCGCGTGAAGCTGAGCATCTCAGTCACGCCAGAGGAGCTGAAGCCGAGCATCGATCACGCCTACACGCACATCGCCGAGTCGATCAACATCCCCGGCTTTCGCAAGGGCAAGGTTCCGCCGCCCATCATCGACCAGCGGGTGGGGCGCGAAGAGGTGCTCAACCACGCGGTGAGCGACGGTCTCGACAAGTTCTACCGCCAGGCGGTCGACGAGCAGAACATCAAGCCGCTGGGTCGTCCGGAGGCCGACGTCAAGGCGCTGCCGGCAGTGAAGGACTTCAGCGGTGACCTCGAGGTCACCGTCGAGGTCGACGTGCGCCCCGAGTTCACCATCCCCAACCTGGACGGTCTGACGCTCACCGTCGACCCGATCACGGTTTCGGAAGAGGATGTCACCGCGGAACTGCTCGAACTGAGGGAGCGCTTCGGCACTCTCATCACGGTCGACCGCCCCGCCAAGAAGGGCGACTTCGCCCAGATCGACCTGGTCGCGACCATCAACGGCGACGAGGTCGACACCGCGAACGCGATCTCGTACGAGGTCGGGTCCGGCGATCTGATCGACGGCATCGATGAGGCGCTCGACGGCCTCAGCGCCGGCGAAACCACGGTGTTCGAGTCGAAGCTGCTCGGTGGCGACAACGAGGGTGAGTCGGCGGAGATCACCGTGAAGCTGCTCGCCGTGAAGGAGCGCGAGCTGCCATCGGCTGACGACGACTTCGCGCAGATCGCCAGCCAGTTCGACACGCTCGCGGAACTGAAAGAAGACATCCGGGGCCAGATTGAGCGCTCGAAGGTCTTCGGCCAGGGTGCCCAGGCACGCGACCAGGTGGTCGACAAGCTGCTCGAGTCGGTGGAGATCCCGGTTCCGGAGCAGCTCGTGCTCGATGAGGTGCACCGCCACCTCGAGAACGAGAACCGCCTCGACGACGACGTGCACCGGGCCGAGGTCACGGAGTCGAGCGAGAAGACGTTCCGCAGCCAGATACTGCTCGACTCCATCGCCGAGCAGGAGGAGGTGAAGGTGAGCCAGAACGAGCTCACCCAGTACCTCGTTCAGGGCGCCGCCCAGTACAACATGGAGCCCGGCGAGTTCATCAAGGTGCTCGACGAGAACGGCCAGATCCCCGGCATGATCGGCGAGGTCGCTCGCGGCAAGGCGCTCGCGAAGGTGCTGGCGAAGGCGAAGGTCGTCGACACCGCCGGCAAGGATGTCGACATCAGCGCTTTCACCGCATCTGCTGCCGATGACGATGAGTCGGGCGACGTGCGCCAGGTCGATGTCGACGACCACGCGGGTCACAACCACGGTTCCGCGGGGGCTCGCGACAGCCACGGTCGCAAGCCGAGCCACGAGCACTACGGTCACGACCACAGCTAGCGAACCGCCCGTCGTGCGGTGACTGCTCTGCCCACGGCGAACAGCACCTTTCGCGCCGTCACGCTCCGATAGATTCGACAGCAAGCGATAACTGAAACGGAGCGCAACAATGGCCCAACCGGCATTGGTCTCGAGCATTTTCGACCAACTCCTCAAGGACCGCATCATCTGGCTCGGCTCAGAGGTGCGTGACGACAACGCCAACGAGATCTGCGCAAAGATGCTGCTCCTGGCGGCGGAGGACCCGAAGAAAGACATCTTCCTCTACATCAACTCACCAGGTGGCTCGATCACCGCGGGCATGGCCATTTACGACACGATGAAGTTCGTGCCGAACGACATCGTCACCGTGGGCATCGGCCTCGCGGCATCGATGGGTCAGTTCCTGCTCTCGTCGGGCACCAAGGGCAAGCGGTACATCACCCCGAACGCACGGGTTCTGCTGCACCAGCCGTCCGGCGGGTTCGGCGGAACGGCCGCGGACATCCAGACTCAGGCGGGTGTCATCCTCGACATGAAGAAGCGGATGGCCGAGCTGACGGCGGAGCAGACCGGCAAGTCGATCGAGCAGGTACTGATCGACAATGACCGCGACAACTGGTTCACCGCGCAGGAGGCACTCGACTACGGCTTCGTGGACCACCTCCGCGAGTTCGCCGCCGAGGTCATCGGCGGCGGCGGAACCGATGAGTCCGTCACCAAGAAGTAAGGCAGAGAGACATGGAATTCACTAACTTCAACCTGCCTGGTGCGGTCACCCCGACCAGCGAGGCACGGTACATCCTCCCGACCTTCGAGGAGCGCACGGCATACGGCTACAAGCGCCAGGACCCGTACGCGAAGCTGTTCGAGGACCGCATCATCTTCCTCGGCGTGCAGATCGACGACGCCTCGGCGGATGACGTCATGGCGCAGCTGCTCGTTCTCGAGTCCCAGGACCCCGACCGCGACATCGTCATGTACATCAACTCGCCCGGTGGCTCGTTCACCGCGATGACCGCGATCTACGACACGATGCAGTACGTACGCCCGCAGATCCAGACCGTGGTGCTCGGCCAGGCCGCGTCGGCCGCCGCGGTAATCCTCGCCGCGGGGACGCCCGGCATGCGCCTTGCGCTTCCGAACGCCCGCATCCTCATCCACCAGCCGGCCGCCGGCTCGGAAGGTTCGAGCCAGGCCTCTGACATCGAGATCCAGGCCAAGGAGATTCTGCGCATGCGGGAATGGCTCGAGGAGACGCTGTCGCGCCACTCGAACCGCACCAAGGAGCAGGTCAACAAGGACATCGACCGCGACAACATCCTGAGCGGAGAGCAGGCGCTCGAATACGGCCTGATCGATCAGGTGCTGAGTTCGCGCAAGAACATTCCGGCGATCACCAAGTAGTCGTATCGAAGGCCCGTCGCCCCGAGGGACGACGGGCCTTCGTCATGCCCGGCGCCGGCGGCTGGTCACCACCAGCGTCACGACGACCGCGATGCCGACGAGCACGATGGC
>JAZJYU010000048.1:0-11037 GCA_040390225.1 Actinomycetota bacterium | reverse complement strand
GATCCACAGCACCGTAGTGAGAGTGCCATTGCTCACCGTTTGCGATCCGGTGCCCGTGTTCGCCGGAGGCAGGCCACCCTTCGTGAAGTGGTACTTGCCGTGGCAGGTGGGTGCCGAAACCTCACCCTTGCTTTCGCCGGTCGTGCCCGCCCAGGTGAACGGGAACGTGTCCGACACGGTGTGCCCGTCGGTCGAGATGACCTGCCAGGTGATCGTGTACGCGCCGGGAGCGCCGATCGCGGCCGGCATCGAGATGCCCGGGCCGTCGACCGACACGCAGCCGTCCCCGTAGTACAGGCCCTTCGCGTCCCTGATCTGCAGGGCGAAGCCCGAGCCGTCCTTGTTGAGGTTGAGCAGCACGCCGTTCGTGATCACCGAGAACTCGGCGGGCAGAGCGTTCAGCGTCTCTCCGGACGACGGCGTCGACGACACCAGGTAGTTGTGCGCATCGGCCGGGCCGGCGACCGCAAGCGCCGAGCCCAGAACGAGCAGGCCGCCGATGACGGCCGCGACCGCGCGCCTCACTTCGCCGCAGGCTTTCTGCGGCCGGTGACGAAGAGCACGATGCCCACAAGGCCGACCACGAGACCCGCGATGCCGATCACGCGAGCCACGGTATCGGTGCCCGCCTGGGGGGCGAGCTCGGCCTGGCTCGCCGCCGTGACCTCGGCATCGGAATCGTCGCTCACGACGGGCGCGTCGTTCACGTATAACACCGGCGATGGATGCTCGGCACCCGCGCTCTTCTGGTCCCACGCGACGACCGTGCCGTCACTGTAGGTCTGGCTGGTCGGCAGGTAGACACGGCCGACATCCGGCACCGGCCCGACGGACAGCTGAAACAGCTGCAACTGGCCGTCGTGGATGCCGTTGCCCGCGTCCGCGGTGAACGTCACCTTGGTCACGCCGGTCTTCTGCTCGTTGCCCGTGACCTTGATCGGGGTGCTGAGCGTCGTCGTTTCCGCCTCGGCGGTCCATCCTGCCAGCGGCACGTAGCTGACATCGGCGAAGGCCGTGTCGCCCGGGATGTCGATCTCCACCTTGGTCGTGATCGCGGTGCCCGACTCGTTGGGCACCTTGAAGGTGACCAGGGCGTAGGAACCCGGCGTGGCGGTGTACGGCGTGACGGTGATGTGGGCGCTTGCCGCGAGCGGTGCGCCGAGCGCGAGCACGATGCCCCCTCCGATAGCAAGGACGGTCTTCAATTTCGTGTGTCTCATGACGTTCTCTCTCGATAATTCGGGCGCGCTGGCAGCGCGTTTCGCAGACCCGCCGCGCAGTGCCCGGTGAATGTGGTGTGTTCTACAGCGCCGCAGCGACGGGGGGACCACGAAGAGAGCGGGAGGAGACGATGAGGCGGGAGCGGAGGAGTCGTGGTGCGGGGTTGACCGGGCCGGGTCGCGCCGGCGTTTCGGCGCGAGCCACGGCTGCGAGCATCCGCAGCATGAAGGGCCGCGCGAGAGCGAGCACAGCCCAGAAGGCGCGTTCCCCGTATCGCAGGGCGGCGATGGTCACGACCGCCGCCACCGTATGTGCGCCCCACATCCACGTCGGCATCGCCATGCCGGCGTCGGCCTGCGCCTGCAGATGAAGCGCGTGCACCTCCATACCGCCGGCCATCGAGCCGTTCGTAGTCGCGGCGGGCGCCGACCCGAGCAGACTGAACGCACCGTGGAAGATGAACTGGCTGAAGGTGACCGAGAGCGCGAGTCTCGGCAGGGAGAGCGTCTTGCCGGCCAGGGCGAGGCAGGCCATGCCCGCGAAGGCGAGACAGAGCGCCACTCCGGCCGGGCTCGGCACCGCCCCTCCGGCGAAGGTGTGTGAGCAGAGCGCGACGAACACCGAGACCGCGGCCGCGATCCAGCCCCGCAGGAAGCGCGCCCACCGTGTCGTCATGTCATCCCGAGTCTAAATCGTCCTGTTCGGTGAAATCCTGCGCACGATGGCGCGCCGAATCGGTTGTGCCCAGAGTGCGTCGTGTGTCGCCCGGTCGGGTTAGGCTCGTACGAAGATCAGCGGGGTGTTCTGAGGAGGGCACGGCATGGCACGTATTGGCGAGAGCGCCGACTTGCTCAAGTGCTCCTTCTGCGGCAAGAGCCAGAAGCAGGTGCAGCAACTGATTGCGGGTCCCGGCGTCTACATCTGCGACGAGTGCGTGGAGTTGTGCAACGAGATCATCGAGGAGCGCCTGGCAGAAGCCGGCGAAGAGACCTCCTCCGAGTTCGAGCTGCCGAAGCCCCGCGAGATCTACAGCTTTCTCGAGGAGTACGTCATCGGGCAGGAGGCGGCCAAGAAGGCGCTGTCCGTCGCGGTGTACAACCACTACAAGCGCATCCGGGCCCGCAACACTCTCACCTCGGCCGACGCGATGATCGACGACGTCGAGATCGCGAAGTCCAACATCCTGCTCATCGGCCCGACCGGCTGCGGCAAGACCTATCTGGCACAGACGTTGGCGAAGCGCCTCAATGTGCCGTTCGCGGTCGCGGATGCCACGGCGCTCACCGAGGCAGGCTATGTCGGTGAAGATGTCGAGAACATCCTCCTGAAACTCATCCAGGCCGCCGATTACGACGTGAAGCGCGCCGAAACCGGCATCATCTACATCGACGAGATCGACAAGATCGCGCGCAAGGCCGAGAACCCGTCCATCACGCGCGACGTCTCGGGCGAGGGTGTGCAGCAGGCGCTGCTCAAGATTCTCGAGGGCACGATCGCCTCCGTTCCTCCGCAGGGCGGCCGCAAGCACCCGCACCAGGAGTTCATCCAGGTCGACACGACCAACGTGTTGTTCATCGTGGCCGGCGCCTTCGCAGGGCTCGAGGAGATCATCTCCCAGCGTGCGGGTAAGAAGGGCATCGGCTTCGGCGCCCCGCTGCACAGCAAGGGTGACGACGTGAACCTGTTCGGCGAGGTTCTGCCGGAAGACCTTCACAAGTTCGGGCTCATTCCCGAGTTCATCGGCCGCCTCCCCGTCGTCACTACGGTCACTCCGCTCGACCAGGTCGCGCTGATGGAGATCCTCACCAAGCCGAAGAACGCGCTCGTTCGCCAGTATCAGCGCATGTTCGAGCTCGACGGCGTCATCCTCGACTTCGACCAGGACGCGCTGGAGGCCATCGCCGACCTGGCCGTGCTACGCCAGACCGGCGCTCGCGGCCTCCGGTCCATCATGGAGGAGGTGCTCGGGCCGATCATGTTCGAGGTACCCTCCAGCGACGAGATCGCACGTGTCATTGTGACCAAGGCTGCCGTGCTCGAAAACGCGGCCCCCACGATTGTGCCGCACAAGGCCATCCGTCAGCAGGAGAAGTCGGCCTAACCACCGCTTCGCCGACCCGGTAACCCGGGTCTCTCCGTCGCGCCTTCCCGCAGCGCCCTTTCCCCGCTCGCCTTCCCCGCCCCGCCCTTTCGGAAATTCAGGACTTTGGTCGCCGATCCGGCTGCGAGCGCGGCCTTTCGTCGTTTCCGTGCGCCATTCTCCTGAATTTCCGACATGGAGGTTTCTGGTTCTTGACTTAATTCACAACTAACTTTTATAGTTTATTTACTCCTGAACAAAGATGAGAAGGAACCCGATGGCGCCTCGCACCGCACCGCGTACCGACGTGAACCGGTCCGCCATCCTGGCGTTCCTGGGCGCTCAGGGCCCCGCCTCTCGCGCGGATCTGGCCCGTGGCCTCAACGTGTCTCCCGCGCTCATCACCCAGCTCTCCCGCGAACTCATCAGCGACGGACTCCTCCGTGAACTCGAACACTCGCCTTCTCAAGGCGGTCGGCCCGCTCGGATGCTCGGGCTGGTTTCGACGGCAGGTCGCGCCATCGGCGTGAAGGTCGTCTCCGACCACGCCGCCTTTGTGGAGGTGGGAATCGACGGGGTGGTCGTGCGATCCGCGAGCGAGCCCTTCGACGCATCGGCCGCCGTCGCGATCGCCGATCTCACCGGGCTGCTGCAGCGATTCATCGCGGGCGGAAGCAACTCGCCCATTCTCGGCGTCGGCGTCGGCGTGCCCGGCACCGTCGATCGCCAGGGCGATGGCACCGTCGATTCGACCCAGCTCGGCTGGAACCAGGTTCCCTTGGGCGCCGCGCTCAAGAGAGCACTCAACCTGCCGGTGCTCATCGATAACAACGTGAACGCGCTGACGATGGCTGAACGCCTGTTCGGTCAGGGCCGGCAGCACCAGGACTTCCTCGTGGTCACCATCGGCACCGGCGTCGGAGCCGGCATCGTCTCCGACGGTGCGGTGCTGCGCGGTCACTCCGGAGGCGCCGGCGAGATCGGGCACATTCCGGTCGACCAGAACGGACCGCTCTGCCAGTGCGGCAACCACGGCTGCCTCGAGACCTATGTCGGCGAGGAGGCGCTGGTGCGTGCGGCCAGGTCCGCGGGAATCATCGGCGCCAATGCCGGCATCTCGTCGCTTCGCACCGAGGCCGATGCCGGCAACGCCGAGGCGCAGGCGATCTTCAGTGCCGCAGGGCACATCCTCGGCCGCACGCTGGCCGGGGTCGTGAACACTCTCGACCCAGAAATTCTCATCGTGCTCGGTGAGGGCGTGAGTGCGTGGTCGCACTGGTCGTTCGGGTTCGAGCCGGCACTGCGGTCGTCGCTCGTGCCGAGCCGGAGAGGAATTCCCGTCGCGGTCGAGACGTGGCAGGACGACAGCTGGGCGCAGGGTGCGGCGTGTCTGGTACTGGCAACTCCCTTCGACGCCGACGGGGTGGCCGGCGACCAGGGGCAGTTGGTGAGAGCTCGGCTGAGGGATGCAACGCTCACCCCCGACAGCCGATCGGGACGCGACAGCGTCGAATGAAACAGGACAACGAAGTTCAATCGAAAGGCAGAAAAGAGTGAAGAAACACAGCCTCATTGCCGCCGGCCTCGCCGCGGCAACACTCATCGCGGTCGCCGGATGCTCCAGCGCCGCGAGCACGAACGGCTCCAGCGGCGAGCTGTCTGGCACCGTGACCTTCTGGCACGCGTACAGCGCGGATTCGCCGGAGGTGCAGACTCTCGAAAAGACGATCATCCCCGCGTTCGAGAAGCTCCACCCGAAGGTGACCGTGAAGGACGTCGCCATTCCCTACGACAGCCTGCACCAGAAGCTCGTCACCGCCGTCGCGGGCGACCAGCTGCCCGACCTCGTGCGGTCCGACATCGGCTGGGTGCCTGAACTGGCCAACCTGGGCGTGCTCGAGCCACTCGACAGCACACTGCCCGACTTCAAGACCCTTGCGGCGAACACCTACTCGGGCTCTCTCGCCACGAACCTGTGGAAGGGTCACTACTACGGCCTGCCGCTCGACACGAACACCCGAGTGCTTCTGTACAACCAGGAGGTCTTGACCAAGGCGGGCATCACGAGCGCGCCGCAGACCCTGGATGAGCTCATCGCCGACGCTCCGAAGATCAAGGCTGCCGGTTCGTACGCGTATGCCGACAGCGGTGCAGGCGGCTGGAACGTGCTTCCGTTCATCTGGAGCGAAGGCGGCGACATCACCAACGCGTCCGTCACGAAGGCCAGCGGATACATGAACAGTGCAACGACCGTGAAGGCCGTGCAGAAGCTCGTCGACATGTACAAGAGCGGCTACCTGCCGAGCCTCATCCTCGGGGACAACGGCGGCCTGTCGACCAGCGACGGTCTGGCGAACGGCACGTACGCGACCATCCTCGATGGGCCGTGGATGTACCCGATCTTCGCGAGCCAGTACCCGAACTTCACTCTGCACGCATCGCAAGTGCCCGCGGGCGCGAAGGGAAGCGTCAGTGTCGTCGGCGGCGAGGACATCGTGCTCACCAAGGCGTCGAAGAACAAGGCGGCGGCCGAAGCCTTCCTCACCTACCTGATGGGTGACAAGGCCCAGCTCGCCATGGCGAAGGTCGGCCAGATGTCGGTGCTGAAGAGCCTCGGCTCGCAGCTCACCTCCATCAACTCGTACTACGCCCAGTTCGTGACCCAGCTGAAGACGGCCAAGCCGCGCCCCGCCACCCCGGCGTGGACGCAGATCGACTCGATCCTGCAGGATTCGGTACGGGCCGCCATCAAGGGCGACAAGACAGCCAAGCAGGCGATGGATGACGCGGCGACGCAGTCCGACGCCCTGCTCGCGAAGTACAGCAAGTAACAACAACCAACACAACCGAGATGACCACCCCCGTGACCACACGAATCGATCCGCTGCGGACCACCCGCGTGGCCGGGGTGCCCCGGCGGCGAAAGACACCTTTCGTCGCCGGGGCGGGTCGACGCACCACCCTCGCCGCCTACCTGTTCATCCTTCCGGGCTTCGTGATCTACGCGGTGATCATGCTGTACCCGACGATCCAGACCGTGCTGCTCAGCCTGCGCGACTGGCAGATCGCGCCCGGGGCCGACAGCCCCTGGGTGGGTCTCGACAACTACATCCGGGCCTTCCAGGACCCGGTGTTCCTCAATTCCCTGGTGAACGCAGCCGTCTATACCGCGGTCACCGTGCCGCTGCAGATCATCATCGGTCTCTTCCTGGCGGTGCTGCTCAACTCGAAGCTTCCCGGCCGCGTGGCATTCCGCGTGCTCTTCTACATCCCCGTGGTCACCAGCTGGGTGGTGGTGTCCCTGCTGTTCCGGTACATCTTCGCCTCGGACGGCGGGGTCGCGAACTGGTTCGGCGTAGACGTTCTTCACGTCTTCAGCGGCAACATCAGCTGGTTCCAGGGCCGTTGGACGGCACTGTTCGCAATCTGTGCTCTGGGAATCTGGAAGGGTGTCGGCTGGTCGATGCTGATCTTCCTGGCCGCCCTGACGGGCGTTCCCCAGGAACTCAACGAGGCCGCGGCGATGGACGGCGCCGGCGCATTCAGGCGCTTCTGGTACATCTCACTGCCGACGATCCGGGCGAGCATGGCGGTGGTGGTCATCCTTCTGGTCATCGGCGGCTTCAACGTGTTCATCTCGGTACTCCTGATGAGTGGCGGAGGACCAGGCGACCAGACGCAGGTGCCGCTCACCTACATGTACAACCAGGCCTTCAAGTATCTCGACTTCGGCTACGGCGCGGCCATCTCGTTCGCACTCACCGCGATCGTTCTGGTGATCTCCGTACTGCAGTACTGGTGGACGCGCCGCCAGTTGAGGGAGGACAGCTAGCCATGGTCGACTCGCGCCGCGGGCTCATCGTGTCGTACATCGTGCGATACGCCCTGCTCGGAATCGCCGCCGTCATTCTCGTCTTCCCGTTCGTCTACATGCTGTCGACGTCGTTCAAGGCGCGCTCGTATGTGCTCGACATCCCGCCGACGCTCATTCCCAAAGACCCGACGACCGCCAACTATGCGCAGGCGCTCGGGACGGCCGACTTCGCGCGCTATTTCCTGAACTCCGCGGGCGTCGCCGTCGTGAGTACGTTCCTGATCGTCCTGTTGTCGTCGATGATGGCATACGCGTTCAGCCGGTTCCGGTTTCCAGGGCGCCGCCTCATCATGGGCACGATCATCATCGGCCTGACCATCCCCACCATGATGCTGATCATTCCGCAGTTCCTGCTGGCGAGAGACCTGCACCTGCTGAACTCGCTGCCGGGACTCGTGCCCTTCTACGTCGGCACCGCCCTCGCCTTCAACACCTTCCTGCTGTCCGGATTCTTCGAGACGATCCCGCGAGAGCTGGACGAAGCGATGCTGATCGACGGCGCAGGCCCGTGGCGTCGGTACTGGAATCTCACTCTTCCCCTCTCGAAGCCGGCACTCGCGACCTGCGCCATCTTCGCCTTCCTCGGCAGCTGGGACGAGTTCGCCTGGGCTCTGACCGTGCTGAACGACACGGATTCCCGCACGCTGCCCATCGCCATCGCCCTGTTCCAGGGCCAGCACAGCACCAGCTGGGGACTCGTTTTCGCCGCGTCGATCCTCGCGATCGCTCCGGTGATGATCCTCTACATCGTCTTTCAGCGTTACTTCGTCTCAGGCATCACAACGGGAGCTCTCAAGAGTTGATGAAACAGAACACCGCGTCGGATCAGCTGCTTGCCACCAGTGTCCGGGTGATCCTGCACGGGCAGGCACCGTCAGGCGCATACGTGGCCAGCCCCAACTTTCCGAACTATCGCTTCGCCTGGCTGCGCGACGGCTCGTTCTGCGCCCTGGCGATGGATGCCGTCGGCGAGTCGGACTCCGCGGCCGCCTTCCACGGCTGGGTTGCGACGGTCGTCGAGCGGCTCGCGCCGCGCATCCGGAGCATCATCGAAGAGCTGGCCTCGGGGGCGGATCCGGCGCAGATCGAGATGCTTCCGACCCGCTACACGCTCGACGGACTGCCGGAGGCCGACCAGGAGGAGGTCTGGCCCAACTTTCAGCTCGACGGCTATGGCGCCTGGCTCTTCGCCCTCGAATCGCACTACGGGCACGACGTGCCGGCCTGGATCTCCCGCGCCGCCGGGGTGGTCGCCGACTATCTCGTGGCCGGCTGGACGTTGCCCTGCTACGACTACTGGGAGGAGTTCGGCGACCGTCAGCACACGTCGACTCTGGGTGCGATCGCGGCCGGGCTGCGCGCGGCGGCGCGGTATCTTTCGCGGCGCGACCTCGCCGAGGTGGCGGACACGATCGTCGAGACCATCGAGTCGACCTGCGTCGTGGCGGATGTGCTGGTCAAGGGGCCGGACGACACCCGCCTCGACGCGAGCCTGCTGTCGCTCAGCACTCCCTTCGGACTCTACGAGCCCGCCGATGCGGTCATGCGCGCCACAGTCGAGGGAATTCGCTCCGACCTGCTCAGCCCGAGCGGGGGAGTGCGGCGCTACGTCGGTGACACCTTCTACGGCGGTAATCCCTGGCTGATGCTCACCGCCTGGCTCGGCTGGCACAGTCGCCGCGACAGCGACGTCGAAGGCTACCTGGCGGCGTCGGCCTGGGTCACGGCGCGGGCCGGCGATGACGGCATGCTCGCCGAGCAGGTTCTCGACGAGCCCCAGGAACCCGAGCTGGTCGGGTACTGGGAACAGAAGTGGGGGCCGGTGGCGGATCCGCTTCTCTGGTCGCACGCCATGTACATCCTCATGACAACGGAATCGGAGTCCGCCGCATGACCATTGTTGCCGACCGCGCGACGTTCCTTCCCGCAGAACCTGTCGGACTGGCTTTCGAGCCGCCCCTTGACGAAGATCAGACCCTGATCGTCTGGAGGCTTGCCGAGGAGGTGCTGCGTGTGCCGCTCGCGGCGGGCACGTCATCCGTCGACCTGGGCACCCTTCCCCTCGGTGGCTACGGAGTGAGCGTGGGCGAGCAGACGTCCGCGTTCGACGTTCTCGCGGACCCGTTCGATCGCCCCCGATACGGCTTCGTCGTCGCCATGACAGAGGACGTGGACCGCGATGCGCTCTCGCGTTACTACCGGCGGCTGCACCTGAACGTTGCCCAGTTCTATGACTGGGCCTACCGCCACTCCGTGCTCGTCGCGCCGCAGGACAGCTACGTCGACCCGCTCGGCCAGGTGCGAACACTCACCGGTGTGAACGCCATCGCCCGCGCGCTCACCGACGGGGGGACCGCACCGCTCGCCTACACCGCCGTGTATGGGGTCGGCCATGACGAGGAGGCGGACTGGCGCGACTCGCTGCTGCTGCGTGCGGACGGCGAGGCGTACCGGTTCGGCGACGACTTCCTGCTGATCGTCGACCCGGCGGGCGAGAAGTGGATGCCCCACTACCTCGAGCAGCTGGCCACGGTCATCGAGAAGACCGCCCTGGTCGGGTTCCACCTGGACCAGTACGGCTGGCCCAAGTTCGCGCGACGCACCGACGGCTCGGTCGTCGACCTCACCGAATCCTTCGTCACCCTGCTCGGCGCGATCCGCGAGCGCCTGCCGAAGGCGCGGTTCATATTCAACAACGTGAACGACTTTCCGACATACGCGACCGCCGTCACCCCGCAGGATGCGACCTACATCGAGGTGTGGGATCCGCACTCGGGGCTCGGAGACCTGGGCGCGCTCGCTACCAAAGCGCGCTCGTACCGCCCGGAGCATCCGCCGATCCTCTCCGCCTATCTTTCGTGCTATTCCGACGGCGACGAGCACAGGGCGAACAACGCCGCCCGGTTGGTGATGGCCAGCATCTTCTCGCACGGGGCCTCCCACCTGCTGCTGGGCGAGTCGTCGAACGTGCTCGTTCACGCCTACTATCCGAACAACCGGGCGATCGGCGCGGAATCGGTCGACATGTTCGTGCGCTGGTACGACTTTCTGGTGCGCTACGGCGACCTGCTCATGCACCCCGAGCAGGTGGATGTCACGGAGGAGTTCACCGGCGGTGTGAACGACGAGTTCGTGTTCGAGTCGGACTCCGGCGTCCGCTTCTCGACGAAGGCAGAGCCGGGTACGGTGTGGACGCGCGTCGTGCGCACGTCCCATGGTTTCGTCGTGCATCTCATCAACCTGGTCGCCCAAACCGAGACGGTGTGGGACGCCACGAAAAACGACCCGGTGCCTCTCTCTGGGCTTCGGCTGCGGTACATCGCGCCCACCGCCGATCCGGTGGCGTACTCGGCAGACCCGGATGGGCATCCCGGTCTGCGTCCGATCGCCATCGTGCACGACGAGCAGACGGGAGAGGTCGACCGGCTGTCGGGCGCCCAGGCGTCTGTGCTGCTCGACCTGCCGACACTAGGCACCTGGACCGTGCTCTACTTCCCGAGCGCGGGATGATCAGGCACCGGCCGTTCGGATCGGGGCACCCGTACGTCGCTGACACGGACCAGCGCTCGCCGGTCGACCCGGTCGCCGGGATTCCGCTGCTGCTCGGCGTGCGGTCCAGCGCCGGAGTGACGGCGGTCGACATCGAGATCGTGCGGGCGGACGGCGCGCCGGTCGTACTCGCGATGGAGCGGACCCCACGGACTGAACGGGGGCGAGCCGTGGGGGATGGCCACCTGGCGTCCGCTCAGTCGCGTCACGAGGCGACCCCCGGCGGCTGGCGGGTGCGCGTCGACGACCTCGTCGCGGGTGACCGGTATCGCTACCGGTTCCGCTCGGCACAACGGGTGACGCAATGGTTCGA
>JAZJYU010000047.1:4744-10142 GCA_040390225.1 Actinomycetota bacterium | reverse complement strand
GTAGCCGGTGATCGCGGCCTTGACCTCGGACGGGGTGTGCAGACCGACCGGAAGACCGCGCTTCGCGGCGAGGTGAAGCGCCACCCCGCTGATCTGGGCGGTGCCCATCACGGTGCGAAGGTTGTGCTGGGCGAACACGCGCTCGATCGCAACGGCGTCTGGCCGGTGCTCATCGAGCAACCGCTCGATCTCATCGCCCACCGTCATCAGCCGCCGTTCCAGGGGCATCTCGTGCGGTGTACGGATGACCACCACCTCGACCAGCGAGGCCGTGCGGGTCGCGGACACATCGACGATGCCGACACCGCAACGGGTCAGTCCCGGATCGATGCCGAGCACCCTCACGAAGGGCTAGTCCTCGTCGTCGAGTGCGGCCTGCACGTCCGCCGGGATCTCGAAGTTAGCGTAGACGTTCTGAACGTCGTCGTCATCGTCGAGGGCATCGATGAGCCGGAAGATCTTGCGCGCCGTCTCCAGATCGACCTCGATGGTCACACCGGGTACGAACTCCACATCCGCCGAGTCGTACTCGATACCCGAGTCGGTGAGTGCGGTGCGGGCGGCGACCATGTCCTGCGGCTCTGTCACGATCTCGAAGCCCGGTCCACGGTCGTTGACCTCTTCGGCGCCCGCGTCGAGAACAGCGCCCAGAATGTCGTCTTCGGTCACGGCATCTGTCTTGGTCAAGGAGATGACACCCTTGCGCGTGAAGTTGTATGCGACGCTGCCCGGGTCGCCCATGGTGCCGCCGTTGCGCGTCATCACGGTGCGCACGTTCGCGGCAGCCCGGTTGCGGTTATCGGTGAGGCACTCGATGAGCAGCGCCACGCCGCCGGCCGCGTACCCCTCGTACATGATCGTCTGGTAGTCGACGGCCTCACCCAGCTGGCCTGAGCCGCGCTTGATCGCCGAGTCGATGTTCGAGTTCGGGACAGAAGTCTTCTTCGCCTTCTGCACGGCGTCGACGAGCGTCGGGTTGCCGGAGAGGTCGGCACCGCCGAGCTTGGCAGCGACCTCGATGTTCTTGATGAGCTTGGCGAAGGACTTCGCACGCCGCTGGTCTTTCACGGCTTTCTGGTGCTTGGTCGTCGCCCACTTGGAATGGCCTGACATGCTCGCTATTCTACCTAGCTGCGCAGCCGCACCCCCGAAGCGCGCAGTTCGAGTGTGGCGAGCTCCCGCATCACCTTCTGGTCACCGCGACGCCAGGCGGCCATCGGGTCGGGGTCGATCCGGGCGATCGCAGACAGCCGCTGGGTCGCGAGCGCTCGAAGCGCGAGCAGCTCGACTCCTGCCCCTGCCCGCACACTGCGCTTAGTGGCCGACGCCCGGCGGATGAACCGGATCCGCGGCACCAGCCAGAACAGCAGAACGATGAGGATCGGAACGATGGCGACTCCCAGGCCGAGTCCGGTCGCGAGCTGGTTGACCGCCGCCTGTTGGTTCTGGCCGGCGGTCTCCAGTGCCTTGCCCGCGGCACTGGCACCATCGAATGGCGCACGGATGCCGCTGCCGATGAAGGGGACGCCGCCCAGGTTCTTGCCGACATCCGACATGGTCTTGCGGAATCCCGTACCGGCGTTCTCCATGTCGACGCCGAATACCTTCAGTCTGTCGACAAGCTGGTACAGCGAGATCCCGAGCCAGACGAAGAGGGCGATCGCGCCGAGCGCGATGAGATCGGAAACGACCTGGCGGGTACGGCGGGCGGGAAAGTCCGAATAGAGCTGCATGCGCCCATCCTCGCGCATCGCCCGGTCCCGCCTGGAAGATCACTAGAGCCGGGAGAGGAAGTATTCGTGAAATCTGGTGTCGCCGGTCATCTCCGGGTGGAATGACGTACCGAGAAGGGTGCCCTGCTCGACAGCGACGATGCGGCCGTCGTCAAGCGTCGAGAGCACGGTCACGTCATCACCAACACTCTCGACGATGGGCGCTCTGATGAACACCGCGTGCACGGCAGGTTGGCCGAGCACCGGGATGTCGAGTTCGGTTTCGAAGGAATCGAGCTGCGATCCGAAGGCGTTGCGCCGCACCTCGATGTGCAGGCCGCCGAGGCTCTCCTGACCGGCGATCGCGTCGAGCACCGTGTCAGCGATCATGATCAGGCCGGCGCAGGTGCCGTACACCGGCAGCCCGCCGGCGATCGCGCGCTTCAGTGGCTCGGCCAGCCCGAAGGCCCGTGAGAGCTTATCCATGACGCTCGACTCGCCGCCCGGGATGACGAGCCCCGCCAGTGCGTCGAGTTCCTGCGGGCGGCGCACCGGAACGGCGTCTGCGCCCAGCCCGCCCAGCACCGCGATGTGCTCGCGAAAGTCGCCCTGGAGGGCGAGTACACCGACCCGCTTCGACAAGCTCAGCGACCGTTCAGCCCAGGGGCCGGGGGCCGTTACCAGCCACGCTCGGCGAGCCGGTGCGGCGCGGCGATGTCGGCCACGTTGATGCCGACCATCGCCTCGCCGAGCCCGCGCGACGCTTCGGTGATCACCGCCGGGTCGTCGAAGAAGGTGGTCGCCTTCACGATCGCGGCCGCGCGCTTGGCCGGGTCGCCTGACTTGAAGATGCCCGACCCCACGAAAACGCCGTCTGCACCGAGCTGCATCATGAGCGCGGCATCGGCAGGAGTGGCGACGCCGCCCGCCGTGAAAAGCACGACCGGGAGCTTGCCCGTTGTCGCGACCTCGAGAACGAGTTCGTACGGCGCCTGCAGTTCCTTGGCCGCGACGTACAGCTCGTCTTTGGTCTTCGACCTCAGCACGTTGATCTCGGACGTGATCGTGCGGATGTGCTTCGTCGCCTCGGAGACATCCCCCGTACCCGCCTCGCCCTTGGAGCGGATCATGGCAGCACCCTCGTTGATGCGCCGCAGTGCCTCACCGAGGTTGGTGGCGCCGCAGACGAACGGCACGGTGAACGGCCACTTGTCGATGTGGTTCACATAGTCGGCCGGGCTGAGCACCTCGGACTCGTCGATGTAGTCGACCTTGAGCGCCTGCAGCACTTGGGCTTCGACGAAGTGGCCGATACGCGCCTTCGCCATCACGGGGATGGATACCTCGGCGATGATGCTGTCGATGAGGTCGGGGTCGCTCATGCGCGCGACGCCGCCCTGCGACCGGATGTCCGCGGGAACACGCTCCAACGCCATGACCGCGACGGCCCCCGCGTCCTCCGCGATGCGCGCCTGCTCGGCGGTCACGACATCCATGATGACGCCGCCCTTGAGCATTTCGGCGAGTCCGCGCTTGACGCGGCTCGACCCGATCTCGTCTGATGTCTTCTTGGTCTCAGCCACTATTGCCTCTCCGGGCCCCGTTTCGGAGCCAAACTATTCTAGGACGCCGTCCGCTAGGTATTGGACGGCTTCGGCCATGCGCCCGCGACCTCCGCACGCACCTCGCCGAGCAGCCTGGGGATCGCCTTCGTGCCGGCGATGATCGGGAAGAAATTCGAGTCGGTCGCCCATCGGGGCACGATGTGCTGGTGCAGGTGGTTCGCCACCCCAGCGCCCGCGATCCTGCCCTGGTTCATGCCGATGTTGAATCCGTCGCAGTGCGAAGTCTCGGTGAGAACCCGCATCGCCTCCTGGGTGAGACTACCGATCTCTGCGACCTCGTCAGCAGTCGCCTCGTCATAAGTCGCAACGTGGCGATAGGGGCAGACCAGCAGATGGCCGGAGTTGTATGGAAACAGATTGAGCAGCACGTATGCATGCTCGCCACGTTTCACGATCAGCGCTTTCTCGTCGCTCATGCCCGGCGCGGCACAGAACGGGCAGGAGTCGTCGTGCACGGCGGCGCCGGCCTCGATGTAGACCATGCGGTGCGGCGTCCACAGCCGCTGAAAGGCGTCAGGCACCGCCGCGAAATCCGCCGACGATTCGACGCTCGGTTCATCGGATCGGGCGCCGTCGATCTCGGTGCCGTCATCCACCGTCAGACCTGCGCCTTCGAGGCGATCGCTCCCGTGATCCGCTCGATCGCATCCGCGATCGGGATGCCGTTCTCCTGGTGCCCGTCGCGGAAACGGAAGCTGACGGCGCCGTTGGCCTTGTCCTCTTCACCGGCGATGAGCTGGAAAGGCACCTTCTGCAGCGTCCAGGTGCGGATCTTCTTCGGCATCCGGTCGCCCGAGGTGTCGAGTTCAGCGCGCACCCCGCGCTTCTTCAGCTCGCCGATGATCTCACCCAGGTACTCCTCGTACTGCTCCGCCACGGGGATGCCCACCACCTGCACCGGAGACAGCCAGACCGGAAACGCCCCGGCATAGTGCTCGAGCAGGATGGCGAAGAACCGCTCGATCGAGCCGAGCAGGGCGCGATGGATCATCACGGGCTGCTGATGGGAGCCGTCGGCGGCGGTGTACTCGAGTTCGAACAGCTCGGGCTGGTTGAAGTCGAGCTGCACCGTGGAGAGCTGCCAGGTGCGACCGATGGCGTCCCGAGCCTGCACCGAGATCTTCGGGCCGTAGAAAGCCGCTCCGCCCGGGTCGTCGACGAGCTCGAGCCCTGACTCGGTGGCGACCTGTCGCAGGGTTTCGGTCGCCTCATCCCAAACGGCGTCGTCACCCACGTACTTGTCCGGGTCCTTTGTCGACAGCTCGAGGTAGAAGTCGTCGAGACCGTAGCCCCGCAACGTCTCCAGCACGAACGCGAGCTGGCTGGCGACCTCCCCCCGCACCTGCTCGCGGGTCACGTAGACGTGCGCGTCGTCCTGGGTAAGCCCGCGCACGCGGGTGAGGCCCTGCAGCACCCCACTCTTCTCGTAGCGGTACACGGTGCCGAACTCCGCCAGGCGCAGCGGCAACTCGCGATAGCTGTGCAGGTTCGAATTGAAAATCTGGATATGGTACGAGCGTCCGCGAGCACGGAAGATCAGGTTGTGCATCGGGCAGTTCATGGGCTTCAGGTAGTAGTCCTGGCCCTGCCTCGTGATATTGCCGTCGGCATCCACCTCCTCGTCCAGGTGCATGGGCGGGAACATGCCGTCCTTGTACCAGGTGAGGTGCTGACTGATCTCGTAGAGGTGCGCCTTGGTGATGTGCGGGGTGTTCACGAGTTCGTAGTCGTTGGCGATCAGTCGCTCGCGCATGTAATTCTCGATCTCGGCCCGGATGATGCCGCCCTTCGGGTGGAACACCGCGAGCCCCGAGCCGATCTCCTCCGGAAACGAGAACAGGTCGAGTTCCTGGCCGAGCTTGCGGTGGTCGCGTCGGGCCGCCTCCTCCTGGCGGGCCTGGTACTCCCGTAGCTCGTCCTTGGTCGGCCAGGCCGTGCCGTATACGCGCTGCAGCTGCTTGTTCTTCTCCGAACCCCGCCAGTATGCGGCGGCACTGCGGGTGAGCGCATAGCCGTTGCCGATCATGCGGGTGTTCGGCAGATGCGGACCGCGGCAGAGAT
>JAZJYU010000047.1:1291-4734 GCA_040390225.1 Actinomycetota bacterium | reverse complement strand
CAGACGGTCTCCCCCGTCTTCGGGTCGACGTTGTCGTAGATCGTGAGCTCGGCGCCACCGACTTCGACGGACTCGTTGTCAGCCCCGCTGTCGGCACCGCCCTTGAGCCCGATCAGCTCCAGCTTGTACGGCTCACCCGCCATCTCGGCCAGAGCCTCGGTCTCGGAGACGATCCTGCGCACGAACCGCTGGCCCTGTTTGATGATGCGCTCCATCGCCTTGTCGATGGCCTTCAGATCTTCGGGCGTGAGCGGGGTATCGACGTCGAAGTCGTAGTAGAAGCCGTCGGTGATGGGCGGCCCGATGCCCAGTTTCGCCTCGGGGTTGATCGACTGCAGAGCTTGCGCCGCGACATGGGCGGCGGAATGGCGGAGGATGCCCAGGCCGTCCGGGGACGAGATCAGCACCGGCTCGACGACATCCCCTGCCTTCACGCTCGCCGCGAGGTCGAGAAGCTGCCCTGCGACCCGCATCGCGACGATGCGGCGGTCGGTGAACAGCTCGAAGCCCGTCGTAGTCGTCGTCGCCGTCACGGGTGCGATGGCGGGTTCGACGGCGGGTACTTCTGACACGAGAGGTGCTCCTGACGGTGCTGACGGTGGTGATAACCACTGTAGCGGCGGCGGTCACCGCCTTCAGTCGCGTGTGCGCGGAACCCGGCGGGCCAGTCGCCAGGATCGGATGACCGGGGCCGTCGCGAAGGCGCGTTCGACCGCAGCCCGGATGTCCGCCGACGTCGTGGCCGCGTACGCGACCCGGGAGGTGACGACCCCCTCGATCGCCGCGGTCAGCTCCGGCTCGGGTTCCCGTGACGTTGCGACGAGCACCGAACCGTCTGCCTGGTCGCGAACCGGCAGCCAGCGCTGCTCGATGTAGGCGCTGCCCTCCCAGCGTCGCACGAGGTCGACGTCGATCCAGTCGTTCGCGAGGTCGATCACGGGAATTCGCCAGGCGTGGGACATCACGGCTCGCAGCTCCGCGGCGTCGACGGCGAGGATCTCGTCGACGGCACGACCACTCGCGTGCGATTCGACCAGTGCATCCGTCAGCTCCGCCACAGTGGCGAGGCCGGCGTCGCGCAGCAATCCAGCGAACGCCGTCTCGATCGCCGAGGGTCCCCGCACCGTCGCCATGTACCCCATGCTGACCCTGTCTGTCCCCCCGCGGCAATCCCCCAGTCCGCGTGACATTTTCCTGACGATATCGGTTGCCCTAGAGTAACGGTTACTCATGAGCAACCAACTGGCACTGGACGCGATCGGCGACCCGATGCGCCGCCGTATCCTCGAGCGACTCGCCGAGGGCGAGGCGCCTGTGGGTGAGCTCGCCGCGGCGCTGCCGATCGGCCGGCCGGCGGTGAGCAAGCATCTCCGGGTGCTGAGCGACGCGGGACTCGTGGAGCACAGCAGCCGCGGCACCCGCAATCTCTACGCACTCGCGCCCGAGGGCCAGCGCGAGATCCAGCAGTGGCTGGTCTCTGTCTGGGATTCGGTGCTCGGGTCGTTCGCGCGACACGTCGACGAAAGGCAATCGGAATGACCGCACCCATCCGTCGCGAGGTGATCGTCAACGCGACTCCTGAACGCGCCTTCACGCTCTTCACCGACGAGATCGGTGAATGGTGGCCGGTGCAGTCGCACAGTGTCTGGGAGGGCTCGGTCGCCTTCGAGGGCGCCACTCTGGTCGAGCGCACCGCTGACGCCGAGACGGTCTGGGCCGAGGTGCTCGAGTGGAACCCACCCCTTGCCTTCACCATGAGCTGGCATCCGGGCACCGACCCCGCCACCGCAACCCAGGTGCGAGTCGAGTTCACCGCCCATGACGATGGCACCCTCGTGACCCTCACCCACAGCGGGTGGGAGCGACGGGCCGACGCGGATGCCGCCTCGCGCGAGTACGGCGAGGGGTGGATCATCGTGCTCGGCCGGTTCGCCGCTGCCGCCGAACCGGCGGATGACGTCGACGACCGCTGGTTCGTGCTCGAACACCGGCCAGGTCCATCGCTCCCCGCCGGCGCGTCGATCTTCGCCACGGAGCAGTTCCGGGAGCACCTGGCATTCCTGTCCCGGCTCGACGACGCCGGCATCCTGGTCGCGGCGGGACCGCTCGCCGACGAGGATGGCGCGGGCATGACGATCGTTCGCATCCGTTCGTCGGATGACCCCGTCGACATCCACGCTCTGGCGACGATCGACGACCGCTGCGTCGCGACCGGCTACCTCACGGTGCGCGTGCGTCCGTGGAAGGTGATGGTCGGTGAGGGCTGACTCGCCGGCCGCATATCGCAGAAAAGACCCCAGGAACCGGCTGATTCCTGGGGTCTCTTCGTCGTGAGCGATACTGGGATCGAACCAGCGACCTCTTCCGTGTCAGGGAAGCGCGCTACCGCTGCGCCAATCGCTCAAACTCTGTATTCAATTATGGAGAGGTGGCGACGGGATTTGAACCCGTGTGGACGGCTTTGCAGGCCGCTGCCTCGCCTCTCGGCCACGCCACCATGTGTGCTTCATTTCAGCGTTCAGTACCGCCATGAGACTTCGAGCGGATGACGAGATTCGAACTCGCGACCCTCACCTTGGCAAGGTGATGCGCTACCACTGCGCCACATCCGCATCGCCCACATTTCTGTGTGCGGTGATGACTCTATCCCAGCGTCGCGCGTTCGGCCAATCCGTTACAGGGTGAGTCGAGGCTCGTCACGCCCACCAGAAGAAGTCCTGCACGAACTTGCCGTCCTTGAGCACGACGGTCGCGATGATCGTCACGATGATGCGGTTGAACCAGAGCACCAACAGTGCATAGCCGATGACGGTTCCGATCCAGGCGAGCGCCCGCCCACGCCGGGCGCCGTCTCGGGTGCGCACTATAGCCAGGTGGCCGAGCACGATGCCCGCGGCGATCGGGATGAAGGACGCCAGCCCGAGCACGCCCATCACGATCGGGAATGCACCCTTGTACACCTCGGGATCGCTGCCGAGGGCCGCATCGAGCAACCGAACTGTCAGATGAAGGAATGCGATGATCGCGCCGATGGCGAGCGAAGCGATCGCGAGAACGGATACGCCCGGGCGTGCGACGGGTGGTGGCGGCGTGAGGATGGCGGTGTCACTCATGGCGCCAGCATAGCGACGGGCGACGACCACCGTCCCGATGTGGCAAGATTGTCGGGCACGGGCGATTGGCGCAGTTGGTAGCGCGCTTCCTTCACACGGAAGAGGTCATCGGTTCGAGTCCGGTATCGCCCACCAGAGTGAGATTTCTTGGCAGACTCCAGCTAACCCAGCAGGCGGCTCTTCGCCGCGGCGAATTCCTCGGCCGTGAGCAGGCCGCGCTCGAACAGGTCGCCGAGGGCGGCGAGGTCTGCGATCGCGGGCGCCGGATGCTGCTCCTCGCCGGGCGATGGCGCTGACCATTTGCCGCTGATATGCGGCGCTTTGATCTCG
>JAZJYU010000047.1:0-1281 GCA_040390225.1 Actinomycetota bacterium | reverse complement strand
GAGCGTGGTTTCCACCGCGGCGATGAAGGGTGCCGCGGTGTCGACCCCGCGCGCCAGGAAGCCGGGGAAATCAGCATTACCCTCGAACCGGAGATCAACAGCGCTGCGATGCCAGCCGACTTCGAAGCCGCGCGCCGAAGCAAGCGCGAGCTCGCGCCCGACCGGTCCGTTGCGAGACGATCCTCTGAAGATGAATCGCCTGGTGGTCAGCGCCAGCACCCCCGATACCGTCGGCACCAGGCTGGTAGCCGAGACGAGGTCATCGACCGGAAGCCACGAGACCACGTGCTCGCCCGGCCCGAGCTCGGCGTCGATCTCGGCCAGGTGCTTCTCGGTGCGCTTCATGTCGTAACGGTAGCGCGGATGCCGGTCATCCGGCTGGGCGCACCGCGCCGGCTCATTCTGCGAGCAGGCGCTCCAGCATGTCGCTGAGCACCGCACGCTCGCCCGCGTCGAGCGGAGCGAAGGATGTGCTGACTACGCGCTCGGTCAGGGCACGTCCGTCAGCGAACACGCGCTCGCCTTCCGGGGTCAGCTCGGGACGGATCGCGCGACCGGCGCCGCTCACCCGCCGGATGAGGCCGCGCGCTTCGAGTCGGGCGGCAAGGGTGCCGAAGGCCTGGTCAGTCTGGAAGGTCAGCACGGCGAGGTCGTGCAGCGATGCGCCTGGGTGCGCGTGCAGGTGACGGAGGGCGTCCCACTGCACGAGGGTCACGTCGAGGGGACGAAGGGCCTCGGTTGCCGCACGGTGGTTCTTCACCTGGAGGCGTTTCACCGCCAGGCCCAACTCCGCTATCGACATCACCATGCCCTCATCCTAGCCCGATTGGGCAACTTGTTTATATAACTATGTTGATATATGGTTTCTGCTCATGACCTCTTCACTGTCCCTCAGCATCCCCACCGCGTTCGGCGACGTGCCGCTCACCGCGGACGAGCGCGGCTCCGGCCGACCGGTCGTCATTCTGCACGGCGGAGCCGGCCCGGTTTCCGTCACCGGCTTCGCCGACATGCTCGCCGAGGCGACCGGTACGCGCGTGATCGTTCCGACCCACCCCGGCTTCGGCGGAACCTCGCGCCCCGAATCCCTCACCACCGTCGGCGGCCTCGCCGAGGTCTACGCGGCACTTCTCGATCAGCTCGGCCTGGAAGACGTCACAGTGATCGGCAATTCCCTGGGCGGATGGATCGCGGCCGAGCTGGCACTGCGCCACCCGTCAGGTCTCGGACGGATTGCGCTCGTCGACGCGGTCGGCATCGAGGTGGCCGGGCACCCCGTAT
>JAZJYU010000046.1:0-3222 GCA_040390225.1 Actinomycetota bacterium | reverse complement strand
ATCTGGCGATCGCCATCCGCACCATGTCGATCGCGAGGGGCGTCGCCCGCGTGCAGGCCGGCGCGGGGCTGGTCGCCGATTCGGATCCCGCGACCGAGCATCAGGAGTCGAAGAACAAGGCGGCGGCACCACTTCGCGCGGTGGCCGTTGCGAACGCGATGCGGAGGGTGCGATGACCCCGCGCCGGCTGACGCCCCGACAGGTGAAGAACGGCACCCTGATCGCCGGCATCCTGCTGGCGGGTCTGGTGCTGCTGACCTGGACGGGCACCTGGTTCCAGCTGGTACTCGACGGTGAGTCCTCGAGCCACAGTTCGCTCACCGTCACCGGCAGCACCGCGGCGCCGGGCTTGATCGCACTCGCCCTTGCGGGACTCGCCCTGGTCGGCGCCCTCGCTATCGGCGGGCCGGTCGTGCGCGCGGTGCTCGGCGTGGTCGAGGTGTTGCTGGGATTCACCGTCGTCTTCTCGGCGGTAGTGGCCCTGCAGAACCCGGCAACCGCATCCGAATCGCTCATCACCGGTGCGACCGGAATCAGCGGAAGCGCGGCGATCGAGAAGCTGGTGACGTCCGTTACGGTCACGGCCTGGCCGTGGCTGGCCGCTGTCGCCGGACTGCTCCTGATGGCGCTCGGTGTGTTCATCGTGATCACCGGCCGGCGCTGGCCGGGTTCATCGAACAAGTATCAGGCTGTGCGCCTCGAGTCGCAGCAGCCGGGCGAGAATCCGGCCGCCGACTGGGACAGCCTGAGCGGCGGGGACGATCCGACGTCACGCTAGACTTTCGGATGAACACCCACGAAGGAGACACGTGAGCGACGAATTCCAGGAGCCCGGCGAGGGAAACTCACCGGCGGCATGGACCGCGGTGATCATCATGCTTGTCGCATTCGCCGTCGGCACGGTGGCATTCTGCTTCGATCTGCCGGTCATCGTCTGGGCATCGGTCGGACTCCTCGTGGTCGGCTTCATCGTCGGCGTCGTCCTGTCACGGCTCGGCTACGGCGTCTACGGGCCGAAGTACACGTCCAAACACCATTAGCAGCCGTGTCGTTACTGCGTGACCTGACCGCCGGCGCCCGCGAGGACGCCGATCGTCGTCGCGCCGAACGTCCGCTCTCCGAGATCGAGTCGGCCGCGGCGGATCGCCCGCCGGCCATCGACGCCCTCAGCGCCCTCGCCCCTGCCGATCGGGTGAAGATCATCGCGGAGGTGAAGCGGGCGAGTCCATCGCGCGGGCCCCTCGCCGAGATCGCGGACCCCGCCGCCCTGGCCGCGTCCTACCAGACCGGCGGGGCGAGCGCGATCAGCGTGCTCACCGAGGCACGCCGGTTCGGTGGTGCCCTCGCCGATCTCGAGGCGGTGCGCGATGCGGTCACACTGCCTGTGCTCCGCAAGGACTTCATCTCCGACCCCTACCAGGTGTTCGAGGCGCGGGCGGCCGGCGCGGACATCGTGCTCCTCATCGTCGCCGCACTCGAACAGTCCGAACTGAGCTCGCTGTACGAACTGGTCACCTCGCTCGGAATGGCCGCGCTGGTCGAGACCCACAGCGCGGACGAGCTTGAGCGAGCGCTCGACATCGGCGCGGGTCTGGTCGGCGTCAACGCCCGTGACCTCGCCACCTTCGAGCTCGACCAGAACCTCTTCGGGTCGCTGGCCGGGCGTATCCCGTCCGGTGTCATCCGCGTCGCGGAGTCGGCGGTCAAGAGCGCGGAGGACGTCGCGCACTACCGGCAGGCGGGTGCTGATGTGGTGCTCGTCGGCGAAGCGCTGGTCACCGACGGCGATCCCGTGCGCGCCCTCGAAACCTTTCTGTCAGCGGGAAAGGCCGGCCTCGCGGTATGACCGACCTGAGAAACAGCACGGCAGGCCCGTATTTCGGCGAGTACGGCGGGCGCTTCATGCCCGAATCGCTCATCGCTGCGATAGATGAACTGGCTGCGGCGTACGACGAGGCCCGCGTCGACCCCGCGTTCCAAGCCGAGCTCGCCGAGCTGCACCGCACGTACACCGGCCGTCCGTCGATCATCACCGAGGTGCCACGCTTCGCCGCACACGCCGGCGGGGCGCGCATCATCCTCAAGCGCGAGGACCTCAACCACACCGGCTCGCACAAGATCAACAACGTGCTGGGCCAGGCGCTGCTCACTCGACGGATCGGCAAGACCCGGGTGATCGCCGAGACCGGCGCAGGGCAGCACGGTGTCGCCACCGCGACCGCCGCCGCGCTGTTCGGCATGGAGTGCACGATCTTCATGGGCGAGGTCGACACGCAGCGCCAGGCGCTCAACGTGGCCAGGATGCGCCTGCTCGGCGCCGAGGTGGTGTCGGTCACGAATGGATCCCGCACGCTCAAGGACGCGATCAACGACGCCTACCGGGAGTGGGTCGCGTCGGTCGAAACGACCAATTACATCTTCGGCACCGCCGCCGGCCCGCATCCGTTCCCCGCGATGGTGCGCGACTTCCAGAAGATCATCGGCGAAGAGGCACGTCAACAGGTGCTCGATCTCACCGGCCGGCTTCCGGATGCCGTGGCCGCCTGTGTGGGCGGTGGCTCGAACGCGATCGGAATCTTCCACGCATTCCTCGACGACCCGTCGGTACGGCTGTACGGGTTCGAGGCGGCGGGTGACGGTGTGGACACCGATCGGCACGCGGCCTCGATCGAGCGCGGCCGGCCCGGCATTCTTCATGGTGCGAGGAGCTACCTGCTGCAGGATGAGGACGGCCAGACGATCGACTCGCATTCCATCTCGGCGGGACTCGACTACCCCGGCGTCGGTCCCGAGCATGCCTGGCTCAATGACATCGGCAGGGCCAGCTACCTGCCGGCGACGGACACGGAGGCGATGGAAGCACTGCGCCTGCTCAGCCGAACCGAGGGCATCATCCCGGCCATCGAATCCGCGCACGCCCTCGCCGGTGCGCTGAAGCTCGGGCGCGATCTCGGCCCTGATTCGATCATCCTGGTGAACCTCAGCGGCCGCGGTGACAAAGATGTTGCGACGGCCGGAGCGTGGTTCGACCTCTTCGACGATGGGGCGCGGCAGGAGTGAGCGAAGTCTCTGCGACGATCGCCGCCAGGCATGAGGCCGGCAGCGGACCGCTCATCGGGTACCTGCCGGTCGGTTTCCCCGACCTCGCGACCAGCATCGATGCGGCCGTGGCTCTGGTCGAGAACGGCGTCGACATCCTGGAGCTCGGCCTGCCCTACTCCG